>NZ_NWFK02000001.1:2212697-2528797 GCF_002313155.2 Psychrobacter sp. FDAARGOS_221
AGTGATATAGCCTAATACGCGGCGTGCACCATTGTCTTTCAGTGCTTGCGCAGCTTTACACAGAGTACCTGCGGTATCTACCATGTCATCAACAATCACACAGTCACGATCTTTCACGTCACCGATGATATGCATCACTTGTGATTCGTTCGCACGGGCACGACGTTTATCGATAATGGCCAACTCAGTGTCACCTAACTCTTTTGCCATCGCACGCGCACGGACTACGCCGCCAACGTCTGGCGAAACAACCATTAGGTTTTCATAACCTTGCTTTTGCAGGTCTTTTAGTAACACAGGGGTACCGTAGATGTTATCTACTGGGATATCGAAGAAACCTTGGATTTGGTCAGAATGCAAATCAACGGTCATGACGCGGTCAATGCTAACGATGTTAAGCATATCAGCCACTACTTTAGCCGAAATAGGCACACGTGCTGAACGCGGACGACGGTCTTGACGGGCATAGCCGAAATAAGGCATCACAGCGGTGATACGGCCAGCGCTAGAACGACGCAATGCATCAGCCATAACCATGATTTCCATCAGGTTATCGTTAGTAGGGGCGCATGTAGGTTGTAGGATGAAGACGTCTTTACCACGTACGTGCTCTTTGATCTCTACAGCGATTTCGCCGTCAGAGAAGCGCGTGACATCAGCACGGCCAAGAGGAATGTGTAGGTGATCTGCGACAGTTTTTGCCAGTTCAGGGTGGGCATTACCCGTAAAAATCGCCAGATATGGCATGGTTCAAGTCCTATTTATTTGACTTAACAGACAGAAGGAGCAGTAGAGACTGCACAAATAAAGAAGAAGGTTGAACGTTTAGAAAATGGCAGGGGTAGCTGGACTCGAACCAACGGATGTCAGGATCAAAACCTGATGCCTTACCAACTTGGCTATACCCCTGTAACAGACTAACCTTATCAAGAAGTCTTATGCTTGTATTAACTTAGCATGTCTTCTGATAATTTACTACCAAAATATTAATAAATGGGCTTACTAATATTTTGATACTTTTGCTGATCGTTTTCTTGATTTCGTTCGAGGCGAACTATACCGAAAACTTAGTAGATATGTCAACAAACTCAGCCGTTTTATTTTAATTTAAAGCAACTGAGCCTTTGACGAATATGGCAGGGGTAGCTGGACTCGAACCAACGGATGTCAGGATCAAAACCTGATGCCTTACCAACTTGGCTATACCCCTTTATGGGCGAGTTATTATACACAATAATTTCGCCATTGCAACTGTTTTTCAAGATAAATCTAAAAGAACTTATTTTTAGATCAAAACAAGCGCTTTAATACTGATATTTTAAGGCCATAAATAGTGACCGTATCAGATTTATCTCAGTACAACTTGAGTGAACAAGAATGTTTTGGCTTGTTTGTTTAGCCAATATCTCATCACTCATTATTAGTGCTGTTTTTTTAAGCTTTTAGACTATACATCATATGGTGCTTCGTTGGAATCACTATTTAAGTATTTATTGCAAAAATTTAGGCTTAGCGGCTAAGTCACTGGCTAAAGACTGATTAGCCAGATAAAGATTGAGTAAATACATAGCCACAAGGCGGCGGTGAGGTGTATATGACGTGCTGTCTCACCGCCTCTAATTTGTCAGCTGGTATCGGTAAGTAGACACAACTGCCGGTGCCGGTCATACGCGCGCTGCTACCGGTTACAGGCTGTAATTGCTTCAGGTAATGCAAGGCATCTGCAATTTGCGGCACTAAGTCTGTGACTACAGGCTCAAAAACGTTGCAATAGGGCAGCTGTAATCCATCTAAATAGTCTGCTTGCGATGCGGCAATATCAGCGGTCGCAATAGAGGGCATATCACGGCGCAAACTGGGGTGCTGAAATAGACCTTGGGTTGAGGCGTGTGCATCTGGATGTAATAACAAAAAATGCTGATACGGCAGGTCAATGGCGGTGAGTTGTTCTCCAATACCTTCGGCAATCGCATCTTGTCCAAAGATAAAAATCGGCACATCAGCACCAACAGTTGCACCGATTTTGATCAAATCTACAATTTCTACTGCCTCGTTAAATGAGCGATCCTCTAAATGACTGCCCCAAAGCTGATTTAATGCAATCAAAGTAGTCGCGGCATTCGATGAGCCCCCGCCTAAGCCAGCGCCTGCCGGTATCTGCTTATTAAGCTTAACCGCTATCACTGGTAGAGTGTCTGGGAGTGTGCCAACTTGATGAGCATTTGCTTTGATATGCTCTAACAAGGCGATGGCTGCCTTGGTAATCAGGTTGTCTGCTAGGTTATCGGTAACCGCGACATTGCTGTCTAGGGTCAACGGCAAATTATCGTCGTCGATAGCTTGGTGCGGATTAAAGGTGTGAGAGGTTAGCGCAAAGTCTAATTGATCGCCCCAGTCCAATAGCCGAAACACGGTCTGCAAGTTGTGATAACCATCAGCACGCTTACCGGTAATATGCAAAAATAAATTAATTTTGGCAGGTGAAAACAAGCTCAAGCAGGTATTTGGCATCATAAGGGCATCACATTAAGCAGACTGTCTGAAAATAACGGACTAGGGCAACGGTTTGTCAGTAATAAAAATGACTAACTATTTGGCATGTTCAATGGTCATCACGACTTTATGACCGTCAGTACGAGCGACCTTAATTCGGTTCGGACGTTGGTCGGTAGCATTATTAGATAGATAGTTAAAGCTGGCGGTCCAGTCGCCATTTTGGCTGCTTAGCAAGCGTCCGTTTTGATCTAATTGACTGTTGCTGTCTGAAGGCGCAGGGCGACCTGATATCCAATAGCGTAACTGAGAAATGGGTGCTTGCCAGCCTGTGGCGCGTTGTAGCAGCTCTTCTGGCGAGCTGGCGGTAATTTCACCAGTGCGCTCACTGACCAAGGTCGCGGTAGCACCATTGTATTGAATGGTGGTTTGACCGATGCCTAAAGCGCCGGTAATGTCGATAGCGAAGCGGTTGTCTTCTTGAGCCCAGACATAAAAAGCACTGCCTGATTGCGCATTACTGGTTTCAGTTTTGGGCGTGGTGACACCGATTTTGCCACGGATATTAAACTGTTGTAACAGTTCAGGATAGGCGGTCTGATCCGTCGCCAGAATAGGGCTAGTGTTATCCGCTGCCATATGCTGAGTAGTCTGACAACCGGTTAAGGCAAGCACAGAGCTGGCCAATACCATAGCAAGTAAGTTTTTGCTTGGTTTATTAACGCTACTTGTTGGTAGTTTTTTTGAAGTCAGTAGCTCTAAAGTAGAAAGTGCGGTCATGATAATAAAAGTCCTTATTTATATGTTCTAAATGGCTATGTGTTTTAAGTAGTTATATGTATTAAGAGATTATATTTTTTAAGGGATGGTGTGTTTTAAAAAATCAAGTCATCTAAATAGCAAAAGTATGATTAGCGTTGATATTTTTGTTAGTCATTTAGTACTAGTGATCACCAATAATCATTAATATTATCCATCAAAGCTATTAATCAGTATTCGACTAGTAAGATTGTAGACGGTCGCTTAAATCCTGTTGCCCAACCGCAAATCGCTGCTGAATGTCGTTAAACAGGTTAATCACCTTATCTTCTTGCTGCATGCCTTGATACGCACGCAGTAACAAGATACCGGAATCTAAGGTTGGTGATATGCTATAAGTGTCTTCTAAATAGGCGATGACATCCTCATAACGAGCCTCAGATAAAGCGTCTGCTGCAACAAGGTTTAAGGCAGCCAGATAGTTGTTTTGATCAAATTGTGGAGAATTAAACGGAATATCTAACACCGTCTGCGCCAAAGTCAGGGCTTGCTCGACGTCTCTTTCACTGTTTGATTCAAACAATAAGGTCGCCAACGCAATCAGATAGTTGGGATCTTCAGGATTAATCAAAATCAGTCGATCTAATAAGCGGCGCTTTAAAGCTGCGTCTTTGTCATTGTCTAATAATTGTGCGCGAGCGAACAACAGCTTGGTATCGTCTGGGTAGCGACGGTTGGCATCGGCCAGCACCTTGTTCGCTTCGATGAGTTTGTCTTGCTGGCGCAAAATTTCAGCCTGCATAATGGCGCTTTCTGGTGCATATACCTCAAACTGCTGACTAAACTTGGTTAACGTTTCTAGTGCCTGTTCAGGATTACCTTTTAATAACTGGATAGATACCAGCTTCTGACGGGCTTGTAATACCAAGCTTTCTTGCATCACTTTTGATAAAAAGCGTTCGGCACGCTCATACTTTTGCTGACGCTCAGCGCTGATGCCCAAGTAGTAATAAGATTGGTCAATATAAGATGGTGACGACGCTAAACCAGACAGCAGCTCATCGGCAGTGTCATAGGCCTCGATATCGATACTGACTAGCGCAGCCAATAGGGTTACTTCATCATCATGAAACAGATCATGCGCTTTAATCAATAAGTTCCAAGCGTCTTGGGTTTGTCCAAGCTCGAGTCGATAGCGAATCTCGTATAGATACAATGACTTATTGTCTTTGAGTCGTTTACGTTCACCACTGACGTATTGCAGCACCTCACGGTCAGGCTCAAGCTGCTTTAAGATGTCGCTCTTTAAAACGATAAACGCAGCATTGTCTGGCTTTGAGCGTAACGCGCGGTTGATACTGACCAACGCGATGTCAGGTTGCCCAAGCTGCGACATCAGACCTGCCTGCATCACCAGTAGCGAAGGATTATCATGCTTAGGCAGCGACAACAAGGTCTCAAGCAATAGACGCTGATCTTGGTCGGTGGTCGGATAAATACCGATTAGAATTTCACTTAAGTCGGCTTGCGGGTCATAGTCTAATATTTGGCCCAGTACATCGCCTGCTAAATCATAGTTGTTGGCTTTTAATGCCAAATGCGCCACATAAAATAGGGCAGGGATGTGCTCTGGATTTTGCTGCTGCCACTGCAAGGCAAACTCAAGCGACTCTTCAGGCATATCGTATAGCAGCGATAGCTCTAACGCCCGCTCAAATACAGTGGTCGATTCTTTTTTAAACGATTCTTGCTTATAAATTTTCAGCGCGCTATCGATGTCGCCTCTATCTACCATAAACTCAGCTTGCATCACGTTCAGTAAGCTAGGGCGTTCGGCAGTTAACGCTAAGCGATCATTATTGGTTGTGGCAGGGTGGCTCGCTGCATTAGGATCGAGTGAGGCCTGCTCTGTAAATAGACCCCCTGATTCAGGCAAGTCTTCTTCTGCTTCATTGTCATTTTTACTAACCAAGTTAATAAAAGGCGATAGCACCCAGCGAATTGGGTCCAATACACTGGCATTGGCGGTTATCGAATGAGTTGCCATACCAGTTAAGCTAAGCAGTAGACACAGTCTTATTAAGCGCTGGCGGGTGTTAGTTAGCTGTCTTTGATATTTGAATGGTCTTTGATGCTTGCTCTGTACTGAATGACGCAAGCGACGAGTACTGCCCCAGACGTTAGACTTTGTTTTAGCGGTTGTCTGAAACTTGAAAGCTGCGTTTGACTGTTTTGATTGGGTGCCGGTTTTAGTCTTTATTTTGAACAAGGACGCTTTTGGTCGAACACGGATGGTGTCAACTTGCTTGGTCTTTCGTTTAGACGGATGAAAAAAACGCAACAAAAGCAGTCCTTTTGGTCTGGTAAATCGTCAGGTAAAAAAACAGCTAATAAAATACAGCGACAGAACAGCTAAATCAAAGACAATCTTGTTGTTATTTTATAGCGGCTGCATGAGATTATTTTTTTCTATCCCACAGCCAATCAGCCAATGTATTCAACGCAGTATGATTGCCAAACTGTTGATCGATACTGGTCGTGGCGTCATCAAACAAAGATTTGGCATAATCCGTGGCTGACTCGACACCCATGAGCTTAACATAAGTTGACTTATTAAGTCCCTCGTCGCTACCGGTAGGCTTGCCCAATACATCTGTGTCTGAAGTGACATCAAGGATATCGTCTTGGACCTGGAAGGCTAAACCTAAGCTGCTGGCAAACAGGCGTAAGGCTTGTAGCTGCTCTTGTGTGGCATCGGCGCAAACTCCGCCCATTAGAGCTGACGCTTCAATCAATGCACCAGTTTTATCGCGATGGATGGCCTCTAGCTCATCTTGGGTGACTTGCTTATCTTCTGCATTTAAGTCCAGCATTTGCCCAGACACCATGCGTCTGGCTCTTGGGGCAAACGCACGAATAAGCTTCGCAGCGTGGGTGTCAGAGATAGGCTCAAAACCAGCCAAGTCTGCGCTGAGTGCCTCAAATGCTAAAGTTTGTAATACATCACCTGCCAATAACGCAGTCGCTTCGCCAAACTCAATATGGCAAGTCGGGCGGCCGCGGCGTAAGTCGTCATCGTCCATACACGGCAGATCATCATGAATTAAAGAATAAGTATGCAGCAGCTCAACTGCCAACATAGCTCGTCGGCAGCTGTCATTTAAGCGGATAGTGGTTGCTGAATCGTCTGAGTCAGTCGATGATGACAGCACGCTATGATAGGCACTCGCTACCAGCAGGGGACGTACCTTTTTACCCGCACCTGTCATGGCATAAAAACAGGCCTCGTTTAAAGGACTGGGTAATGCCGCATGAGTGAGTAATTGTTCAATATCGGCTTGCAAGGTAGTGATGACTTGCTGACTAAAATGATCAAAAGTGCTGTCACGGTTGATCTGGGAATTGACGTGCTGGTTTGTCATAAACTGGGGCTCGATACAGATGGGGTAAAAGTTTCAAATTAATTTTAAATAAATAAAGGTCTAACTTAATGGGTTGTTGTAAACGGTTGCTAACAGCCTTAACACTTTGGACCGCGTTGAATAGACTCTATATTTTATAGGTTACGCTATATAGGTTTCATATGTTGAGCAAACGATTAACTATATGTTGTTGATTGCTTATTATAAATGATTGGCATCAATAAGTGGTTGTGTGCTTGTTATCAATGTCAACTTTTATTAATCATTTATGTTGATGGCATAGATAAGGCCGGCAAGATTGTATCTATTTTCTAAAGATATCCATTACCTAAAAGTTACCAATTGGCTACGTGAGATATTTTGACATTATAGGAACACCGCTTCACTATAGACAATATATGACCTATGAGTCAGCTATTGCGCTGTGACAGCAAGGGGTTAAATCCCATACACTAACCGACGTAGAGATTGTAGAGTGCAGATGATGAGGCGTAAATTATATAATATTAACTTCATACAGCCTCTGTATGATTGCTCTGTACTTGATGCAGTCAACCAAGCGGGTTTGTTCTTAATCCAACAAAAACTATGATAATGGTGACTTAACGACTTTTAGACGTAAGTTACTCTTTATATTGTCAGCTCATTGTACTTATATTTATTGTTTCAATGTACGGTAAGTTATTAGTCCAATACACGGTAAGCTATTGATTCATTGTACGATAAGCAAGTGTAAGCTACGACAGGCGAATGATGACAACATTAAGCGCGTTCACAATAACAAGGAGATTTACATGATATATCAAGGTAATCGCATTACGGTATCGATGTTAGAAGATGGCATCGCCAATATGCAGTTTAACGCTGAAAATGAAAGCGTTAACAAGTTTGATGCCGAAACCAATCAGCAGTTTACAGAAGCGGTTGCTGCTCTTGAAAAAGCAGCTGATAGCATTAAAGGTCTTGTTGTGACCTCAGGCAAGGGCGTGTTTATCGCTGGTGCTGACATCACAGAATTCGTTGGTCACTTCCGTAAAGAAGAAACTGAAATCAGAGACTGGATCGTTGAAATTAACGGTGTATTCAACCGTTTTGAAGACCTACCATTCCCTAAAGTTGCGGCTATCAATGGCGCAGCACTAGGCGGTGGTTGTGAAATGACTCTAGTTTGTGAATACCGTGTGATGGGCGAAAAAGCGCAAATCGGTCTTCCAGAAACTCAGCTAGGTATCTTCCCAGGCTTCGGTGGTAGTGTTCGTACGCCACGTGTTATCGGTATTGACAACGCATTAGAGCTTATTGCAACCGGTAAACCACAAAAACCAGCTCAAGCGCTTAAATTAGGCTTGGTTGATGCGGTTGTTGCACAAGATGACCTACAAGCAGCCGCTGTTGATCTAGTCAAAAAAGCCATTGCTGGCGATTTAGATTGGCAAGCCAAGCGTGAAGAGAAGCTACAGCCTGTTAAATTAAATCAATTAGAGCAAGCGATGGCGTTCAACAGTGCCAAAGGCGCTATCTTCGCTAAAGCCAATCCTAAACAGTATCCAGCCGTTGCTATTGCGATTCAAGCGATTGAAAAGCATGTAAACATGGGTCGCGATGAAGCGATTAAAGTAGAAGCAGCACACTTTGCTAAAGCAGCGAAAACACCACAAGCTGAAAGCTTAGTGGGTCTGTTCTTAAACGATCAAACCGTTAAGAAACTAGCTAAACAGCACAGCAAACAAGCGCACGACATCGATGAAGCAGCGGTACTTGGCGCTGGTATCATGGGTGGCGGTATTGCTTATCAAGCGGCTTCAAAAGGCCTGCCAATTATCATGAAAGACATCAAGTCTGAGCAATTAGACTTGGGTATGGGCGAAGCCAGCAAGCTATTAGGTAAGCAAGTTGAGCGTAAGAGAATGACTCCAGCTCAAATGGGTGAAACGCTAAGCCGCATCCGTCCTACTTTAAACTATGGCGACTTTGGTGAAACGGATATCGTTATCGAAGCCGTTGTTGAAAATCCAAAAGTAAAACACGCTGTATTAAAAGAAGTAGAAGGCCTAGTAAAAGAAAACGCTATCTTGGCATCTAACACTTCAACCATCTCTATCACTCATCTAGCGACTGTGCTTGAGCGTCCAGAGAACTTCGTGGGTATGCACTTCTTCAACCCAGTACACCGCATGCCATTAGTTGAAGTTATCCGTGGTGAGAAATCATCAGAAGAAGCAATTGCAACCACTGTTGCGCTAGCTCAGCGTATGGGTAAAGTGCCTGTTGTTGTAAACGACTGCCCAGGTTTCTTAGTAAACCGCGTATTGTTCCCATACTTCGGCGCGTTTGATCTTCTATTAAAACAAGGCGCTGACTTTGTTCATGTTGACAAAGTAATGGAAAAATTCGGCTGGCCTATGGGTCCTGCCTATTTAATCGACGTGGTTGGTCTAGACACTGGCGTACACGGCGCAGAAGTAATGGCAGAAGGCTTCCCAGATCGCATGAAGCCAGACTACAAAGGCGCTATCAAGCATCTGTTTGAAAACAACCGTCTGGGTCAGAAAAATGGCGTTGGCTTCTACAAGTATGAAAAAGACAAGCGTGGCAAGCCTAAGAAAACTGCAGACGACGCCACTTATGAGCTACTAAAAGCGACCACTGATGGTGATACTCAACAGTTTGAAGATCAAACCATCATCGATCGTATGATGCTAGCATTCTGTAACGAGACTGTTCGCTGCTTAGAAGACGAAATTGTAGCCACTCCAGCAGAAGCGGATATGGCGATGATTATGGGGGTTGGCTTCCCTCCATTCCGTGGTGGTCCATGCCGTTACATCGACCAAGTTGGCCTTGATAACTACTTAGCGCTATGTGAGAAATATGCTCACCTAGGCAAAGCGTATGAAGCGCCACAGAAAATCCGTGATATGGCAGCGGCTGGCGAAACGTTTTACCCAAAAGCCTAATACGATAAGCTTGGGACGATTAAATAATTAATTAGTCAACTGATGCTGTGATATGCCTTATTCGTGCATGACTCAACAATGAGCAGCAGCGTCAGTTAGGCTAAACGATAAAAAATTCAAGGAGTATTACATGACAACATTAAGTCCAAAAGACGTGGTCATCGTAGATGGCGTGCGTACCGCAATGGGTAAATCTAAGAACGGTATGTTCCGTAACGTTCGTGCTGATAGCATGTCAGCTGAACTGGTTCGCGCTTTAGTTAAGCGTAACGACTTTGACACTAATGACGTTGAAGATATTATCTGGGGCTGTGTTAATCAGACTCTAGAACAAGGTATGAACATTGGCCGTAACATTGGTCTATTGGCTGATATCCCAAAAACGACTGGTGGCCAAACCGTTAACCGTCTGTGTGGTTCATCAATGCAAGCGCTACACACTGCTGCTGCTCAAATCATGACCAATCAAGGTGATGTATTCATCATCGGTGGTGTTGAGCACATGGGCCACGTGGGCATGATGCATGGTATCGATATCAACCCTGCGGCCTCTAAGCACTATGCTAAAGCCTCTAACATGATGGGCTTAACTGCTGAAATGCTAGGTCGTATGAATGGCATCACGCGTGAGCAGCAAGATGAGTTCGGTGTTGAATCACATCGCCGTGCTTGGGAAGCCACTCAAGAAGGTCGTTTTGACAATGAAATCGTTGGTATCGAAGGTCATGACGCTGAAGGTCGCCTACAGCTTTGCACTGTGGACGAAGTAATCCGTCCTGATACTACGCTAGAATCATTAGCGAAATTACGTCCAGTATTCGATCCAGCAAACGGTAGCGTAACCGCTGCGACCTCTTCTGCATTATCTGACGGTGCGTCTGCAATGCTAGTGATGAGTGCACAAAAAGCGAAAGACTTAGGTCTGAAGCCACGTGCTCGTATCCGCAGCATGGCGATTGCTGGTTGTGACGCGGCTATCATGGGTTATGGCCCAGTACCAGCCACTCAAAAAGCACTAAAACGTGCTGGCATGAGCTTAGATGACATGCAAACCATCGAGTTAAACGAAGCGTTTGCTGCACAAAGCTTAGCTGTATTGAAATCATTGAACCTAATGGACAAGCAAGACATCGTGAACGTTAACGGTGGTGCTATTGCTCTAGGTCACCCACTAGGTTGTTCAGGTGCACGTATCACTGTGACGCTATTGAACGCGATGGAGCAGATGGATACTGAAATTGGTCTAGCCACTATGTGTATCGGTCTAGGTCAAGGTATCGCTACTGTGATTGAGCGTGTTTAATCGCTGATTAGATAAAATATTAAGAGGGTTGCGTTTATCCTCTTATATTAAAAAGTGCCTCTAGCTAATGGTTAGAGGCACTTTTTTTTAATTTAAAAATAGACTGGTTATAAGTTACAAAAACTGCCAATAAATAAAGGTCATCACTGGCACGCCGATTAATAAGCTGTCCACTCGATCCAAGATGCCGCCATGCCCAGCAAGCATGGTGCCTGTGTCTTTAATACCATGACGGCGCTTAAAGCTAGACTCAAACAAATCTCCAATAATGCCGCTAATGGCCAAGAAATAAGCCATCATAAAGCATTGAATCACTGAAAAAGGCGTTAGCCATAATCCGAGCAAGGTTGCCAATGAGGCAGATAGCAGGCTGCCAAATAAAGCACCTTCGATGGTTTTATTCGGGCTTAGTGTCGGTGCCAACTTTCGTTTGAAAAATCGCCCACCAAGCCAGCGGCCACACAAATACTGTGCAATATCGTTAAATTGACTGGCAAAAATGACAAATAAGAACATGCCTGCCTGCTGACGGACAAGCGTAAGGTGCGCCAAAGCCATCAGGCTGATAATCAGATAAATAAAGGCCACACACAGTCCAGTGTCAACCCAGGTCACACGTTGCCACCAGTTTGCCAAACGTTTGCTGCGATTTAGTTTTTGCGCTGTACTGCTTGAATGAATGCTGTTGTTTGAATGAATACGGCTGCTTGATTGAGCAGGGGCAGGCTGTACATTGAGACTTTCAAGCTTTTCGACAAAGGCGACTTTACTTTTTGAGCGCCATAATCTGGATATTTCGAATAATCCACGTACCCCAATAATAGCGAGTAGCAGATCAATCGCCCACCAATAAGGTCTGTGGCTACCATCGGTATCGGTTATTCCAGATAAATAAAAGCATAAGAATAAGGCAAACAACATCCATAGCCAAGAACGGACAATTAGATAGATTTTAGGCAGTTTTTGGCGGTTGTTGGGTAGGGCTAACAGTATCCAGACGATAAGATTTATCGTTAAAATACTGAGCATGAAGAGGGTGTTGGGAGTCCATGTCATCAGTTGATCTCAATTAGTTTTGGTGCAGATAAGCCTAGTATAACTAAAATATTTGACCCTATGCGCTTTATGTGAATTAATAGAAAAGATGCTTAAGTAGAAACGATGCCATGCTAGGTTAAATTATTTAGGCTGTATCATTTATTAAAGTAGACTTATTTAGATTCTTTTTCCTATCAAGGTTATTGGGCGTTAGATGCATAATAAAAATAACAGACGAACCAAAAAGCCTAACAAACATAAAATACTATCTTTTAAGCAAAGGATATTAAATTCTTTAAGACCTAATAAAAGAGCAGAATCGAAGAAAAATGACAACAACAAAAGTCAAAAAAGTAGGCTTAAATCAACGAAATCCAATAAAAAATATCCTGAAAAAGTACGGGACCAATCGGCATTCATCATAAAGCTAACGACTGTTTTTATTCCTTATGTGCTTGTTGGCATTGTCTCTATTACGCTATGTATTTTATGTCGATATTTATTTGATATTAGGTGGGATGTTTTAGACATAAGCGAGCTTTGGTGGGACTTCATAATCCCTATTGTTATCACAACTGCACTTCTAGTCATATTGTTACGCCCTAGATATACCTTTTTAAAAATAGGCTCAGCAAGCAATAGTGCCACTATCATCTTTGTCATCATGATCATAAGTATCATACTGCCAGCCATGATGGGGCAAGCTTATCTATTAGATAGAATGACTAATATTGTTAATGTTCAGACGATAGGTGAAGTAGCTCAATACCCTGATGAGACTCATTTTAAGGTTAATGCTGATCAGCAGGTCGATCCAAAACAATTCTCATATATTGTAAATTATAGAGAAACTAAATCGCGCTATGATTTTTTCAAAAAAGATTACGAAATGACTTTATTTGTCGTCGCTCCTTTTAAGGAAGCAACAAATATTTGGCTGACTGGTTTTTATGATAGAAGTATCAGCTACTCTCTTAGCGAGCAGCAACAGCTAGATGAGGCGAATGCGTTTTTTAGACAGTCTAAAGCGGATTTTTTTAAGCATAACAACCAAAATGTTAAGTTTTATAAAAAGCAGGAAAATATCAGTAGCAGTTCTCAATCTGTCTATATGAAAGCAATCAAAAGTAGCTCAGTGCCAATAACGACCAAACCTATATTGTTAAAGCCATATTATATTTCACAGCAGGAACTAATGGCTAACACGCTTCGCAGTTTTTTCTATCTCTATTTTATTGGTTTAGCTATGACTGCTTTGATTGTTTTTTCAGCAAAAATTGATATTAATTATGATGTTTCTCATTAGAATGATGTAAGTGTATCGTTGTTATAACAACGAAAAGCTTTCATCTTTTAGATTATCAATCATTGTATTGTGCTAGAAAATATCAAGGTATACCGATGATTCCAAAACATAACACCACTCTAAAAGTTGCACTAATATCTGTAATTGGCTTGAGCGTAGCGCTATTTGTACACAGCAAAGTGTCGACAACACAAGCAAATGATAATAACAGTGAGTTTGTTGAAAAGTCGTCGCTTATGCCGCCATAGGTATTAACCGGTAACGTAAATAAGACGTTAGAAGAGTTTAGCTTTACTGCAGACAACGGTGAGGTCTATCATATCGCTGACCCAGGTCATTTGTTAGATAAGTTAGCCAAAGATAGCGGCAGAACGCACTCTCTTTATGAGTTAAAGGATGTGCGTATTAAAGCAATGATAAGTCAGACTGGTAACTATGGACATATGGGTTACTATCAGTATCAGCTAACCGTAACCGATGTTTTAGATAGCAAAGTGTAAGAGGTGGTAAGAATATTTGACCACACCCACTTTATGTGACTTAATAAGGATAAGATATTTATCTAGTTTTATAACCGACACAAGGAGTGTGTTATGTCAAAGACCATCACTACAGACAAAACGTATCGCATCATGCGAGATAATGCGCAAGCAATGGTTATTGATGTGCAACAAAAGCTTGCACCGCATATCTATCGTAATGACGAAATCATTAAAAAAACAACCACTTTAATCCAAGGCTTACAGCTATTGGGCGTGCCTATTGTGCTAAATGAGCAATACAAGAAGGGTTTGGGCGAAACCGTTTCTGAAGTCATGGACGTATTAGATACCAGCAAAGCCAAAGTCATTGAAAAGGTGACCTTTAGTGCCTGTGATAACGATGAGGTATGGAACCATATTGCGCAGCAAAACCGCACCTCGGTCATCGTCTGCGGCATCGAAACCCATGTGTGCGTGATGCAGACCGTGCTTGATTTGCTCGATAACGGCATGCAGCCGGTGGTCATTGCTGATGCCACTGGATCACGCAGTGCTTATGATCGTCGTCAAGCCATTCGCCGAATGCGCCGAGCTGGGGCGGTTATTACGACCACAGAGGCGATATTGTTTGAGCTGTGTCGATCAAGTAAAGACCCAGCGTTTAAGGCGATTAGTCAGTTGATTAAATAAAACCAACCTGCTCAACCCATTAAACACAATCAACCACAGCTCATTTTTAAAGTTAATTTTCAAAGCTAATGTTGTAGAAAGCCGTGATGGATAACATATCCATCACGGCTTTTTTTAAATAGATTGCTTGATAACAGAGCCTCTATATCGAGTTTGTCGGTACCCGATAAGATAACGGTTTGTCACGTATTTTTAGTACCAAAAAGCTGGCCAAAGCCACAGAGATAATCAACACCCAGCCAGACAGTGCCCAACTATTGGTCATCACTTTTACTCCTTGCATAGACAATACCATCACCACACCGCCTAAGTTACCCATTAGCATCAGCATGGCAACCGCTTTAGCCGCTTGTGACGGATGCACCGTGTCTTCTGCAGCAGCAATCAATAATGGATAGCCGGCCAATAGGAAAAAGCCCAACACAAAACTGATAATAAGGGTGGTCGTGCCAGAGCTTAAAAACAATAAGGGGTAGGTAGCTAAAGCACCTACTAAAGTGGCAATGATCAAAAAAATACGTCGTTTGTGCAGATAGTCGGACAGTAGCGGTATAATCAGTGCGCCTAAGATGCCGCCAATGATCAACATGGCCGTAATCACACCTGCAGTTGCTTCATCAATACCACGGGGTTCGAGAATAGGCGCAATCCAGTTGCTGAGTCCATTAAAGTAGCCCATCGCAATAAATATAGTTAATGAAATCAGCCATAAACGTTTGTTTTTCAATAACGATTCAATCTCGTGTAATGAAATGGCGTCATCATGTTTTTGCGGCTTTTCTGCAACTACTAACAAGAAAAAAGCGACTGCAATGGCGGTCAACGCCATATTAAGCATCAGCATCCCGGAGAAGCCAAACAGCTCTATTAAAGGGGCGGAGGCAAATGCGCCCAAGGCAGTGGCTAAGAACATCACGCCCATAATCACCCCGGTGACGGTTGCCAGCTGTGATTTGTCGAACCAGTCTGTAGTGACCTGATTGATGGCATTAGTGATGTAGGGCTGAGCAATAGCAATCAGCAGCTGCCCAGCAAATACAATCCAGTAGCTATCAACGCCAAGCCAACGTATCACTGAACCGACAAGCATTAATACAGCGGCATAGCTGACGACCTTTTTGTAGCCGTGGTTATCCAGTATTTTGCCAGAATGAATGGCGAGTAATACAAACACGATTGGGAATATCAAGGTGAGCAGATTGGCAAAAAATTCATTCACCCCAAAGTGGGCCTGAGTGCTAATAATAATGGTCGCAAAGCTTAACCACAAAAACTGATTAATGCCTAGTAATAAGGCAAACCCAGCGATAATGAGCCATCTGTTATGGTGTTGTTTACGCGCACCTAATAACGGGCGCTTGGTTGATGATGCGGGTTGAGTGGTGTGGGGGTTGTCTGCGGTTACGGCAAGATTTTGCGCAGCAGACGGATTTTGGGCAATAGGGCGGTTTGGCATCGACGACTCCTTGTCTGATTGATAGCCATGCCATTAGTATGAGCCTGAATAACCGTTAAAACAACTGTTAAGTGAATCAACTAAGTCAGTCAAATGAAATCTAACTGCTTTACTAGATTAACGCATTTCTAGCGTTGGCGTAAGGCGTTTTCGACCGCACGCAATAGCTGATTTTGCTTATTGATATAGCGCGAGTTATTGGGTGAGACACTTTGCTTGTCCTCATCTAGCCACTGAATCATCGAGCCGTTATAAAAATAGTATCTGTTTTCTGCTATCTTCGATTTTTTGATATCAAACGCTTCCATTCCCAGGGATGGAGTATCAAAACTTATCGGCGCGTTGTAACGCACTGTTTGTTCAAATACAAAATATAAGTCATTATTTGCAAAATAATATTGCAGGCTGTATTTGCCGGTTTCCCCATAGTAGATTTCTTCAATCAGTCTGATCTGATTTTGATCGGTATAAAACTTAATCACCCCACCTTCGGTGCTATGACCATGATTATCAATATTTGTCAGTTGATAGCTGCCAAGGTTGTTATTGACCTCAGCATAGATTTGCCTAATATACTGCTTTTGCTGCGCTAAGCTGTTTAATTTAACAGGCTGATGCAATGCCGGTTGGTAGGGTTTAGCATGAGCGATATGGGTTAAAGGCAACAGGCCAATCAATAGGCTTAACATAAGTGAGTTGTTTGTCATGACCGATTATCCTATCTTGTCGTAGTCTTATTTTGTTATAAATAATAATGAGCGTATCCTAAGCGTATTCTGGTACTTTTATAATAATCAATTTAAATTGAAACCTGTTCCTTTTAAAGCAGGATTCCCTGCAAAGAAAAATTGTGTAATGAGAAAAACTTATGCCAATCACCAACAACCTTAAGCCATTAACAAACGACAAAAACATCAGCATTGAAGATGTGACTCACTTTTTATTGGAGCTAGATGCCTTGAAGCGTGTCAGTCGCCGCAGTTATGTGCCTCAGACCACAAGGCTTGAGAACTCAGCCGAGCATTCATGGCATTTGGCAATGGCGTGTTGGTCTATTGCTGAGCTGTTTGAGCTGGATGTCAATCATGAAAAATTGCTTAAACTTGCTTTGGTGCATGATTTGGGCGAGATAGACGCTGGTGATACCTTTTTGTATGCACAAGGTCGTAGTGATGCTCATATTGAGGAGCGTCAAGGTATTGAGCGTCTGCAATCAGAGCCAGGCAACGGTATTAGTAATCTCGTTGAAGTGTGGGATGAGCAGGAAACGGGCAGCAGCCGTGAGACTCAATTATTAAAAGTGGTTGATCGTATTTTACCTTTTATATTAAACATGAATACTGGCGGTAAAACCTGGAGTGATCATGGCGTTAAGCGCTCACAAGTGGCTGGCATGCACGCCTTTATCGCAGACAGTTTTCCCTCTATCCATGATTGGGTCGCTAAACAAATAGACTATGCCACGCAGCAAGGCTGGTTAATTGATGAGTAATAAAGAGTGGCGAAACGAACTTTCCTATTAAAGCGATTATGGTTATAGGTAAATCGAAAGCTTACCAAACTATTTCGATGGGTGTGCCTACTTTAACCGCACTCATGATTTCGTCCATTTCTGCATTGGTCACCGCCATACAGCCGTCTGTCCAATTGCGCTTTTGCATCACACCAGCTAGGTACTCGTAGCCATTCATCTGACCATGAATCATGATGGCGCCGCCAGGTGAGACTCCCTTTGCTTCAGCACTGGCAATGTCTGCTTCATTAGGATAGCTGACATGGATAGAGCGATAGGCGATCGAGTTCTCATTTTTATAATCTAAAATATACTCACCTTCTGGTGTACGCTCATCGCCTTCTTGCTGTTTGTGACCTTTTGGTGCGTCACCAAGCGCAATGTGATAGCTTTTGACTACTTTGTAATCTTGCAACAGATACAGTGTCTGTGAAGACTTATCGACATAGACCCTATCGATGTTGGCTTGCTCTAGCGTTAATGGAGAGGGCGGGAAGTAGGTGTCATGGTCATCGTTGCTACTACTTTGGCGAGAGAGCTGGTCGTAATACTGTTGCATCTCGTTACGGTCATTAGGAGGATCAGCTATGATGATGAACACAGCGAGCGCGAATACCATTAGGAATACAGTTTTTAGTAAGCCGGTCTTTTTTTGCGACATCATCCGTTATCCTGTCTTATAAAGTATAAAACAGGATAACGCTCTGATATGTAAGGCTGGCGTAGAAAGTGTGGATTTTGGATGAAGAGATTTTACATTAAGGGTTATTACCTTAAGGGTTTGCCACGCCTAAAAGCTCGCCCATCTTGACCACAGAGCCATGCTGCATGTCTTGTGACCACTCAACGCCAGCAGATTTTGGTAAGACCACAATAGCGGTAGAGCCCAGATAGAAGCGTCCTAACTCATCACCTTTTTTCAAGCTGATATTATGGGTTAAGGTTTGGATGGTATTACTGCGCTCAATTTTGCCAGTGGCAACCGTTTCGATACCGGCAACAATCATTGCACCGACCAGTACCACACAGGCTTTGCCGTATTCGGTATCAAAAACGCACACCAAACGCTCATTTCGCGCAAATAAGTCAGGCACATTCTCGGCAGTGACATTATTGACCGAAAATAGAGTGCCAGGCACATAACGGGTCTCGATCAGCTTGCCATCGAACGGCATATGTACTCTGTGATAGTTACTGGGTGCAAGATAGACAGTCGCAAAGCTGCCCTCGTTGTAATAGCTGCTTTCTTTATTTTCAGTATCAGCAAGCAGGTGACTGACCGAATAATCACGTCCTTTGGCTTGCAGTAATTGACCGTGCTCAATAGCACCAATCTGCGAAATCATACCGTCGGCTGGCGAGACGATACCGTGTGCGCTATCATCAATCGGACGCGCATTGTCGTCTAATTCACGCGTAAAAAAGTCATTGAAGCTGCTAAAGTCGCTTAAATTTTTGCGCGCATATTCATCTAAAGTAATGCCGTACGCTTTGGCAAAGGTATGCACAAAGGCCTTTTTAACAATCGGGTTTTGGCTCGCTGCTAGGCGTCCAGCGGTTTCGCTAAGTTTTTGCTGAGGTACCAGATGCTGCACCGTGGTAAATAAGCCGTCACGGGTTAAAAGTTGGCTGGCTTGTTTTTTTAGTGTCTGTTTAATAGTATTTTTCATGATAAGTATCAGTCGTTAGTTGGGTTAGACCGTTAAATAAAACGGTTATTTAGTCAGTCATTGGGTAATAATAATTGGGCAATTGAATCAGTATTCATTAACCAGTTTAGCATAAAGTCAGTTTAACAAATTCGGGAGTGACAACACAGTATGAAAGCTTTAATTCAGCGCGTGACACAGGCCAGCGTGACTGTTGATAGTCAGGTGGTTGGTGCTATTGAGCATGGTATCTTGGCGTATATCGGCATCGGTCATGATGATACGCTGCAAAGTGCTCAAAAAATGATAGATAAGATTTTAACCTATCGTATCTTCGATAATGAGGAAGGTAAGCTCGATAAAAATGTACAGCAAGAGGGCGGTGGCTTATTGCTGGTTTCACAATTTACACTGATGGCAAAAACTGATAAAGGGCGTCGTCCAGACTTTGGTGGGGCGATGCCGCCAGATCAGGCCAATACGTTGTTTGAGCAGTTGGTCGCCTATGCTAAGACTCAGCATGAACAGGTGGCAACCGGCCAGTTCGGTGCCAATATGTTGGTCAAAGCCGATAATGATGGGCCACTTAATTTTATTTTAGAAGTGCAGTAGTTTATCTAATAGGCCTGGTAATTCGTTTCTATAAATACAGCTACTTGTTTTGATAGGTGCATCAATACCACATCAGGAGCAGCTGCCATAAAACACTAGCTATCACATAGCATTGTGATGCTGTCATCTAATTGTCATAATTATAGGTTGTAATATAACGGTCATATTTTTTTAGTAGTAACCAAAAGGCAGTAAGCAGATGAATACGGAAACAATATTGGTCGTAGAAGATGAACCAGCCATACGTGAGATGATAGTCACAACCTTAGAGATGGCAGGCTATGAGTGCTTGCAGGCTGAGGAAGTTAATGAAGCGCACAGTCAGGTGGTGGATAACAGACCAGCACTGATTTTGTTAGATTGGATGTTGCCAGGCAACCAATCAGGAATTGATTTTTGCCGACGTTTGAAAAAAGATGAGCTGTTATCTGAGATTCCGATCATTATGTTGACCGCCAGAGGCGAAGAGGACAATAAGGTGCAGGGTCTAGATGCCGGTGCTGATGACTATATTACCAAGCCGTTTTCGACGCGAGAGCTGGTGTCGCGTATTAAGGCAGTGCTGCGCCGTAGTAGTGCGTTGTCAGGAGAGAAGCCTATTGAAGCGGAAGGCCTAAGCTTAGATCCGGTGAGCCAACGTGTATCGGCAGATGGTCAAGCGGTTGAGATTGGACCGACAGAATACCGCTTATTGGCCTTCTTTATGAGTCATCCTGAGCGTGCCTATACTCGAACTCAGTTGTTAGATCAGGTGTGGGGTGGTAATGTGTATGTCGAGGACCGTACTATTGACGTGCATATTCGCCGCTTGCGCAAGGTGCTAGAGCCGTATAATTACGCTGGATTTATTCAGACAGTTAGGGGCACAGGGTATCGGTTTTCAACACAGCTTGTTTAGGCAGCGCACTGTATAAACAGCCTTTACACCACAACCGATATCGTCAGAGTATTTATATTGAGAGTAACATGTACCGTCGCTTAGACTCCGCCAACCCTAACTCATCTGAGTCATCTGCCTCCGATAGCCAATCAGCTCAAAACGGGTCAGCTCAAACCAGCTCAGTTGAAAATGGAGCAGAACAAAACGGCTCAGAACAAGATAAGTTAGGCCAAAACAAGTCAGGCCAAGATAGTACGGGAACGTCAGTCATTCACTCTATCGAAGAGCAGTCACAGCGTCAAAAGCGTTTAGAAGATCGTGACAACTTACAACATAATGAGCGCCATAAAGCGACGTTGTTTTGGACTGACTTTAAATGGCTGCTGTTTATGGTCGCAGTGGGTGCTTGCTTTGGCTGGTATGGTGGTAGTATTGAATGGGGTATTATCGTTGGCTTGTTGCTTTATTATGTGTGGCGCTTATATGCGATACAACAATTTTATCAGTGGATGAGTCGCTCATTAACACTGCCGCCTCCTGACTTCTCGGGTAGTTTGACCTTTATGGCAAATCAACTGTACGAAAGTAAGAAGCAAAAACAACAGGCGGATCAACAGATTACTGCGTTGATTACCAAGATTCGTAGCTCGTTATTGGCGCTACAAGATGCGGTGATTTTGCTTGATAAAGAAGACAGATTAGATTGGTGGAATCAGTCAGCCGAGCGTCTATTGGAGCTTGATTCTGACGACCAAGGTCGCACCATATTAGACCTGATTAATATTCCTGAGTTTCATGAGTATTATAAAAATGCGGTGTCGCCTAATGAAGGCATACGCATGCGCTCATGGAATAACTGTGAGCGCTTTTTGCAATGTGAGGTAACCCATTTTGGTCATGAAAAGCTGCTGATAATTTATGATGTCACTCGCTTGCAGCATTTAGAGCAAATGCGTAAAGACTTCGTCGGCAATGTGTCGCATGAGCTTAGAACTCCTTTGACGGTATTGATGGGCTATATCGAGACCTTTTCTGATCAGCCCGACTTAGACCCCAAATGGAGACGAGGGTTTAAGTTAATGACGCAGCAAACAGAGCGCATGAATTATATTATCAATGACTTGCTGTTGTTATCACGGTTAGAAAATGAAGAGTCGATTCAGTCTGAATTTGTAGATATGCCACGTTTATTGACCAGTATCTTTGATGATGCGCAGGTTTATAATAAAGAATATGGTCATGTGATCAACCTGCATATCGACTCACAAAAAGGCATCTATGGCTCAGAGATGTACTTGCACAGCGCCTTACTCAATCTAGTGACTAATGCCATCAAGTACACCCCGAAAGGCGGCGAGGTTAGCATTGCTTGGCAGGATACCAAACAGGGCTGCTTATTTTCAGTAGCGGATAACGGGATTGGTATTGCTAGTGAGCATATTGAGCGTTTAACAGAGCGCTTTTACCGTGTCGATAGTGGTCGCAGTCGCAATACGGGTGGTACAGGCTTGGGGCTGGCTATTGTGAAGCATGTGCTATATCAGCATGAGGCAAAGTTAACTATTGAGTCTACTGAAGGCAAGGGATCAACCTTTAATGTAATGTTCCCCAAACGCCGAATCTATCGCGACACCAACAAGCGTAGTAAGCGCAATGCGTTAATAGATAGCGACGTAATAGATGGTGGTGTAGTAGACAGTAACTTAATAGATAATCAGCGAATAGAGGAAGCGCAAATAGATGAGGCAAAAATAATCGCAGACAGTGATTCAAAACACTAAGGCTAAGCGAAATATTTGCTCAATAAGTTCACTCTTAAGTTAATCACTCAATCAATTAGCATAAAAAAGAGCCATTCAAATTTAATTGAACGGCTCTTTTTTTATGGGTTAACTCAATTCTTACTTAATAACAGTTATAAGCTTAATAATAGTCATAAACTTAATCACAAATAAGTTAAGCGGTTAACCCATCTAAGCTTCGGGCAGCAGGATTAGTGCTGAACGCCGCCGGCACCATGTACATGGCCATGGCTGATTTCTTCTTCAGTAGCAGCGCGTACATCAACGATTTCAACGTCGAAGCTTAGCTTTTTGCCAGCTAATGGATGGTTAGCATCAACAGTTACGGTGTCGTCAGTAACGTCTGTTACAGTAACTAGCATCACTTGACCTTCAGCTTCTGACTGGAATTGCATGCCAGGCTGGATGTCATCAACGCCTTGGAAGTTTTCGCGAGGTACTTTTTGTACCGCTTGCTCTTGGTATTCGCCATAAGCGTCAGCTGGCTCAATAACCGCAGTTAATGAATCGCCTGCAGATTTGCCTTCTAGCTCTTTTTCAAGACCTGGAATGATGTTGTTGTGACCGTGTAGATAAGCTAATGGCTCACCTTGTGACTGGTCAATAACGTTACCATTTTCGTCTTTTAAAATGTAGTTAAAGCGTACGGCAGTATCTTTTGCAATTGTTGTCATAAAAATTCCTAAAATAGAGATAAATAAAAAAATACAATAAAGAAGGGTGCTTATATTGGCATAGTTCTCATTTATACCACACCTCTACTAATTGCCTTGTTTAATAGATTGCGGTGGTGGATAAAACTTTCAAGGCTATACTCTCAAATTAATTCACTAATTGCTAATTTTTTTTACAATTTTTAAAAAAATACTTGCCATTTTCCCCTAAGTTTTGGCTTAACCAAAGGGTCATTGATTTGTGCTCAACCAACCCCTATCTTATCTAGTAGCATTTTTTAATAGGTAACTTCTTATCATCATAACTATGACAACAGCAGTGACTAATATGACAACCTTAACTAAGCAACAGCAGCCACATTACAAATTAGACTTTCATCGTTTTAAACAGCATTTGGTCGATGTCACCCTACGTTTTGAAGCGGGGCAACAGGCACCGACATTATGGCTGCCCGCATGGATACCAGGCAGTTATCTGATGCGTGAGTTTGCTCGCAATATCACTGCCGTCCATTATCAACTGCTGCCACATCAGCCTGAAGACGAGCACGCTGGCAGTGAGTCACATGCTGCTGCCAATCAGGATAGCAGCGTTTACAGAGCCGTTAAGTTAAGCAAAAATCAATGGCAGCTGCCCAATGTGCAAGCCGGCGACTATGTCGAAGTGCGTTATGAGGTCTACTGCTATGATCTGTCAGTACGTACTGCCTATGTCGATCAGCAGCGCTTATACGGTAACTTTACCTCTTTGGCGTTGGCCATTGAGACAATGGAGGAGTTGCCGGTTGCAGTGACGTTAAGTGTGCCAGTTGCCTTCTTTGAAGCACACAGTGAGTCAGCCGCTCAGGTCAGAATTGCCTGTGGGTTGCAGCATACTTATATGTCGACTGATAACACCCATCACTATCAGTTGCAGGCGGAGAATTACCACGAGCTGATTGATTATCCGTTTGAGATTGCGCCGCAAGATGAGTTTGGTTTTATCGTCCATGATGACAAGCACACTGCGATTGCGCATCGCTTTTATTTGTCAGGGAAGCACAGTGCCAATTTAGGTCGACTGCAGCAAGATATTCAGCAAATCTGCCAAAGTTATGTCAGTTGGCTAGGTGATGCGCCTTTTGGTAGCGATGATTATCATGGTTATACCTTTATGACCTATGCCAGCGGCAATGACTACGGCGGCCTTGAGCATATCAACTCAACCAGCTTAGTGACACCGCGCAGTGACTTGCCGACAGCTGCAGAGCCTGATGAGCCGAGCGAGAGCTATCAGCGCTTTTTAGGCCTGTGTAGCCATGAGTATTTCCATTCTTGGTGGGTTAAGACAGTCCGTCCTGATGTGATGATGGGTGTTGATTTGCGCCAAGAGGCTTACACACCGCTGCTCTGGGTATTTGAGGGCTTCACCTCTTATATTGACGACTTTATGTTGCAAGCGTCGGGTGTGGTCAGTCAGGTAAGCTATCTTAAACTGCTGCAAGCTCAAATTAACCGCTACACTCAAACACATGGCCGTACCTTACAAAGCGTGGCTGAGTCTAGCTTTGATGCGTGGATTAAGCTGTATCGTGCCGATGAGAATACCGGCAATGCGGGCATCAGCTACTATAACAAAGGCGCTTTAGTGGCCTTATGCCTAGACTTAACCTTAATGCAGCAAAGCGGAGGTAAATATCGCTTATTTGATGTGGTCAAAGCCTTCTATCAGTTAGCAAAAGAGCAGGGCGAGGCCGGTAATCGCATCCGTATTGGCATGGATAATGACAATCTTGAGGCGGTAATTAGTCAGTTTATGGACAAAGCAGTGTGGCAAGAATTTAAAGCCCGCTATGTCGATGGTGTTGATGAATTACCAATACATGAGCTACTTGAGGCCAATGGCATTAGTATCAGCACCGATAATAAGGATAATACCTTACCTTGGGGTATGGCCGTCGCCGAAACGCCAGAAGGCTTAAAGGTGAATAAGGTATTGCGTGATAGTGTGGCTGCAGAAGCGGGTATCTCTGCCAAAGATGTGATTGTTGCCATAGACGGGATTAAAGCTAATAAAAAACAGCTGCAAAGCGTGGCTGAGTCAAACCTAGAGTCGGTAACCTGTCATGCCTTCCGCCGAGATGAGTTGATGAGCTTTAAGGTTAGTAATCAAACTCAATCGGGCATCACGACCAATCCAAGCTTGGAGAAAGTTAGCTTGAGTTTGGGCGACTCTGGATTTGAAGATTGGTTACGCCCAAGTTTTGTAAAATAGTCTGTGAGGCTTATAGCCAACTATAGCCAACAACATTAATAGCCAACAATTGCAGTGGCGTGCTAAAAATAATAGGTTTTAGCGCCACTGCAATATTTTTTGCATTACTTAAACAAAACTTAATTATTTAAAATATCATATTTTCAAAATTTAGTATTCAGCTATCATTTCTGATTTTAGGAATAAGTATCCTCTATGACAGAACATCAGCCCCTACAAGGGGCGTTTTGGATGGTGGCGGCAGGTGCCATGTTTGCCATTATCAATACTGCATTACAATATTTGGGCATCAATTACGGGCTCGGCTCCGGCGCGGCTGTCTTGTTTCAATATGGCATTGCGCTGATTCTTTTTTTGCCCATGATGCGTACCGGTGCCATTCGCTCAGCGGTGAGCTCTGACTTTCGCTTATTGCATATATTGCGGGTCGGTGTCTCAGTGATAGGCATTCAGCTGTGGACATGGGCGCTGGCGTATCCAGTACCGATTTGGCAGGGCATTGCGCTACTGATGGTGTCTCCGTTATTTGCCACTATTGGCTCTGGACTGTTACTGCGTGAGTCGGTGAGTGCTGCGCGTTGGATTGCCACTTTGGTTGGTTTTTTAGGTGCGCTGTTGGTATTGCAGCCTTGGTCGGATGCGTTCCAGTGGGCCAGTTTGATGCCAGTGGCAGCGGCATTCTTTTGGGCAAGTGCTTCTTTGTTGACTAAATTTACAGTCAGTCGTGATACCCCGACCACCATCGTATTTTACCTATTGGTGCTGATGCTACCGTTTAATTTAATGTTTGGATTGCCGACATTAAGCTTGCCTAGCGATGGCTCAGTTTGGGGCTTGTTGCTATTGATTGGTGCGTTGACTGCGTTTGCACAGTGGGCCGTTGCCAAAGCTTATTCGGTAGCCGATGCTTCATTTGTGCAGCCCTTTGATCATTTAAAGCTGCCACTTAACGTGTTGGCAGGATTTTTGGTATTTGGTTGGGTACCGCCAGGTATGCTATGGCTTGGTTCAGCGTTGATTATTGCGTCTGTGGTATTTGTCACCCATTATGAGCGCCGCCGTAATCCTGTAGCAGTGTTATGGGAAGAGACGCATAAACAAAAAGATGCATAAAGCCATAGACGCAGTATAAAAAGGCTAACAAGTAATATTTACAGTCAGCTCACTTAGTTGACTACGCCTAACTGCTGTAAGCGTTTAGCGTTCAAATGCACGCTCACAAACTCACCGACGCCCAAATTGCCGAGCTCAAATCCAGCCACTGACCAGCGAATTAAACGCAAACAGGGCAGGCCAACATGAGCCGTCATGCGACGTACTTGGCGGTTTTTGCCTTCATAAATAGTCATCATCAGCCAAGAGTCAGGCACGCTTTTGCGCTCACGTATCGGCGGATCACGTTGCCACAGCGGCATCGGCAGTTCATCTTCGCTGACGTGGGCGACTTCAGCTGGCAAGGTCTTGCCATCCTTTAATACCACGCCCTTGCGTAGCGCAGTTAACTGCTCTGCTGTGGGAACACCTTCTACTTGAACCAAGTAGGTTTTGCCTTGCTTACGACCGGCATTGGCTTTGGGAGGATGGGTGATGGCTTTATTGACCTGACCATTGGATGTCAGTAGCAATAAGCCCTCACTGGTTGCGTCCAAACGGCCAGCCACTCTTAATGACTTATCATCAAAAAACTCAGCCAACGGTTTAAACTTGTTATTGGCATCATCACTGAACTGGCTTTGCACGCCATAAGGCTTGTTAAATAAAATCACGCTTGAGGTTGCCATAACTTAAAATGTCCATCTAAAACAATTTATCAGTGTATTAGTTTATCAATCCATCAATATCAAACTATCTGTATCAATGTATAAATGAAGGGGTGTAATTAATAGTCTAACGATAGCTATTGATCAGCGCCTCGGTTGACTCCGCTGCCTTCAGCTCGCCATTGAATCACTGTCAAGCCAGTTGACGCCATCAGACCCAACCTAAAATAGCCGACCAGTGCATGCAAGCTTGCCAGTACACGGCCGATACCTTGAGGTTGAAAGTCACCATAACCGGTCGAGGTAAAGGTGATGATTGAATAGTAACTGGTTAGCCAAAAATCATGGGTAATGGGGCTACCATCACGTGTGGTATCGACGATACCGATTTCAGAATAGACGCCTGCAAAGGCCAATAAGAAAATAAACACATTAAAGCTTGCCAGTATCAGCTCTTTCCACAGATGTCCCGAGTTACCATATATGCGTTTTAGAGTGGTAAACAATGACCACAAAAACACACCACAGAATAAGAAAGTAAAGCCAATAATGAGTGTGTCACGCCAATGACCATCTGGTAAATAGCGAGACAAAGCATACCAAATAGTGGCGGTGATAATGAACAGTATAAGGGTAGTTCTTCCTCTGTTTAGGTTTGGCATAATAACGTACCTAATGTGAAATACCTCAATAGTTTAAACTACTGAGGTATTTGAATGCATTTAAACGACTAATCTTTCATGCTTACAGTGAGTCTAGCGCCTCATTAAAGGTTTTGCTAGGGCGCATCACCTGTTTGACGATATCATCATCAGCTAGGTAATAGCCTTTTAGATCCACAGGCTTGCCTTGCACTGCATTCAGCTCATTGACGATAGTCTCTTCATTGTCTGCCAAGGTTTTAGCAAACGCAGCAAAGCGCTGTTTTAATTGCTGATCGTCATCTTGATTTGCCAACTCTTGCGCCCAGTACATGGCTAAGTAGAAATGACTGCCTCGGTTATCAAGCTCTCCGACCTTGCGAGAAGGTGATTTGTTATTCAGCAATAGCTTTTCAGTGGCATCGCTTAGGGTGTCGGCTAGAATCTGTGCTTTTGGATTTTGGGCAGTGCCGTGTTCAGCTTCATGCTCAAGCGACACAGATAATGCCAAAAACTCACCCAATGAGTCCCAACGCAGATGATTTTCTTCAAGTACCTGCTGTACGTGCTTTGGTGCAGAACCGCCAGCGCCGGTTTCAAATAATCCGCCGCCATTCATTAAAGGTACGATCGACAGCATCTTCGCACTGGTGCCGAGCTCCAGAATTGGGAACAGGTCGGTCAAATAGTCACGTAATACGTTACCCGTAACCGACAAAGTATCTTTACCTTGCACCAAGCGCTCTAGGGTAAAGCGAGTGGCGTCTCGAATAGACATGATGCGAATATCCAGACCTTCTGTATCATGGTCTTTTAAGTAGCGTTCTACTTTTTGAATCAACGCTGCGTGGTGAGCGCGGTTTTCATCTAGCCAGAATACGGCTGGCATGCCACTGGCACGAGCACGATTGACGGCTAATTTCACCCAATCTTGGATAGGCGCATCTTTAACACGGTTCATACGCCAGATGTCATTTTTCTTAACTTTATGCTCAGTAATGACGTTGCCTTCTGCATCGAGCAGCTGAACTGTACCTTTACCGGGTAGCTGGAAGGTAGTGTTGTGTGAGCCGTATTCTTCTGCTTTTTGCGCCATTAAGCCGACGTTGGGTACAGTACCCATAGTGGTCGGATCGAATGCACCATGTTCTTTACAGAATTGAATGGTTTCATCATATAGGGCGGCATAACTACTGTCAGGAAGCACTGCCTTGGTGTCATGCAGCTCACCATCTGGGCCCCACATTTGACCGCCATTGCGGATCATGGCTGGCATAGAGGCATCCACAATCACATCGCTAGGCACGTGTAAATTGGTAATACCTTTGTCAGAGTTCACCATCGCTAACGGCGGATTGGTGTCATACACTTTTTGAATATCGGCTTCGATTTCTTTGCGCTGATCTTCTGGTAGCTCTTGGATTTTCGATAACAACTGAGCAAAGCCATTGTTGACATCAACCCCAATTTCATCAAACGTTTTGCCATGCTTGGCAAACAAGTCTTTGAAATATACTCTAACTGCTTCACCAAATAAGATAGGGTCAGAGACCTTCATCATTGTCGCTTTTAGATGAATTGAGAACAACACGCCTTTTTGTTTGGCATCTTGAATTTGATCGTCCAAAAAGTTACTTAACACATCAAAGCATAAAATAGAGGTGTCTAAAAGCTCGCCTTCAAGTAATGGCGCTGGCGCTTTTAGCTCAGTCTCATTACCGGATTCATCTTTATAGACAATACGATACTGAGTTGGCTTTTCGATAGTGACTGACTTTTCATCATCCACAAAGTCACAGTGTGCCATGGTTGCCACATGAGTTTTAGAGTCACGGCTCCAAGGTTTCATAGAGTGTGGGTTGGCTCGAGCGTAAGCTTTAACTGCTTTTGGCGCACGGCGATCCGAGTTACCTTCACGTAATACAGGGTTGACCGCACTGCCTTTGATTTTATCGTAGCGGGCACGCACGTCTTTTTGTTCATCGGTTTGTGGATCATCTGGGAAATCAGGTACGGCAAAGCCTTTGTCTTGAAGTTCTTTGATGGCCATTTTTAACTGGTGAATCGAGGCGCTGATATTAGGCAGCTTAATAATATTGGCTTCAGGCTTTAATACCAACTCGCCAAGCTCAGCAAGTGCATTGGGCACACGCTGATCTTCTTTTAGATAATCTGGAAATACGGCCAAGATACGTGATGCCAATGAGATATCACTGACTTCAACCTCGATATCAGCAGTTCGGGTAAAGGCTTCTACAATGGGTAAAAATGATTGGGTTGCTAGGGCAGGGGCTTCATCTGTTTTGGTGTATATAATTTTTGACATTATTTTAATCCTTTTTATTGTTATACATTCATAGTAGCGTTAGATACCGCATATCCGAACGGGTATTTAATACTGTTACTTAATACAGGCACTTATTGTTTTAAATTAACCAGTATTGATTAACGACCCTTTCATATTACTAAACTGTCGGCTGCGACGTCAGTTTACAAATCGTATCTAATTACGCTAGTTGCCAAAGTAGAGGTCTGTTGTTAACAGTAATCATTAATTAAAAGCAGCGATTAACCAGCAGCAATCAAAAACGCCCCACAGAATAATCTATGGGGCGTTTTATTGTTTTCGGCTTTGGCTTTAATTGAGGCTGTCATTCACATCAAATGTGAAAGCCAAATCTCAATCAGACCAAATTAAGTCAGGCCACAAGCTTATAGCGACGCGATAGCATCGTTAAAGGTTTTGCTTGGACGCATAACGCTTTGAGCAAGTGCTTCATCAGCGTAGTAGTAGCCTTTGATATCGACTGGTTTGCCTTGAACTTCGATTAGCTCTTTAACGATTGCATCTTCGTTGCTTTCAAGGGTCTTAGCCAGTGCGCTAAACTTCTCTTTTAGCTCAGCATCTTGGTCTTGAGCGGCAAGCTCTTCAGCCCAGAACTTAGCCAAGTAGAAGTGGCTACCGCGGTTATCAAGCTCACCAGTTTTACGTGATGGAGACTTGTCTTCTAGCAACAGTTTTTCAGTGGCTTTATCTAGCGTGTCTGCCAATACTTGTGCTTTTGGATTGTTTTGGGTTTTGGCTAGATGCTCTAAAGAAACGGTTAACGCTAAGAACTCACCTAGAGAGTCCCAACGTAAGTGGTTTTCTTCTAGCAGCTGTTGAACGTGCTTAGGAGCAGAACCGCCAGCGCCAGTTTCGAATAAGCCGCCGCCTTTCATTAATGGTACTACTGATAGCATCTTCGCACTGGTACCTAACTCTAAGATTGGGAACAAGTCAGTTAGGTAGTCACGTAGGATGTTACCGGTTGCAGAAATAGTGTCTAGACCACGAGCCACACGCTCTAACGTGTAACGCATCGCACGAACCTGAGACATGATTTCGATATGTAAGCCTTCAGTGTCATGGTCTTTCAAGTAAGTTTTAACTTTCTTGATAAGCTCGTTTTCGTGTGGACGGTATGGGTCTAACCAGAATACGACAGGTGTATTTGATTCACGTGCACGCGAAACAGCCAGTTTCACCCAGTCTTGGATCGGCTCATCTTTCACCTGACACATACGCCAGATATCGCCTTTCTCAACCGCTTGCTCCATCAATACTTCACCAGTATCAACGTCTACGATACGAGCAACACCGGCATCGCTTGATTCAAAGGTTTTGTCGTGTGAACCGTATTCTTCTGCTTTTTGCGCCATTAGGCCAACGTTTGGTACGGTACCCATAGTGGTTGGGTCAAAGTTACCATGCCATTTACAGAAGTTGATCATCTCTTGGTAAATACGAGCGAAAGTAGACTCAGGCATTACTGCTTTACAGTCATACATTTTGCCGTCAGCGCCCCACATCTTACCGCCTGAACGGATCATGGCTGGCATAGATGCGTCAACAATGACGTCGCTTGGAGAATGGAAGTTAGTGATACCTTTTGCAGAGTCAACCATCGCTAGGCGTGGGCGGTGCTCTTGACAGGCGTGTAAGTCGCGCTCAATCTCATCGCGTGTTGATTCAGGTAAGGTTTTGATTTTTTCGTACAAATCAGCCATACCGTTGTTGACGTTTACGCCAAGCTCTTCAAACAGTTTGCCATGTTTTTCGAAAGCGTCTTTGTAGTAAATGCGAACCGCGTGACCGAATACGATTGGGTGAGACACCTTCATCATAGTCGCTTTTACGTGTAGTGAGAATAAGATACCCGCTTCACGGCAGTCTTCCATTTCACGCTCATAGAACTCAAGCAATGCTTTTTTGCTCATGAACATAAGATCGATAACTTCTTTATCTTGAAGCTTGATTTCAGGCTTAAGAACTTTAGTCTCGCCACTGTCTAGTAATAGCTCCATACGTACAGTACGTGCTTTGTCTAGTGTCATTGACTGCTCGCCATGGTAGAAGTCGCCGCCATGCATGTGCGATACGTGAGTGCTTGACCACTGCTTCCATTCGCCCATAGAGTGTGGGTGCTTACGCGCATAGTTTTTAACTGCTTTTGGTGCACGGCGGTCTGAGTTACCTTCACGTAATACTGGGTTAACCGCACTACCTAGTGCTTTACCATAGCGCTTACGTAGCTCAACTTCTTCGTCAGTTTGTGGGTCTTCTGGGAAGTCAGGAAGCGCATAGCCTTTGCTTTGTAGCTCTTTAATAGCGGCTTTAAGCTGTTGAACTGACGCACTAATGTTAGGTAGTTTGATAATATTAGTGTTTGGATCTTGAGTTAAGCGGCCAAGCTCAGCTAAGTTATTAGGAACGCGTTGTTCTTCCGTTAAATAATCTGGGAACTCTGCTAGCACACGCGCAGCAACAGAGATATCACTGGTTTCTACTTCGATATCTGCTGTTTTGGTAAATGCTTCTACGATTGGTAAGAAAGACAAGGTTGCAAGCGCTGGCGCTTCATCGGTTTTGGTGTAAATAATTTTCGACGTTTGTGACATTATAGTTATTCCTCTAGGCTGTAGTGAGATAATAAGACTTAAAAGATGTGAATATAATTTAGTTGTTCTATGTCATAGGCTTTAATGAACAGGAAGGGGCAGTAACACGCTATCCATTCTATGCGACTGTCTACCCATTATTATGTCTGCTTTTGAGGGCATGCTATGGCATGTGCTGTCTATTCTAGCCACTTTAATTTTCTTTTAAAGTGAACAGCTGTTTTTTTTAACATAAATCAAACGGCCGACACTTCTCTATTTTACAGTATACTGACGCGATATTACAGTTGATCCACTATAAATTCGATAGATTGTCAATATCATATAGTGAACTCAGTGTACTGATTCCACTGATTGTGCTATGTATATAAAGTGTATTGCCTCTCTATAGAATGAGGATAATACGTTTTAGCGTCATTTTCATGTCAATTTAAGACCGCATATTCTAGACAAAGTGACCTTAACCAACAAGGGTATATTTTAACAGTCATTCGTGTTGATATCACCTTTTGTATACAATGTCTGTGTTGCTCTTTACTTGCTACTCTTTAACAAGCAGGGCTATAAAACAAGCCATTTATCCTATAACAACAAGCAACCCACTATATGTCGTACTCTTATACGCTTACTCAAGATTTAAATTGGCAGTCCCAAGCCGATTGGCAACAGCCTGATACGCCTTTTATGTCGTTTGCTTACTGGCAGGCGCTGAACGATACGGGTGCTATTGGTCAGCAATCTGGTTGGGTGCCGTTATATATCGTGATTTATCAAGATGAAACACAGCCGCCCATTGCTGCATTGCCTGTGTTTATTAAAGGGCATCATCAGGGCGAATATGTGTTTGACCATGCGTGGGCAGATGCTTACATGCGTTACGGCGTCGACTATTATCCAAGACTGGTGACCAGTGTGCCTTATACGCCCGTCAGTGGGCATCGTTTTTGGTTGGCTAAAGGCGAATCGTTAAGCCCTGAGCTTTGGCAAGTGGCACTGACCGCGGTTGATGCTGTGGCCAAACAAACCGGCGCGTCTAGCTGGCATGGGCTATTTATCAATGATGAGCAACAGCAGGTTTTTAATAGCCTGCCAAATCCTTTATTTGAGCACCAACTGCTTGAGCGTGAAGGCTGTCAGTTTTTGTGGCAAAACCAAAAGTTGACTGATCTTGATCCACAAGGTCGCCCCAAACCATTTTCTGACTTTGATGATTTCTTAAGTACGCTCACTGCCAAAAAGCGCAAAAATATTAGAGCTGAACGCAAAAAAATCGCCAAGCAACAGCTAACTTGCCAAATCAAAACTGGTGAACAAATCAGCAAGCAAGATTGGGAAGTGTTTTATCAATGCTATGCCATGACCTATGCGGTGCGTGGTCGTCATCCGTATTTAAGTCCAGAGTTTTTTGAGCAAATTGCCCAAACTATGCCTGAACACTTAATGCTGGCGCAGGGGCTTGATGAAAGTGGTGAAGTGATTGCCAGTAGCTTGTTCTTTTATGATGATCCCAGTCAGCCAGAGGCGACACTTTATGGGCGCTATTGGGGCTCGTTGGAGGAATATGACAGCCTACACTTTGAGCTGTGCTATTATCAAGGCATTGAGTTTGCGATTGCTAAGGGCTTGCAATATTTTGACCCAGGTACGCAAGGTGAGCATAAGTTGATTCGAGGGTTTGTACCGCAAAAGACGCATTCGCTACATCGTATTTATGATGCGCGCTTTGAGCCGGCCATCGCCAATTTTTGTGAGCAAGATCGTCAGTATATGCAGCAGTATCGTCAGCAAGCACATGAGGCGCTGCCGTTTAACATTGATAATATGCCCAAATTTAGCGGTTAAGCTTTTTATTTTATTAAATCTTTTTATTAGGCCTTTTTAAAGGCTAAAACTTGATAATCGGCGACTGTCTACTAATCTATTGGTATTATTTATCTTCTATTCTTTATTTTTCACTCTTAAGCACTGTGGTTTTTATGATGCCATCTCACACCAACACAGCTTTGCCGGTAGCAGGCATGTATAGCCGAATAGAGGACTTGATTGCATTCGATCAAGCGTCTTTAGAATCAGCATTGTTACAGCACATTGTTGACTGGTTAACCAGTAACGGCTCGTTAACGGCTTTGTTAGAACAAAAGGCAGGGCGGCCACTGCGAGTCGAGCGTACTTTTGAAGGCTATCGCCGTTTAACGTTGGCTCAAAAAAAGCAAATGGGTTATCAAGGCGCTAGTTTGAATCGTCCGATGATGGCATGGATTCGTGAGGTCTATTTGTACGGTAACAGCACGCAGCCTTGGATTGCTGCACAAAGCCTGTTTCCTTTACCCAGCTTGCAAGGCAATGCCAAACGCTTGCAGCATTTGCGAGGCACACCCATTGGTTATGTGTTATTTAAACGTCAAAATAGACTGCCCAATGTGCGTTATTTTCAAAAGACAGTTGCCAGTGCCTCAGGTGATAAGGTAGAGAACAATCAGCAATCAAGCACCAGCTGGAGTCGACATACGGTGTATGACTGGTATCGTCGTCCGTTGTTAATTAGTGAAACTTTTTTGCCCGAGTTTTTTGCCTCATTTTCTAATCCCAATCAGTTGCCAGAATCTAAATAAGCCAATAAAACCAACAGTTAGCATTCGCAGCCAAAAAACCAACTTATTTCTAGTGTTTTTTTAGGTTTAGAACCTCAGTTTTCATGTTACACTTAAGGTTCAGGGGACAACCCCCATAACGTGCGACGTTGCCATTTTTAACTGTGACCACTGACTTTACCCAACAGACTGTCCTTGTCTGACTGACTTGGATAACAGTCTGTAATAATAACAGTCTAGCCCTTTAATAGATGCGATAAAGTGATTGGCGGATAACGGTAGGGCAGTGCAGCGCTTGTCTTTTTTAATACGTTTTAATATGTCATAAATGACTACATTATAGGACTCACTATGTTTAAAGATATTAGCATTAAAGATTATGATCCAGACTTACACCAGGCCATGGTGTCAGAAACCAAGCGTCAAGAAAGCCATATTGAGCTGATTGCGTCAGAGAACTACTGCTCGCCAGCAGTGATGGAAGCGCAAGGCTCAGATTTGACGAACAAATATGCGGAAGGTTATCCAGGCAAGCGCTATTATGGCGGCTGTGAGTATGTGGATATCGTTGAGCAATTAGCGATTGATCGTGCCAAAGAGTTATTCGGTGCTGAGTACGCCAACGTACAACCACACGCGGGTAGCCAAGCAAACTCTGCAGTATTCTTAGCACTGCTTGAAGCCAATGATACGGTTCTAGGTATGAGCTTAGATGCAGGCGGTCACTTAACTCACGGTGCACACGTTAACTTTTCAGGCATCAACTACAATGCGGTTCAGTATGGCCTAGTAGAAGAAACGGGCCTAATCGACTATGACGAAGTTGAACGCTTAGCGAAAGAGCACAAGCCAAAAATGATCATTGCTGGTTTCTCAGCGTACTCACAAGTAGTCGATTGGCAGCGTTTCCGTGACATCGCAGACAGCGTTGGCGCCTATCTATTCGTAGACATGGCTCACGTTGCTGGTCTGGTTGCAGCGGGTGTATATCCAAGCCCAGTACCATTCGCTGACGTGGTAACAACAACGACTCACAAAACACTACGTGGTCCACGTTCAGGTCTAATTCTATCTCGTGATGACAAATTAGCTAAGAAGCTAAACTCAGCGGTATTCCCAGGTAACCAAGGTGGCCCATTAATGCACGCTATCGCTGCTAAAGCGGTGTGCTTCAAAGAAGCGTTACAAGACGACTTCAAAACCTACCAGCAGCAAGTGGTTAAAAACGCACAAGCGATGGCAAAAGTTATCCAAGAGCGTGGTTATGAAATCATCTCTGGCGGTACTGAAAACCATCTAATGCTTATTAGCTTAGTTAAGCAAGAAATGACGGGTAAAGAAGCGGACAAATGGTTAGGCGACGCGGGCATCACTGTCAACAAAAACGCTGTACCAAACGATCCTAAATCTCCATTTGTGACTTCTGGTATCCGTATCGGTACACCTGCTATCACTACTCGCGGCTTCAACGAAGCACAATCTGCTGAATTAGCGGGCTGGATCTGTGATGTATTAGACAGCCGTGGCGATGAAAAAGTGATTGCTGACACGCGCGCTAAAGTTGAGAAAATCTGTGCAGAATTGCCAGTATATGAGAGCAATCAGTAAGTCTATTTCAGATTACTGAATTTGTAATATCAAAAACCGCTTAGCCCTTTGGCTAGGCGGTTTTTTTGTGGTCGATAATACATTAAAGGCTAGTCTTTCTTTAATACAGACATGTCTTCCAAAATACCGTTAAACCTATCAAATAACCAAGGCTCGGCGTCTTTAATCGCTTGGTCGTAAATCTTTGGTCCTATCAGATCTACCATAAAATCGAGCAAGAATTGAGCCGGTAGATTGCCTATATCTATATCAAGCTCAACGCTCATATATGTCCGCAATTCATTGAGTAGAACCTCTTCTTCATCACTATTTAGTTGCAAAAGTTTCTTATGTTTCATAATTGACTCAGTCTGCAGTTACAGTGGATTTATTTTTATTTATTTATTTATTGGTCATTGGGTCATTCGGATTAGCTATTTTGAGGTAACTAAACGCCTGATGGGGTATGGTACTATTTATATACTATAAATAACGTTATAAATAGCAAATGATATAAAAAATAAAGGACTAAACATGACCCTCCGCATTCATGCCTTACTACACAATCACATCAATATCTTAGCCTCTGTTGAACATTGGATTCAGCGTAATCACCATCAATTCACCACGACCCAGTTTGCAGAAGCGTTGACAGCGGATAATCATTTGCCAAATATCGACAGCTTCGATTGGCTGATTGTGATGGGCGGACCGATGGGCGTTTATGATGGTGACAAATTTGCTTGGCTTAGCACCGAAAAGCAGTTTATCACTGAGGCCATTAACGCTGGCAAGACAGTGATAGGTATGTGTTTGGGTGCGCAGCTACTTGCTGAATGCTTGGGTGCTAAAGTGGGTAAAATTGATATTAAGGAAATTGGTTGGACACAGCTGACACTGACTAATGAAGGCGCTAACCATTCGCTACTCAAAAGCGTGCCGAAGCAGTTTACTACCTTTCATTGGCATGGCGATGGCTTTGAAATACCTGAGGGTGCTACGTCGCTCGCGACCTCCGAGCATTGGCCAAACCAAGGCTTTATTTATCAAACCGATAAACACAAACAATTAGGCAATTGGCTGATGGGTTGGCAGTGTCATTTTGAAGTGACGCCAGATAGCTTGCAGACCATGATTGAAAAAGGGAAAGGTATCTCAGAGCAGGACATCAAGCAGTATCCGCAAAGCGTGCAATCTCCGGCTCATATTTTAGAAAATACCGCTCAATTTGCCGCTAATAATAATGCCTATTTTGATACGATATTAGATAACTTAGAATCAAGCAGTAAGGATGTAAAATGAAAGTTAGCCATGATTTCAGCGGTGCCTTGAGAACGTTTACCTATTTTATAGCAAGTGGCACTCATTACATGCTTGAAGATATTGAGTATCTGGACTTGTTTGGCAATGAGCCTAGTGCCATAGAAATGGTTTTTGCCATATTTGCTAATGTAATAGAGATGGATGAAGATGGGAATGTTTTAAATTTCACTTATGCACAAAAAAGAGCAACAGACTATCTGAAATCTTATTGTTCAGATTATGTTGTCGAACCACCCTTTGAAGAATGGGAAACATCGTTATACGGGCCTCCTAAGCAAGATGCGTAAATAGGCTTAACCCATATTATATGATTGAGTGATTCCAGCTTCTAAAAATTAGAATGACGATAATTAAAATTAAAAGTTAAAGGACATCCGAATGACTACGCAAGCTCTTCCACATCGCAAAGACGTACCTGTACGTTTAACCTGGGATATGACAGCGCTGTATGCCACGCCAGAAGACTTCTACGCAGATCTAGATAAAGCCGGCAAGCTTGCCGATGAGCTGACCTCAGAGTCGATGCTGAACCTGACCGATGGCGATAGCATCATACGACTACTGCAAACCTATGAAGCTTATTTGACTACTTTATCCAAAGCAGGCACTTATGCTGGCGCGCAAAGTGCAGTCGATATGAGTGACAGCGAGCTACAAATCAGAGCCAGAGATTTTGATTCAAGAGTGGCCAAGTTTAATAGCCAAACCACGATTGTCGAGCAAACGTTAAAGCAAGCTGATGAAGCGCTGATTAAGCAAGCGATGGTCGACAATGACAAGTATCGTGCGTTTTTATCCGATTTATTAGAGCAAAAGCCGTATACCTTAAGTTTAGAGTTAGAAACCGCACTAATGTCGTTATCGCCAGTACTAGACTTGCCGTATCAAAACTATGAGCAGTGCAAGCTGGCTGATATGAGTTTTCCAGACTTTGAAGCCAATGGTCAGACTTGTCCGTTAAGCTTTTCAGCGTTTGAAAATGAGTACGAAACCGCTGTCGATACCGAGTTTCGCCGCAATGCATTTAAGGCATTTTCAAAGCGGTTACGTGAGTCACAGCACACCATTGCCAGTAACTATCTAACCCAAGTTAAAAAAGAGAAAATCATGGCCGATATGCGTGGCTATGACTCGGTGTTTGATTATCTATTGTACGATCAAAAAGTATCGCGCGCCATGTATGACGAGCATATCGATACCATAATGCAGCATCTGGCACCGCCGATGCGCCGCTATGCCAAGTTATTGCAGCAAGTCAATGGTATCGACAAGATGACCTTTGCGGATTTAAAGGTACCTCTCGATGCTAATTTTGTGACCCAAGTCAGCATTGAGGAAGCTAAGCAATATTGCGTGGATGCCTTGGCGCTATTGGGTACAGATTACACCGATATGGTGAAGCGTTCGTTTGAAGAGTGTTGGTACGACTTTGCACAGAATAAAGGTAAGAGCACCGGCGGGTTTTGTGCGTCACCTTATGGCGAGCACTCTTATGTGTTGATGTCGTGGACTCAAAATCTAGGCGATGTGTTTACCTTGATTCACGAAATCGGTCATGCCGGACATTTTTATAATGCCGGTCAGCATCAAAACTACTTAAGCTATGAGCCGTCACTGTACTTTATTGAAGCACCGTCTACTTGTAATGAGCTGCTATTAGGTCATCATTTATTACAGCAAAATACCGACGACAAAGCATTTCAGCGTTATGTGGTGTCCTCACTATTATCGAATACTTATTATCATAACTTTGTGACCCATTATCTTGAGGCGCATTTTCAGCGTGAAGTGTATCGCGCAGTGGATGCCGGCAAGAACTTGAGTACCGAAGATTTGCATCAGCTGATGCAGTCGACATTGCAGCAGTTCTGGGGTGAGGAAGTAGAGATTGATGAGGATGCGGCGCTCACTTGGATGCGTCAGCCACACTATTACCTCGGTTTATACTCTTACACTTATAGCGCCGGCCTAAGTATCGCCACTCAGCTGTTTAAAAAGCTGCGCAAAGGCGAGGATGTCATCGAGGATTGGTTAGAAGTATTGCGTGCAGGCGGGACTAAAACACCGGCTGAATTGGCTCAAATGATCGGCGTGGATATCACAGATAACGCCACGTTAATTGACAGTATCGGCTTTATTGAAGAGCTGATTGATCAGGCTGTTGAGTTAACCAAGCAGCTACAATCTGGAGAATAATCAGTTACTGATGCCAAGGCAGTTTACGCCAAAGCAATTTACACTAGAACAAACTGTACCGAAGCAATCGATGCCAAAGCAACTAGCGCTAAAAAAAGCAACTGGCGCAAAAATAATAAACGGACGTGTCATCTTAAACCAGATTAAGGCTTTAAATTTATGCTTGTTATCAAATCGTTGTGTCGTTATTTGACCGCCACCTTATTTGCTTTGGTGTCGACCTCTGCGTTGGCGTTTAATATCAACTATCCGTCTATTGTTAATGTCGCTTCTGGCTATGGATTTTTGGTCGGTCAAGAAATCTCAGTGCAGCTGATAGCCAATCGTTATCCGGATTTGGCCAAAGAAGCTTATCTGGCACAAGCGAGGTTTAACCTTAAGTTTCCAGATTTAAAGCAAAATCAAATAGCAATAATTCAGTCATCAGGGGTTCCTGAGGTCGATCAGCTATTAGAACAAACCAAAGCAGAGTTGCAAGCGCACTTGTCACGTCAATCTACATCTAGATTAGAGGCTTTACGCTTTATTGATACTGTTAATCAAAGAGCCAAAGGTGAGATTGAGTCGCCATTTTTGGAAAGTTTTTTAATGATTCAATATGATGATAAGCCGTATCAGGAAATTACTGATGGCTTTTACAATCAATTTTCATCATCAGCCTTATCTCAAGCCAAAGCAGTCAACTTAACTATAAAAATTCCAAAGTCTTGGCAGCAACAAGAGGCGTCAAGCCCGGATATTATCAAGAAATGGATCAGTCAAGATGGCACCGGCTTGGACACTATTATGCTGACGGTAAAAGAATTGCCAGAGCCTAAAGTGGATGCTAAGACTGTCGAAGCCTTATATAACAACGATGAAGTCAACGAGCTGCTGCCTGACGAAATGATACTCATTGATAAGGGCTCACCCATCACATTAGATGAGCTGCCGGGATATTGGATTCATATGGGCGCTGAGATGCAGTACCCGGAATTTACCAGCTATGTCGAGCAGACCATGTATGTGATATTTTATGATAATAAGATGATAGGGATACAGTGTGCTACAGCAAATACGCCCGACAATAAATCACAGGTAGAGCTAAGAGCTAGGTCAATACAGCCATTGTGTGCGACTGTTGCTAATACCTTGGTGATATCAGAGTTAACGTCCTAACTAGGCCGTTTCAATTCATATCATTTAAGAAAGGGTATTATTAAAAAAGAATGTGGTTAAAAAGGGTAAATGATTAAAAAAGGCATGCCAGTAATAATACTGACATGCCTTTTGCTATTAGACTTTAAGATAATTACATCGAAAATCTTTATCTGTCGTTAAACCGTTTAGTGAGTAACCAAAGACCAGTCTTCAACAATTTCAGTGCCTGCTTGTGTAAACAAGTTATGTAGCGGACAGTATTTTCGTACTTCCTGTTGCATCTCGGCTAGCTGCTGCTCAGTCATATCAGCATCTAATGTTACCGATAGATTAATGGTCTTAAACGGATTACCGGTTTCGGCGACGAACATTACGCCACGCATATCTAGACCTAAGTCAGCCTTGGTATCAACGGCATTGACGGTAACGCCTTGGCGCTTAGCGACCAGGCTAATCATGATAGAAACACACCCTGATAGCGCGGCAACAGCTGCTTCAACCGGAGAGGCACCTTGGTTGGTACCGCCCAAATCGGCTGGCTCGTCTAACACCATGCTTAGGTCACGCATGTCCAGATCAACACGCATTTTACCTTCAGACTTACTGTTTACTTCAAATTGAGCAAGCTTTGTATTCATGTCTCTTATCCTTTTGATAACGCAATAATTAAAAGCCAATTAAAAGCCAATTAAAAGCCAATTAGAATCTAGTTAAAAGCGTTTGACTACATAAACGGTAACTTGGTGAAGATCTGCAATACCGTGGCGTTGACGATATCGACGAAGAAAGCACCAACCATAGGCACAATTAAGAACGCCTTTGGTGACGGCTGATAGCGATCGGTAACCGCCTGCATATTGGCAATCGCTGTCGGTGTGGCACCCATACCGAAGCCGCAGTGACCGGCTGCTAATACCGATGCATCATAGTCTTTACCCATAATTTTAAAGGTGATGAAGTACGCAAAACCAATCATTAATAGGGTTTGTACCAATAAGATGATTAATACTGGTCCAGCCAAGTCTGTTAATTGCCACAGTTTCAATGACAGCAGCGCCATGGCTAAGAACAAGCTCAGTGAAGCGTTACCAATAACGTCGATGGCACGGTCAAACATGTCAAAATCAAACACCATGGTCAATACGTTACGGATAATCACACCGCCAGCCAATGCCCAGACGAATGTCGGTAGCTCAAACCAAGTGTCTTTACCCACTAACGTCATGAAGTCTGCAAATGCTAAAGCTGCAGCAAACAGGGCAAATGACTCAATAGCAGAAGAAGCAGTAATCAGGCGAATATTATCTGGCTTCTCAAAGATTTCTTTATTACCAAAAGCCTCTTCTTCTTTGTGCTTAGTACTATACAGTGACTGTTTACCAGCTAGCTTTTCAACATCACTCGGATTTGGATCAACCGGACTCGGTTTGACGCCAAGATTTTGGATAAGGCGACGGGCAACAGGACCGCCAATAACACCACCGGCAACCAAGCCATAAGTAGCGACCGCAATACCTAATGTTGTGGCACCAACCACGCCGTACTGCTCCTCAAGGGTGATACCCCATGCACCTGCTGTACCATGACCGCCAGTTAGTGCAATAGAGCCAGTGACCAGACCTAATAATGGGTCTAAGCCAAGTGCGCTTGCCAATGCAACGCCTGCGATATCTTGTACGATAATAAAGCTAGACACAACGACGGTGAAAACCAATAAAGGCGTGCCACCAGCCTTGAGTCGGCCAAAGTCAGCACTCAAACCAATGGAGGCGAAGAACATCAACATACAGGCAGTCTGCAAGTCTTGATGGAAGTTGAAGCTATAACCCCATATTAAATTTAGTGCGTAAACGATAATCGCCGCAACCAAACCACCAGCAACTGGTTCAGGGATATTAAAGTCTTCTAAAAATTTAATTTTCTTAACTAAGAAGCGACCCATTAATAGGACCAGTGTCGCCAAGATGAGGGTGTAATACCCATTTAATGTAACTTCCATAAGCGCCTCCTTGTATCAGCACAAGACTGATAGCACATGATGATTACTATAAGGTTATCGATACAAGAATAGTGTGTGTCATCTTGTATTTTTAAGGTATCAAACTTAACTATTCTACAGGATATTGGAGAGTATCAGAAATAGGATAAGGGTAACTTAAAGTAACCTTAAATGACGATGAAAAATAAGTAATCGGCATAAAAGATGCTGCTAATAATAGTCTGTCAAAACAAAAGCTCCAGAAGAGGACTCTCCTGGAGCTTAGATAATGGCTTAACTAAACGCTTAGATAAAACAGGGCTGTTTTAAATAGATTGACGCTGGTTAAACAAAGCCATTCGCTTGTGAGCCAACACATTAGCTGCGCACTTCACCATGACCGTAAACAATCCATTTTTGTGAAGTCAGACCATTTAAGCCAACTGGGCCACGGGCATGAATTTTGTCAGTAGAGATACCGATTTCTGCACCAAGACCATACTCAAATCCATCGGCAAAACGGCTTGAAGCGTTAATCATCACGCTGGCAGAGTCAACTTCACGAATAAAGCGCTGTGACTTGCTGTAGTTGTCCGTGATAATCACATCAGTGTGCTGACTGCTGTGAGTATTGATGTGTTCGATAGCAGCATCTAGTCCATCGATGATTTTTACCGCTAAGATAGGCGCTAAATACTCAGTATCCCAATCAGCATCGGTTGCGTCATCTAAATGGCCGGCAAGTTTGGCATTGTCTTTTAAAATTGCTTTTGATTCAGCGTCTATACGCAGCTGCATCGCATCATCGGCATCAATAATGGCTTCGGCAATTTTTGGTAACAGCTCATTGGCAACCGCTTTGTCGACCAACAGGGTCTCCATGGTGTTACAAGTACCATAGCGGTGGGTTTTAGCGTTAACGCTGACATTAATCGCAATCTCAGGATCAGCATCGCTGTCGATATAGGTATGACAGTTACCGTCTAAGTGCTTGATAACCGGTACTTTGGCATCATTGCTGATGCGCTCAATCAAGCCTTTACCGCCTCGAGGTACAATCACGTCCACATACTCAGTCATGGTGATAAGCTCACCAACGGCGGCACGGTCAGTGGTTTGTAATATTTGCACCCCATATTCAGGTAGGCCGGCTTGCTTTAAGCCCTCCAAGATGCATTTGGCAATGGCTTGGTTTGACTCAAACGCTTCTGAACCGCCACGTAAGATAATAGCGTTACCCGACTTTAATGCCAGTGATGCCGCCTCTAAAGTCACATTAGGACGAGACTCATAAATCATGCCGACCACACCCAGTGGCACACGCATTTTACCCAGCTGAATACCTGATGGACGGAAGGTCATATCTGTTACTTCACCGATTGGATCGGGCAGGGCAGCCACATCTTTTAGACCTTGCAGCATGGCATCGAAACGATCATAGGTCAGCTCTAAACGGTCAAGTAAGGCAGCATCTAAATCATTTGCATGACCTTTATCCATATCGGTTTTATTGGCCGCTAAAATGTCTGCTTTGGCAGCAGAAAGTTTGTCATGAATGGCCAGTAGCGCATTATTTTTATCATCGGTATTGGCAGCAGCTAGGGCTCTTGAGGCGGCGCGCGCTTGTTTACCCACTTGCTGCATGTACGCTTTAATATCTGAGATATCCTGTGTCACTTTGTTCTCCTGTTCATTTTAATTAATGTGGTACTGATTTTAATTAATGTCGTGCAATTAGTATCAATGTGGTGCTATGAATCATTGCTATGATTAATAAAGTTAAAATAGCTGTAAACGACTGATCAATCATTATCGTGTCGTATATATGGGTCAAATTTATGTTGTCTTTAACATAAAGTAGATGATGCCAATAGTAAAGTCGAATAACTGCTTACTAACAAAATAGCTGATTGTTTTATCACAGTGTTTTATCAAAATAGGGACGATTTCTGCTACAAACACCCAAAACTGACTACAGAGAAGGAACGAGTCACTACAGGACCATGACGTATGTCACAGTTACTCACAAACTGCTACCAAACCTCGATATTTAATCTTTAATTGAGCTATTAAGGTGATAACTAAGTTTAACGAGGCTTTAAGTTTAAGTTCTCGGTCTATAAAGCGGTATAACGATTAAGTCAGCACTTATCATTTATTTATCGCTTATAACTAATCTTATAACCAATAAAGCCTATTTATTAAAACCATTTATGAAAACCAATCTAAGAGGTTTGATTATGCGTAAACGTAATTCGTCAGTGTTAACTCAAGTTCTATTAGCGACAGTCTTGGGTATCGGTGTGACAGCCTGTAGCAGCCCTGAACAGCAGGATGCAGAAGTTGGTGAAGAGCCAGCAGTATCTGCTGATGCTCAAGATGATATGCAAGCGGATGCCATTGGAAATGATACTCAGCAGGCGCCTGAAGTCGACGACGATATCGAGATGAGCGATGATGATCAAGTCGAAGATGACGATATCGATGATGACATGGATGACGACGCTGATGTTGACGATGACGTGGAAGCAGATGAGTCAGAGAGTATTGATGCTGATGAGCCAGTAGAGGCACTTGATGATGACGAAATCGCCGATAGCACCGGTGAAGAAGAGCACTTATCGACCTACTAAGTCATTAACTTATATTAAGTTATTCAAATAAAGGTCGATAATTCACATAAAGCGCACTAAACATTTGCTTATAGGGCGCATTTTAAGCGACAATATAGTCTTATACGAATAGCCTTATACGACCTTATGCTAGCGGACAGCTCATTTAATATCTGTCCAATAACTGCCTAGCTAGAGCGAAACGGTCATTATGATGGCCATTATTTCGCTCTTTTTTCGCTTATTTGGGTCTGCTATTTTAGATTCATTTTCATTATTTGGAACCGTGTCCACGCTTATGTCAAACGCTACTTCAGATCGACCTATTGCCCTTGATTTGCAAAATATTCACAAAAGCTACGGCTCGCTTGAGGTATTAAAAGGGGTGTCACTCACTGCCTATGATGGTGATGTGATCTCAATTTTGGGGTCGTCAGGCTCGGGTAAGTCGACATTACTTCGCTGCATTAACTTGCTTGAAAAGCCAAACCAAGGCACGATCACCCTTGGTGATGAAACCCTTGATTTGGTGCCTACTAAATCGGGTGAGCTGGATGCAAAAAGCCGCTCTCAGCTTGAGAGTCTAAGAGCGCGCGTTGGTTTTGTATTCCAAAACTTTAACTTATGGCCACACAAGACCATTTTAGAGAATATTATTGAAGGTCCTACCCAAGTATTAAAGATCAGCAAAGATCAGGCCATCAGCGAAGCCGAAGCGCTGCTTAACAAAGTGGGCTTGTTAGACAAAAAATCAGCTTATCCAGCCAACCTTTCAGGCGGTCAGAGACAGCGTGTGGCTATTGCTCGTGCACTGGCGATGAATCCACGCGTGTTGTTATTTGATGAGCCAACTTCAGCACTTGACCCTGAGTTGGTGAATGAAGTGCTTGCCGTTATGCGAGATTTGGCTGCTGAAGGTCGCACCATGTTAATTGTGACGCACGAAATGCGTTTTGCCCGTGATGTATCATCGCAAGTGGTATTCTTGCATAAAGGGCGTATTGAGGAATCCGGTACACCACAGCAAGTATTTGATAATCCTACCTCAGTTCGAGTCCGTGAGTTTATGGCGTCGCATCGTGCGGATGCTAATCAATTACCTTAATTGTTATCATTGTTAATCTAAACAATCAGTTACACCCGATAAAACAAAGATAATACCCTCATGACGGGGACGCAAGTGGCGATAATCAAGTGCCACTCAGCGTCCCCTTTGTGTTGTTGCTAATTAATAATGCACGAAAACATTTGTTTTTAACTAAACCGTCATGTATTATTTTTGTTTATAAAGATTACTAAAACCTTATTTTACATAAGACGTTATATTCAGCCAGCTGTTGGCATTGGAGAAAAAAGCATGACATTTATCAAATTAAACAAGCAATTGTCTGGCAAGGTACTGCCTGCATTAGCATTAGCCGGTGTAGTAGGTTTGGCAGGCTGTGTAAAAGATGACGCAGAAACCAGTACTGATGCAGCTGCAACGTCTGCAGCGGGTGAAACCATTCGTGTCGCCACTGAAGGCGCATACCCTCCTTTCAACTATACTAACAGTGATGGTAGCTTGGGCGGCTTTGATGTTGACGTCATCAATGCAGTTTGTGAAGAAATGCAGGCCAACTGTGAAGTGGTTTCTCAAGATTGGGACGGTATTATCCCAGGTCTATTGGCTAACAAATATGATGCAGTAATCGCCGGTATGTCAATCACGCCTGAGCGTGCAGAAACGGTTGACTTCACTGAGCCGTATTTTTCAAACACTATGGTGTGGTTGGCTAAAAAAGACGGTACCTTTAGCCCAGATGATATTACTAACAAAAACTTAGGTAGCCAGCGTTCAACCACTTTGAGTGAATATCTGCTAAATACCTATGCGGACAAAGATGGTAACGAGGTGAAGTTATATGACACCTACGAAAATGCCTATCTTGAACTAAAATCTGGCCGTGTTGATGCCGTATTGGCAGAAAAAGTGTCTGCTGCTGACTGGCTTCCTGAAAACCCAGATTATGTTGTTATCGGTGAAGAAATTGATAATGATGACAACCTAGGTATTGCACTGCGCAAAAATGATCCGTTCAAAGCTGAGTTCAATGCAGCCATCACGACGTTACGTGATAACGGTACGTTAGCTGAGATTGAAGCCAAAAACTTTGGTGACGGCAAATAAGCATCGCTATTGAAGTGAGGTAGGGGTTAATGAGGCAACTTAAATGGTTGCTAATAATCGCTACCGAACCTTGCACAATATTTAATTTCATAGAAAGTTGGAAAAGTAATGAAACAGACAATGAAAGCAAAAAGTAAATGGACGCTGCTATCAGTAGCACTATCTGGACTAATGTTAACCGCTTGTGGTGGTAATGCTGATAGTGCTGCGGACGCTGAAGCAGGCGCAGCCAATGCTGATAGCAGTGCTGAAACCATTCGTATTGCGACTGAGTCAAGCTATAAACCACTAAGCTATACCGATGCTGCAGGCAATATGATTGGCTTTGAGATTGATCTAATCAATGCGCTGTGCGATCAAATGCAAGCCACTTGTGAAGTCAGCTCACAAGAGTGGGATGGTCTAATTCCAGGTCTACAAGCTAAAAAGTTTGATGCTATTTTTGCAGGTATGTCAATCACGCCTGAGCGTCTTGAAAAGGTTGATTTTAGTGATCCATACCTAGAAAACGGCTTGGTATTGGTTGCCAAAAAAGGCGAAGACATCAGTGTTGATGACGACTTCTCAGCCATTCCAGTGGGTGTACAGCGTGCGACTATCGCTGCTCAATATGTCGAAGAAAGTCATCCTGAAGCCGAAGTGAGCTTATATGACACTCAAGAAAACGCTTATTTAGATCTAAGCTCTGGCCGTATTCGTGCATTATTCTCAGATAAAGTAACTGCTGCCAGCTGGTTAAGCAGTGATGAAGGTCAAGCTTTTGAGCAAAAAGGCGATGAGTTTAAGACCGATGACAAAATGGGTATTGCCGTACGTAAAGGCGATGCTTTGGTCGAGAAATTCAATACAGCCCTTGCTGAGATTAGAGAAAACGGTAAGTATAATGAAATTGCTGCGCCTTACTTTGGCACCAGCAGCACAGCCGCTGCACAAGCAGCAGCTAACTAATTGATTTACTTGCTAGCTAGCTAGGTAGTCAATTACCTAAGTAGTGAATTAGTTAAATAATAGCCGCTTACTCAGTACTCATCTTATTCAGTACTCACTCAGTGCAGACCGACGTATCGGTTATCGAAAGATGAGTGCAGGGTCAGTGGTCGGCGAGTCAGCCAAATAAAAGGTGAAGCGCTCTAAATATAAAATAGCGTCACCTTTTACAACATTTTTATGAAGGATACAGGGATGAAATTAGTAACAGCAGGTAGCGAACAGCAGGCTCAGAACACTAAGAGCCGTGGCTTTAAGACAGCTGCATTATTGTCGACACTGGCACTATCAGTGGCGTTAACTGCATGCGGTGGTCAGTCAGAGGCTGAAAAAGCAGAAGGCGCAGAAGGTAATGCCAACTCAGAGGCTCAGACGCTAACCATTGCTACCGAAGGTGCGTATGCGCCATTTAACTATACCGACTCTGACGGCAACTTAGGCGGATTCGATGTCGATATTAGTAATGCACTGTGCGAACAAATGCAAGCGACTTGTGAAATAGTATCACAAGACTGGGAAGGCATTATCCCTGGTCTAAAAGCGAAAAAGTATGATGCCATCGTTGCTGCAATGTCAGTGACGCCAGAGCGTGCACAGCAAGTAGATTTTACTGATCCATACTTCACCAACTCTTTGGTATTTATTGCAACTAAAGACAGTGATTTTGATCCGACTCAGGAACAGATGATCAATGGTCGCAAAATTGCAGCACAGCGTTCAACTATCTCATCGCAGTGGCTAGAGACCACTTATCCGCAAGCAGACATTCAGATGTATGATACGTTAAATAATGCGTTCTTGGATTTGGAGTCTGGACGTGTGGAAGCGATGATCTCTGATAAGCTTCCAGCCATTGATTGGCTAAGTAGTAATAAGGATGAATTTACTATTAAGGGCGATGATATCGAGATCGATGATAACTTTGCCATTGCCGTGCGTAAAGAAGATCCATTGAAGCAGCAGTTAAATGAGGCATTGACTGCAATTAAAGCCGATGGCACTTATGACGCTATTAAAGAAAAGCATTTCCCAGCACCATAGGCTGAGCTTGATTTAATACGGTTATTTAAAAACTCAATGCAGCGGCTCATTCATATCGTTTAATACAGCTACTAAGTATTGTTCAACTATCGATTAAGCGCCATCTAATCTAGTTAGGTGGCGCTTTTGCAATATAGGTATTAAATAGCCAACTCATTGCGATATGTGACTAAACACTGCTTATATTAGGTTATATTAGATGCAGTACTAAGTGCATCCCTCACTTTCAAAATGAGGACATGCCCTAGTATAATGTGCTAAAATTTGTTGTTTGCATATTCTCTTTTTCTTCCTCTTAATCATTAGGTAGCTTCTAACGTGTTTGATTTGCAAGGTTTTGGACATCTCTTACTTAGTGGCTCGTTGATTACCATCAAGCTTGCCGTATCAAGTCTTTTGATAGGGTTGGTATTGGGTTTGCTGGGTGCAACTGCAAAGCTTTCTAAGTTTTGGGTGTTGCGAAAATTAGCGACCGTTTATACCTCAACCATGCGTGGTATTCCAGAGCTGCTATTGGTGCTATTTTTGTACTATGGCGGCTCGATGCTGATCATGGGTATATTGCAGCAATTTGGTTACAACGAATATGTTGAGGTGAGTCCCTTCTTAGCAGGTATCTTGGCATTATCTATTGCGTTTGGTGCCTATGCTACCGAAGTTTTCCGGATGGCGATTCAAGAGATACCTAAAGGACAATGGGAAGCAGCTGAAGCCATTGGTATGAAGCCAATGCAGGTGTATTTTCGCATCATTGTGCCGCAAGTCTGGCGCTTGGCGTTACCTGGATTAGGTAATTTATTTCTGGTGCTATTAAAAGATACTGCTTTGGTATCTGTGGTCGGTCTGAAAGATATCATGTACCATGCTGCTCGTGGTGCACAAGCAACGCAGCAGGCGTTTACTTTTTATATGGCAGCGGCCTTTATTTATTTGGGGCTCACTGTAATAGTAACCGCTATTATGATGTGGCTTGAGTGGCGAGCAAATCCTGCGCAGCGCTATGCGAAAAAAATTGCGAAGCAAAAGGTTTCGCAGCCATTAAATGCAGCTGAAGGGTAGGGGATAGTTATGGATTGGAATTGGCAGGTTATTTTTCAATATCTTCCGGACCTATTAGGCGGAGTGGCGTTAACCGTTCAGTTGGTAGGCATTTCAGGTGTTTTGGGTTTATTCTTTGGCCTGATACTGGCATTACTGCGGTTATCGAATAATAAATTGGTGCAAGTGCTGCCGTTTTTATATATCTTCTTTTTCCGTGGTACGCCGTTATTAGTACAGATGTTCTTGATCTATTATGGCTTATCACAGTTTGATTTCGTTAAAGACTCTGCATTGTGGGAGCCGGTATTAAAGCAGCCATTTTGGTGTGCAATTATCGCATTCACCCTGAATACCAGTGCTTATACTGCTGAGATTATTCGTGGTGCTATTCAGTCTATCCCGCCAGGTGAGCTAGAAGCAGCAGATGCGATTGGTATGTCACGTTGGCAGAAGCTAACCCGTATTACTTTACCTAGAGCGTTTGGCATTATGTTGCCCGCTTACAGTAACGAAGTTATCTTTATGTTAAAAGGCAGTTCGCTAGCGATGACCATTGCCTTAATGGACATCACAGGTATTGCTAAGACCATTAGTGCCCGTACTTATACCATCTTTGAGCTTTATTTTGCGGCGGGTGTTATTTACCTAGTACTATCTTGGGTGGTGTTAATCGCCTTCCGTTTGATCGAAAAGCGCATGAATCGTCACAGCAGCTATGTGCCGCCAGATGTGGGCACCCAAACCGTTCCTTAGCGTAAATTACAATAGCAGTCTATCAAATCAAAACAGCCAGTATATTACTATACTGGCTGTTTTTTTATGCTTATTATTTTTATACAAAATGAGAAAGCCGATTAAAAAACTGATTCACTAGAAAGCTCAATTAACTTTAAACGCCATATTAAAATCACGCAAATAGCAATCCAAAGCAAACAACCAATCATAACTGGTCCATAAATGACGATTATTACGCTAATTTATAACACTGTCATTAAAACGTAAGCGAAATGTCACAAAACTTAAGTAGGCTATGTCGGTATTCAATCAAATGCTGTACCCCCTCTTTTGTTCAAATTTTTCTTACATTGTTTATTTAAAGGTATTAAAGCTATGCGTGATCAAGCATCAGATGATGAAAAAGTAATGGATGTGGCCAATAAATTATTAAGCACCTCGACCAATCGCCGCCGTGTACTAAGCTTTTTAGCAGGGGTACCGATGTTGCCATTGGCAGGGTGTGTGACATCTGGTTCAGTGAATGACGCAGGTTTATATGGTGCATCTCGTCATACCAACGCAAAGTTAGCGCCTCTGACTAAAGCAGTTACAGAGGTGAATTTTATCGGTATGCAAGCGCCGTCACTGGCCAATCCTGAGCAAATGGCAACCATGTTTGTCGATTCAAAAATGCAGGCCAAATTTAGCGATGGCAGTGAGCAAGTATTTGATTTGAGCTATACCCCTTTTTTTATAACGGGCGATATGGTACCAGACGGTAAAGGTGGGACAACACGTGCAGGACAACTTTATAATATCGATAATCAGCCCTTATACGATGCCTCCGCTGGTCAGCCCGTTCCTTTTTATTCTAACTGCCCAGATGGCTCTTCTTTGATACGTGTTAAAGGCGCCAATGTACCCGGTGTGAAAGGCAATCCAGTATTTGCAGTAGTACAGTTTGAGTATGCCAGTATGGACCGTTCTGGCAAAGATACTTGGGGTCGATTACCATCACCGATTGCCGTATTAACCTTGGATCAAAACCCAGACACCGGTGAGTTAAAGCTGGTTAAATATCACAATATTGATACCTCACCTGTGCATGGTTTATGGATTACTTGTGGTGCGTCATTATCTCCCTGGGGTACGCATCTGTCTTCAGAAGAATATGAACCCGATGCTCATAATTTAGCCAAAGAAGATGATGGTAAGTTTTTAGACTTTAGTAAAGCGTTGTATGGTAACCAAAACAAAGCCAATCCTTATCACTATGGTCATATGCCAGAAGTTTTTGTGAATCCAGATGGCACAGGTTTTGTTAAAAAGCACTATAACCTAGGCCGTATCTCGCATGAATTGATTCAGATGATGCCAGATGAACGCACTGCCTTAATGGGTGATGATGCGACTAACGGCGGCTTATTTATGTTCGTGGCAGACAAGCCTCGTGACCTGTCTTCAGGCAACTTATATGTGGCCAAAGTACAGCAAACCTCAGCCAAAGGCGTCGGCACTGGCGAATTTAAAACACAGTGGATTCATCTAGGTCATGCTACCAGCGCTGAGGTTGAAGCGATGGCCAATACCTTCAAGCCAGAAGATATCATGAGCGTGAAGTATGAAGACCCGAAAGATGCCAGCTACACAAAAGTATATTATGGCGGTAAGCCAAACTGGATTAAATTAAATCCTAATAACCGTATGGCTGAAAAAGCCGCTGCGTTCTTAGAAACTCACCGTTATGCGGCACTAAAAGGTGGCTCAATGGCCTTTAGTAAAATGGAAGGCACCACGGTTAATGTCAAAGATAAGATTGCTTACTCTGCTATGGCCAGAATTGAGAAATCAATGGTCGACCCAGTTAAATATGGTGATTATGGCGTACAAGTTGCACAGAACAAATCAGGTGCGGTCTATGCACATCGCTTAAGTGGCGGTCAAAAAACAATCAATACCAATCAAGCGATTGATTCACAATGGGTGCCAGTTAGCATGTCAGTACCGCCTAACTTAGCCGGTGAAGACATCGCTGCAGATAATTTAGGTAATAAGTCGCACCCAGATAAAGTCTCTTGCCCAGATAACATCAAGTTTTCTGAAAAAATGCGCACCTTATTTATCGGTGAGGACTCAGGCACTCATGTGAACAACTTCTTGTGGGCCTATAACGTGGATACACATCAGCTAACCCGTATCTTATCAACGCCAGCGGGTGCTGAGTCGACAGGATTGCATGCGGTCGATGAAATCAATGGTTTTACTTATATTATGAGTAACTTCCAGCATCCTGGTGAAGGCGTAGAAAAGAACAGTAAGATTAACGCTCAAATTATGCCACTGGTTAAGCGCAACTATAAAGATAACTATGGTGCAGCCGTTGGTTATTTAGGCTTAAAAATGGACAGCTAAGACAGTAAATTAGCAGTAATAACAAGTTGCTTCACAAAAAACCTCAAGTTAACACTTGAGGTTTTTACTTTGTGGCTGTGACAGGCTAATATGGAAGCAATATTTTTATTACTGCATTGAATTTTATTTATGTCAATTTTTATGCCTTCTTTTGCAAAATCTATTATTTCTTCGGCAACTGCGCCGTTAAAAAAGTCTTATTCAAGTAAAGAGGCCGCAACATCAAGCGTAAAAAAATCAAAGCCTTCAGACACACCCTTTACCATCCCGCCAAGTGAGTCGATTAGCACAGCAGATCACTTGCGTTACCGCTATTATGAGAAGTGTGACCTGATTACACCGGCCAGCCCTATATATTTAACCAATCTTTATGAAAAATTGGATGATTTGGAAAACTTTGATTTGGATGACAATGATTTGATGTCAGACCTGGTAGGTTGTGAGTCAATGTTTGAGAAGCGACCGCTGTCACTGAGTAATTTCTTTGAAGGCTTAGCTCAGCTCACCACTACTGGCGCGGTGGAGATAACTGAGATTGTAGAGTCGATCCATTCTGAAATTATACTAAGACCGCTCGGACGCTTTAATGAAGATCACTTGCGTCGATGGCAACAAGGACTTATACGTAAGGCATATAACGTGGTGCGTCAGGGCATGAATCATGTCGGTAATAGCATCACCCAAAATGGGGTAAGGCTGTATCGCAAAAGCTTAAAAAAACAAGATCGAAGAATACTGCCTGACAAGCTGAAGATGTTAGCCAATGTCTTGAACGGCATGCTTGGCAATCACTTGGTCACTCGTAATAACCCTTTGGCTGTTCCGATGATGCTCTATGACAGATATGGGCAGCCTTTTGGTACTGAGGTGTGTGGCCGAGTGGTCATTCTGTGTCATGGTCTGTGCTTAAGTTATTTAAGCTGGTATCCGACAGAAAGTGACAGTTTGGGTGAGAAAGTTGCCTTATCGCAGCCGAAAAGTACGGTACTTTATTTAGATTACAATACTGGTAGACGCATCTCTGAGAATGGGCATTGCTTAGATCAACTGCTACATGAGCTGGTCGAAAACAATCCAGATATCACCCAAATTGATCTAGTAGGATATAGCATGGGTGGCTTGGTATCGCGCAGTGCGTTGTTTTATGGTGAGCTGCATGACAGCAGTTGGGTCGACCGTGTCGGCAACTTGATTACGGTTGGCACTCCGCATCAAGGCGCGGGTCTGGAGCGAATTAGCCATCATATTCTAGATATTATTGGTAACGTGCCATTTGCCGGTTCATTGTCAAAAATGGGTAATATTCGTAGTGCCGGCATTATTGATTTACGTCACGGCAGTATCCGTGATGCTGATTGGAAGCATTTGCTGAGTCGAGATGTGTTACCAGAGGAGTTTCGACATCCTGCCAGACTACCGACTCATATTCATACTTTTTTAATTGCAGGATCTATTGCAGAAGGCGTTTATGACTCCAAGGCAAGTAATTGGGTAGGCGATGGTTTGGTTACCATTGAGTCTGCGTTAGGAGAGAGCGAAGGTGAGCACGACTTATTGGTCCCAGATGGGCATAAAGCAGTGTTTTACGGCATTAATCATTTGAACTTGCAAGATGATAGCCGAGTGCATGAGCAAGTGGTATTTTGGTTAAATGATAATGGTAAAACAGACTTTGCCTTAAACAGTCGTATTCAATCTTTTCCAGACAATGATATGGAAGTGATTGTATAGTTAGGCTGAGCGGATTTATTTAAAGAGAGAAAGACACTTGAGAGTAATGCAGTTATGACAATAACCGGTATTGTCATAACTGAAATCAGACATTATTCGTCATGATAAACTGTCATTTAACATGACAAATTGTCGGTGTTGCGGACAAAAGTATGGCGATAGATTAGCTGAATATTTGCTCTACATCTTGTTTGCTAAACTTATAGACTGAGCCGCAAAAACCACAATCCATCTCAAATGTCCCTTGCTGCTCTTCGATAATCTCAAGCGCTTCTGCCTCACCGATTTGAGCAATGGCTGCTTCACATTTTTCACGTGAACAGGTGCAGCCGAACTCTAAAGCAACTGGCTCAGGGACGACCACTTGTTCTTCATTATATAAGCGATAAATAATTTCGCTGGCGTCTAAAGTTGTTAATTCATCAAACTTAATGGTGCGGGTTAACAGGCTTAAACGGGTCCACAAGTCATCATCAATACCTGCTGATTCGTTTTGCTCAACTTCATATATCTCTTCAGCGGTACGCGGTAGCATTTGTACTAAGATACCGCCGGCTTGTAAGCCATCACACGCTAAGTTAATTAAGGTTGGAATCTGCGCCGACTGCAGTTGGTAATGCGCCAAGCACTCTGCCAACGTGTCATAGCTGCGCTCAACGATACCTTGATAAGCTTCGCCGCCTTTAGGCTGAATGTTAATAAACATCACGCCTTTACCAGGAGCACCGAGTTCTGCAAAGGCTTCATCTGCTGTTTTTTTGTTGGCCCAAGCCTGTTGCTGCTCAGTGGTTTCATGCTTCCAGCTTGCTAGTGCGCGGATAATACCGGCTTGGTCACATTCAGCCATCGCCCAGTTGATCAAGCTGTTTTCGTCAGAAGATTGCAGCTGAATAGACAAGGTACCGTCTATCTTTAAGGTACCGATCAATAAGCTGGCGGCGGTTAACATTTCGCCCAGTAAGCGTTTGATGGATTCAGGGTAATCTTTTTGCGCCGTAATGGTCGCGTAGCTGTGCTGTAAGCGTACGACATCGCCGCGAACTGGAGAGTCTTCGATAAAAAAGCGTTGGCGTAAGTCGTGGGTTGCTGTGGTCATGTAATATCCTGATTAGTCGTATGGATTTGATTGATGAGTTTTGGTTGGTTGCTGTCATCATTTGTTTATCAATGGCTATTATATTGGGGATAAGCTGCTATTTATCAATATCGACAGCACAGAGTTTATGCAAATAAAATTTGGGTGAAATCAGCTTGTCTTGTACGATAAGATGTTGATTTTAAAGGTTAATTTCTAATGTGTACTCATTGGTTTTTTACTAATGTTTGACACAGATAAAGCAGACGTTTTACACTGAATTAAGTTAACAGGTGTTTTCTAAGCGTTCAAATGAGGTTAAATGTATCATTATAAGGTATACTGGTTATCACTATATTATACTTAAAAATCACTATTACGCTTAACAGCAATTTATACAAATAATATTTAGTATCAGTAACATAAATGGATTTAGAACACTTTGTGGTGTAGATGGGCAATGGATAGCGCTTATCTTAGTCAGAAAGTTGTGTGTTAATTATCAATTGCAATTAAAACGAAAGGATTCGTTATGGTCAATGCTACCTCTCAATCAAAATCTGCTTCAGCAGAAGATATCAGTCAGGTGCCTAGTGTGAGTATGGGCGCCCAATCTGCAAATGCCCCGCTTAAACTCAGTCATGATTATGGTCCGCAAACAGCGCTGATAGAATCTACTATCGGTGATTTCTTTGATTCAGTGGTTGAAAAATATCCTGATAGAGAAGCGTTAGTCGTCTGTCATCAAAATATCCGCTGGACCTACCGTGAGCTACAACAAAAAGTGAATCAACTTGCCAGCGCCATGATTGAAATGGGGTTAGAGATTGGTGATCGTGTCGGTATCTGGTCGCACAACAATGCTGAATGGCTGCTGATGCAATTGGCTACTGCGAAAGTCGGTGTGATTCTAGTTAATATCAACCCTGCATATCGAAGCTTTGAGCTGCAATATGCCTTAAACAAATTAGGCTGTACAGCGCTGGTATTAATGCGTCACTTCAAGACCAGTGACTATGCCAATATCATCCGAGAGCTGTGCCCTGAGATTTATCACAAGCCTTACTATCAGCTAGATTTAGTCGAGATTCCAACGGTTGAACGTATCATCTGGATTGATGAGCCTGATACTGATGAAGAGTTTGGCTTTATGCAAAAGTTCTCAGAGTGGATGCAAGATGGTGATGCCAATGATCCACGCGTAGCAGAACGTCAAGCCAAGCTCAAAAACACCGATGCCATTAACGTGCAGTTTACCAGTGGTACAACCGGTACGCCTAAAGGCGCGACACTGACGCACCGCAATATCTTAAATAACGGTTACTTTATTGGTGAAGCGATGGACTTAAGCGAGGAAGATCGCTTATGTATTCCTGTACCGCTATATCACTGCTTTGGTATGGTGCTCGGCAATCTAGCCATTCTGACTCATGGCGGTTGTATCGTTTATCCTAATGACGGGTTTGAGCCACTAAGCGTGTTAGAAGCAGTACAAAACGAAAAATGTACCGCATTGCATGGTGTACCGACCATGTTTATTGCAGAGCTTGATCATCCAGATTTTGATAAATACGATTTATCAACCTTACGCACCGGCATTATGGCAGGCTCAAGCTGTCCGATTGAGGTCATGCGCCGCGTTATCGATGAGATGCACATGAGCGAGGTCACCATTGCTTATGGTATGACAGAGACCAGCCCAGTATCGTGCCAGACCAACAAACACACGCCGCTTGAAAAGCAGGTGTCTACGGTTGGCTTAGTACAGCCTAATATTGAGGTGAAGATTGTTGATACCGAAACTGGCGAGATAGTGCCGATTGGTGAAACCGGTGAGCTATTGACCAAAGGCTATTCAGTCATGAAAGGCTATTGGGGTAGTCGCTTTAAGACCCGAGAAGCCATTCAAGATGGTTGGATGCACACCGGTGACTTAGCGACTATGGATGAAGAAGGTTACGTTAAGATTGTCGGTCGTAGTAAAGATATGGTCATCCGTGGCGGTGAAAATATTTATCCGGTTGAGATTGAAAACTACTTATATCGCCATCCAAAAATTCGCGATGTGCAAATTGTCGGTGTTCCAGACAAAAAGTATGGTGAAGTATTGGCCGCCTTTATTATTCCTCGCAAAAATGCAGAGCTGACAGAAGACGAGGTCAAGCAGTTCTGTAAGGATAATATCGCCCATTACAAGGTACCGACATACTATCGTTTCGTGGAAGAGTATCCAATGACGGTAACCGGTAAAGTACAAAAATATAAAATCACCGAAATGATGGTAGCAGAGCTGGGGTTATAGCCCAGCTCGAGGTCACGATTACCAGCTTGTCGCAAGCTAGTTAGTGAAAACCAGTTGCCGTTAATTAAACATAGATTATTAAAAAAAGTTTATTAAAAACAGTTGTTTAAAGCCAAATTATTACAGAAAGGGATGTCATGAGCGCCATTATAAATAGTAAGTTGAGTCCAAACTCCAAAGAGTTTATCGATAATGCAGCGGCTATGCAGGCCGTAGTGGATGACCTACAGCAAAAGCTGAAAAAGATAGCTCAAGGCGGACCAGAACGCTCTCGTGCTAAGCATTTAGCCCGAGGTAAGTTGCTACCTAGAGAGCGTGTCGAACGTCTTTTGGATCCGGGCACTGCATTCTTAGAAGTGGCGCCGATGGCTGCTTATGATATGTATGATGCGGATATTCCTGCGGCTGGCGTGATTGCAGGTATTGGCCGTATTAATGGCATTGAGTGCATGATTGTCTGTAATGATGCGACTGTAAAAGGTGGTACTTATTATCCAATGACCGTCAAAAAGCATCTGCGTGCACAAGAAATCGCGCAAGAGAACAACCTACCTTGTGTGTATCTGGTTGACTCAGGCGGCGCCAACTTACCGAACCAAGATGAGGTATTCCCAGACAAAGAGCACTTTGGACGTATCTTCTTTAACCAAGCCAACATGAGTGCGGCAGGGATTCCGCAAATTGCAGTGGTCATGGGTAGCTGTACCGCAGGCGGCGCGTATGTTCCGGCGATGAGTGATGAGTCTATCATCGTCAAAGACCAAGGCACTATCTTCTTAGGTGGTCCGCCACTGGTCAAAGCAGCAACCGGTGAGGTGGTGAGTGCGGAAGACTTAGGAGGTGGTGATGTGCATACCCGTCTGTCTGGTGTAGTCGATTATCTGGCACAAAACGATTTGCATGCCTTATCGCTGGCACGTGATATTGTCGGCAACCTAAACTGTCCGCCAAAACAAATCCCCAATCAAATCGAACCACGTGAGCCAAAATACGATGCCAAAGAGCTGTATGGTGTGATTCCAACCGATACCCGTAAGCCTTTTGATATTCGTGAAATCATTGCGCGTATTGTCGACGCCAGTGAATTTGATGAATTTAAAGCCCGTTTTGCGATTACTTTAGTCTGTGGTTTTGCTTATATTGAAGGTATGAAAGTGGGTATTATTGCCAACAACGGTATCTTATTTAGTGAGTCGGCTCAAAAAGGTACTCACTTTATTGAGCTGTGCTGTAAGCGCAATATTCCATTGGTGTTTTTGCAAAATATCACCGGCTTTATGGTTGGCCGCAAGTATGAGAACGAAGGTATCGCCCGTCATGGTGCGAAGATGGTGATGGCCGTTGCCAATGCCAAAGTGCCTAAGTTCACAGTTATTGTCGGCGGTTCATTCGGTGCCGGTAACTATGGTATGTGTGGCCGAGCGTATAGCCCAAGGTTCTTGTGGATGTGGCCGAATGCGCGCATCTCAGTGATGGGTGGTGAGCAAGCAGCATCGGTATTGGCCACAGTTAAACGTGACAATATTGAGCGCAAAGGTGAGACATGGAGCGCTGAGGAAGAAGAAGCGTTCAAAGCCCCTTATAAAGAGATGTACGAAAAACAAGGCCATCCTTATTATGCTAGCGCCCGCTTGTGGGATGACGGCGTCATTGATCCTGCTGATACACGCAAAGTATTGGCTTTAGGATTAAGTGCCGCTTATAACGCTGAAATTGAAGAGACTAAGTTTGGTGTGTTTAGAATGTAGGCTTGAGCTTTCATAGACCTTAGCGGTTTATGCCTTAAAGTATTAGTTTACAGGCAAACTCAATCACTTTCATGGATGAAAGAACAAGAAAATAACGGGAATCTTATGACAACCAGCTTACCCTCTCAATTAGCGCCCTTAGCAGAGCTTGATACCTTAAAGGTTAGCATCGAAGATTATATCGCTACCGTCACACTCGCGCGCCCAGACAAGCGCAACGCCTTTAATGATGACGTCATTGAAGAGTTAAACCAAGCCTTTACTCAGTTAGGCAATAGTGAAGATGTACGCGCCATTGTATTAGCAGCGGAAGGCAAGGCGTTTTGTGCCGGTGCTGATTTAAACTGGATGCGAGCAATGGCAGATTACAGCCGCGAAGAGAACCTTGCAGATGCCGATAAATTGGCGCAAATGCTCAAGGTTATTTATAGCTGTCCGAAGCCAACAGTTGCAGCGATTCAAGGTGATGTGTACGCAGGCGGGATCGGCCTTGTCTCTGCGTGTGATATCGCAATAGCAGTTGACTCAGCTAATTTTTGCTTGAGCGAAGTACGTTTGGGCTTGGTGCCGGCGACTATTAGCCCTTATGTGATTCGAGCAATGGGCGCTCGTACTGCTCACCGTTATTTCTTAACCGCAGAAGTATTCGATGCCGTCGAGGCACAGCGTATTGGACTGGTTCATGAGACTGTCGCTGCTGATAAACTGGATGAAACAGTTGCAGTAATTACTAAGAAACTGCGTAACAACAGCCCAAATGCAGTGAAAGAATGTAAACATCTGCTGCAATATGTCGCAGGTGAAACCATTGGTGAGTGGCTGATTGCACAAACCGTCGAAGGCATTGCAGATATTCGTGCCTCTGATGAGGGTAAAGAAGGGGTGCAGTCCTTCTTGCAAAAACGTAAGCCGAATTGGTTAGGCTAACTCTATGCTCACAGGCTATTTCTAAGGTTTTATGATGAAAGGACAGTGTTTGTGTGGTGATACACATTTTTCAATACAGGTGCTAACCACACCTTTTAAAATTTACCAATGTCACTGTTCGCTGTGTAAGAAGCAGTCTGGCTCAAGCTCGAATTCAGCAACTATTATTGAAGAGAGTCAGTTTAAGTGGATAAAAAAAGACAGTATTAAAATCTGGCAAAAACCAACTGGATTTAGCGCACACTTTTGTGGCAACTGCGGTTGCCCTGTACCCAATGCCTTTGCGGATAAGTATTACTGGATACCTGTGGGGCTGTTAGATATTGATGATAATCTTACCAAGGTAGAGGTGGTAGCGAATTTTTGCTTACGCTCAAAGTCTAGTGGGCATCATATAGATTCTACTGCCAATAACTTTGTTGAATTACCTAAGTTTGATCAAATATTGGCTTTTTTATCCTAATGGTTTAGGCCTTTTTATGAGTCACTTTTATGACCACATATTAACAAACCAGTTTTTAAATAGAATAAAAAATATCTGGCTCAATATCAGCTTTTAAGCTCTTAAATCTCAAAGATTACGAATAACAAGATAAGGACCGTCATGTTTACAAAAATTTTAATCGCCAACCGTGGAGAGATTGCATGCCGAGTAGCGGCAACTGCCAAGCGCATGGGCGTTCGCACCGTTGCCGTCTATTCAGATGCTGATCGTCATGCCAAGCATGTTAGCGTGTGCGACGAAGCCGTTTATCTAGGCGGTTCAGCGCCAAAAGACAGCTACTTAAAAGGCGACTTACTGATTCAAATTGCCAAAGAGACAGGGGCTGAGGCCATTCATCCGGGTTATGGTTTTTTGAGTGAGAACGCCTCGTTTGCCAAAGCATGTGAGGATGCAGGCATAGCGTTTATTGGCCCATCTGCGTCAGCGATTACGGCAATGGGCCTTAAGTCTGAATCAAAACAGCTGATGGAAACCGCTGGTGTACCACTGATTCCAGGTTATCATGGCGACAACCAAGATCCAGAGTTTTTGCATAAAGAAGCCGATAGAATTGGTTATCCGTTATTAATCAAAGCCAGCTCAGGTGGCGGCGGAAAAGGCATGCGGTTGGTTGAGCGCAGTGAAGACTTTATCAGCTTGCTCGATTCTTGTCGCCGTGAAGCCATTACCAGCTTTGGTAATGACGCGGTGTTATTGGAAAAATACGCACTAAACCCACGTCATATTGAGATTCAAGTCTTTGGCGACAGTCATGGTAATTATGTGCATTTGTTTGAGCGTGATTGCTCAGTACAGCGCCGTCACCAAAAAGTATTAGAAGAAGCACCTGCGCCAGGTGTTGATGAGGCCATGCGTCAGGCGATGGGTACGGCAGCGATTAATGCCGCTCGTGCAGTCGATTATGTCGGTGCAGGTACGGTTGAGTTTATTGTCGAGCAGCGTCCGAGTGCAGATGGCAAAGTTGAGATGGGCTTTTATTTCATGGAGATGAATACCCGTCTGCAAGTTGAGCATCCAGTGACCGAAGCCATTACCGGTATGGATTTGGTTGAGTGGCAATTAATTGTGGCGGCAGGCGGTGAGATTCCCGTTAAACAACAAGAGTTAGCCATTAATGGTCATGCGATTGAAGCACGTATTTGTGCCGAAAACCCGGACAATGATTTCCTGCCAGCGACAGGCACTTTGCTGACGTATCGTAAGCCTGAGCACAGCACGTTTAGTGTTGGCTCAGTACGTGTGGATGATGGGGTAGAAGAGGGCGATGTAATTAGCCCATTCTATGATTCGATGATTGCCAAGCTGATTGTGCATGCCCCAACGCGTGAGCAGGCACTTGCTAAGCTTGACCAAGCATTGGCGCTGACTCGTATCGTGGGTCTGCCAAATAACGTGGCGTTTTTACGTCATATCCTAGCCACAGAATCATTTAGTCAAGCCAAGCTAGATACGGCACTCATTGAGCGTGAAAAACAAGCCTTGTTTAATCAGCAGCCGCTATCATTAGAAATGTTAGTAACAACGGCTGTGGTCAATAAACTGACCCAAGAGCAAGACGCACTGATGACGAATGGTCATCACTCAAACAGCGCTCAGCAAAATGACCCGTTCGCAAGTCTTGGCGGCTGGCGAGGCTATAGTGACTATCAGCGTCAATTTAGTTTAGTGCTTGAGTCAAAAAATAAAGAAACGGAAAAACAGTATGTTGCGGTGATTAGCGACGTTACTGCTAATAACAAACGCTTAGAGACAGCAAACAGCAGCAGCTTTGACTTAACCATTCGTGAACTTGAAGCGGACGATGATGTACTGACGCCTCAGCCTTTAGATGCCAATGACTCTGAGATAAATGCTGGTGCGGTATATAGCGGTCGAGTTGAGTACAAAGCGACAGACAGCAACAGCTATGTACTGTGGCTAGATGGTCAGCGTCTAACGGCTCAAAGCTGGGTAGAGGGCGATGATGTGCACGTCTTTACGCATACTGGTAGCGGCGTGATTACCCTGATTGATGCGATGGCGCATGTTGAAGGCGATACCCAAGCGGCAGGTAGTTTGAAGTCACCAATGCCAGGTCAAGTCGTGGCGTTTAGAGTGGCGGAGGGTGATAGCGTGAAGCAAGGTCAGCCTCTGGCAGTGATTGAAGCGATGAAAATTGAGCATACGATTAATGCACCAGCTGATGGTGTGGTCGCTGAGCTACTATTTGCACCGGGCGATTTAGTGGCAGATGGTGATGAGCTGTTACGCCTAGATACGGAGTAGCTAAATATAATCAGCCGACTCATATACTTTGCATAAACGCCATAGCCATAACCTTTATAACAAAAGAGTACGCCAATGAATTTTCCAGAAAGTGTTCAAATTATTGAAGTTAGCCCCAGAGATGGGCTCCAAAATGAAAAGCAAACAGTGCCAACTGAGGTTAAATTTGAGCTAATACAAGGTTTGATTGATGCCGGTATTAACAAGCTTGAAGCAACCAGTTTTGTATCGCCAAAGTGGGTGCCGCAAATGGGTGACAACAGCGAGCTGATGCAGCTGATTAATCAGTCACGCAACTCTGACGTTTGCTATTCAGTATTAACCCCCAACATGCGTGGCTTTGAAAATGCGCTGAGTTTTTCACCAGACGAAGTGGTCATCTTTGGTTCAGCCAGTGAGACCTTTAGTCAAAAAAATATCAACTGTAGTATTGATGAGAGTATTGAGCGTTTTGCGCCAGTAGCTGCCGCAGCGAAAGAGGCAGGTATCAAAGTGCGCGGTGTCATCTCTTGTACAGTCGGCTGCCCTTATGAAGGTGAGATTGCACCCAGCCAAGTTGCTTATGTGACCAAGCGTTTGGTTGAGATAGGGGCTGAGCATATTGGTGTTGCCGATACTATTGGGGTAGGCACGCCGATTAAAGTACAAAATGCACTGAAAGCAGCGATGGATTATATTGATATAAAAGATATCTCAGGTCATTTCCATGATACTTATGGGCAAGCACTGGCCAATATTTTGACTTCATTGAGTATGGGTGTCGCCCAGTATGATACCTCTGTTGCAGGCTTAGGCGGTTGCCCTTATGCTAAAGGAGCTACCGGTAATGTTGCGACTGAAGACGTGATTTATATGCTTCATGGCATGGGTATCAAAACCGGTGTCGATTTAGACAAACTGATTCATGTCGGTCAAAAAATCAGTGATTTTTTAGGCAGAGCCAATGGCTCAAGAACGGCAAAAGCCTTATTGGCTAAGCAGTCGTCATAGCAGTAAAACCATATATTTAAAACAGTTCATTGCAGAACACACATTTTATTAACAACAAACATAAAAAGGATATTTATGAGCTTACCAGGGTTAGACTTTCAGTTAGGTGAAGACATTCAGGCGCTTCGTGATACGGTTAGAGCATTTGCGGAAAAAGAAATTATCCCACGCGCGGCCGAGATTGATAGCAGTGATGAGTTTCCAATGGACTTATGGCAAAAGATGGGCGACCTAGGTCTACATGGCATTACCGTGCCAGAAGAGTACGGCGGTGTGGACATGGGTTATGTGGCACATATGATTGCGATGGAAGAGATTAGCCGCGCCTCAGCCTCAGTAGCTTTAAGCTATGGCGCGCACTCGAACCTGTGTGTGAATCAGATTAAACGTAATGGCAGTGAAGCGCAAAAGCATAAATTCTTGCCGAAGCTAATCAGTGGTGAGTTCGTCGGTGCATTGGCTATGAGTGAGCCAGGTGCAGGCTCTGATGTGACCAGTATGAAGCTGCGTGCTGAAGCAAAAGATGGTGGCTACGTGCTAAATGGCAGCAAGATGTGGATCACCAACGGTCCAGATGCAGATGTCATGGTCGTTTATGCCAAGACCAATCCTGAGCTTGGTGCAAAAGGCATTACTGCGTTCTTGGTTGAGAAAGGTATGGAAGGTTTTGGCACGGCGCAGAAGCTAGATAAGCTTGGCATGCGCGGTAGTCATACTGGTGAGATGACCTTTAATAATGTGTTTGTGCCAGAAGAAAATATTATGGGCGGCCTCAATAATGGGGTTAAAGTATTGATGAGTGGTCTCGATTTTGAGCGCGCAGTATTGGCAGCAGGTCCGGTTGGTATCATGCAAGCAGTAATGGACAATGTGATTCCATACATCCATGATCGCAAGCAGTTCGGTCAACCGATTGGTGAGTTTCAGCTGATTCAAGGTAAAGTGGCTGATATGTATACCATTTTGCAGGCAGGTCGCAGTTTCTTATATACCGTCGGTAAAAACTTAGACATGCTAGATGCGCGTGGTGAAGGGCATAGCCGTCAAGTACGTAAAGACTGCGCCAGTGTCATCTTATGGTGTGCCGAAAAAGCAACGTGGATGGCAGGAGAGGGCATTCAAATCTTTGGCGGTAACGGTTACACCAATGAGTATCCACTAGGTCGATTCTGGCGTGACGCTAAGCTGTATGAGATTGGCGCCGGTACCAGCGAGATCCGCCGTATGCTGATTGGTCGTGAGCTATTTAACGAAACTAAATAGGTTATGACAGCTATTGATAACTCATAGTGGCAATTAATGAACTAATGAATAAAAGAACGTCTCACTCTTATGATTGGGGCGTTTTTTCGTTCAATTAATAGTAAGATAGATGTCAATAAGAGAAAGCTAGCAATATAAATAAGAATGTAAAAAGGACGCATAATGACGATGACCCCATATGAATGCCAAGCCTGCGGATGGACGTATCCGCCCCAATCTGATTCACAGCCTGACTCGCAAGCTAATTCGCAAATTGAAACCCAAATCGTGCCTTTTGAGGATTTACCAAGTGACTTTAGTTGTCCGCTATGTGGCGTAGATAAAACAGGGTTTGCTCCAGTTGAAAGCTCGCAAGTACATCATAACTCCAATCAGCAAACACGTACCGATGATGTGGTCATCATTGGTGCAGGTTTAGCGGGCTGGGCAGTAGCGGATGCACTGCGAGCCAAAGACGAGACAGTAGGCATCACCTTAATTACTGCAGACAGTGGCGATCGCTATCACAAGCCGATGTTGTCTGCGGCATTTAGTCAGAATAAAACCGCCAGTGACTTAATCAGAGCTACCGGAGAAGAGGCCAGTGAAAAAGCCAATATCAGCCTATTATCACAGACCAAAGTACAGGCCATTGATGGTGAAAATAAAATAGTAAAAACCGATAAAGGGGAAGTGGCTTACGGTAATCTTGTGCTTGCAATGGGCGCAACTCCAGCTATTCCGCCGTGCTTTAAACAGTTACCTGAGCAAGATATTTGGCATATCAACGACATTGATAGCTTTCATAATATTCAGCAAGCGCTTTCTAAAAGTGATGCGCAAGAAAATGCCAAACATATTGCCGTTATCGGTGCAGGTATGGTCGGTACTGAGATTGCTGAGGATTTGACCAAAGCAGGGCACAAGGTGACCTTGCTGGACATGAATGATGCGCCGTTAGCGATGATGTTGCCATCACTTGCAACCGATAAGATTAAAGACGCACTAGATTCGCAAGGTATTAAGTTTCTAGGTCGCAGTCGAGTCGATGCGGTAGAGCAGAACTCAGAGGGCGGTTATACACTAACCGTGGCTCATTGTGATAATACTGATAAGCAAGAAATTAGCGTCGATCATGTATTAATCAGTACCGGCCTAAAGGTTGACCCAACGCTTCCAACTACAGCAGGTATTAATACGGATGCCGCTTTAGGCATTGCTGTCGATGAAAGTAGCCTGCAAACCCAAGTGGCACATATTTATGCCATAGGTGATTGTATGTCTATCGGTGAGATGGCTTGCCGCTATGTGGCGCCACTTCGTGCTCAAGCGGCGAGTATAGCCGATCATATCTTAGGTCAAAATAATCCTGATTATGAGCATCAAGCCTATCAACACAAACCGCCAATGATACGCCTGAAAAACAAATCTATTTCGGTGAGTGCCACAGGTACGCCTAGAGCAGATGAGTCGCACGGTAAGTGGCGAGTAAAAGATGAGTCTGAAACTGAAACGCTACGCACATTAGAGCTAGAGCAGGTGAGTGAGGCGGGTGAGGTAGTCGCAACTGCCACGCTTAAAATGCCCGTTTAGTGCAGCGTTAAAATATACTTGAGGTCTTAACTATGGATGATGCGAAGACGAGGCAAAACCTATATAGAATCGCAGTACAATGTTTTAGAAACCCTGCTGATCAAGATTATATTCATGCCAGACTGGCTTATCAAAATAACTTAATACAGCAGTTTCTATGGTCTTCTTTACATTGCCTTGAGAAATATACAAAATGCATATTAGTTGCTAATGGGATATCAGCTAAAGACTTTGGTCATGTGATAAACCCTGCAATAGATTTGTTTGAAGAAAAAGAAAGTTTAAGTCTTAATTTATCAGTTGATGTTAGAAAGTTTAACGAAGATTTAGAGCTAGCTAGATATAGATATATAACTGTAAGCAATATATCAAAAGGCAGTGACATCTTACTTTTGGATAAAGCTGTCCATGAAATTAGATGGTATTGCCAGCAATTTAGTTCTAATAAAGAAGATAGAAAGCCACAGATCTTAGAGCTAGCTGATAAAAATGGTGAGGCTGAAATAAAGAATATTGAGAGGATAAGTTTAAACGGTGGTGTTTTAGAAAGCATCTTAAATGATAAGAAACATCCAGCACGTAAGGCTTTAATATACCAAAATGCATTTTTTTCAACGAGAAAAAGATCTACGGTTTCAATAAACAAAAGTATTACAGCTTATAATTCGGTATTCTTTGAAAATCCTGACTTGTTCCAGCTAGCTGAGGGGTATATTCGTATAGAGAAAGAGGTTAAACGGGCTTATAAGGATAAATTTGGTTTACCAAACTAATTTATAATAGTCCAAACAAAAAAACCCAGCAATGAGCTGGGTTTTTTTATTGACCAATGAACTGGCCCAATACTGCTTTAGTACAATACTATTTAGTTTGGAACCAGCTGTCTGCTTGACTGCGTGCAGCAGCAACATCAGAGCTTGATAGGTTTAATGCCAATTGACCAATTTTACCACGTGCTTTGTTACGCACTTGCTCGTTTAGCATGCCATCACGTGCTGATAGGTCATACCATTTGTAGGCGTCAACCAGCTTACGTTGCTTCTCGTCAATTAGAGCTAGTGTATAGCTGGCACGGTTATCACCACGCTTAGCAGCACGTTCTAACCAGTAACGTGCTTGTTGTTCGTTCACAGCAACACCTTCACCGCGGGCATACATGATGCCTAGGTTTAGCTGAGCAGGGGTTACGTTTTGGTTCGCAGCGCGGGTATACCACTCGATTGCTTTTAATGAGTTCTTAGCAACACCGATACCTTTTTGGTAGCGTTTTGCTAGATAAAACTGAGCATGGTCGTTGCCTTGGCTAGCTTGAGCAGTTAGGTTACTGATGCTCATTTGCTCAAAGCGAGAAGAGTCTAACGGAACGTTTGCGACTAATTCAGCTTGCGCGATGCCTGCTGTGCAAAAGAAAGCGGTGAATAACGTGGCTTTTAGTAGTTTCATAACGGGTATATCCAAAAAATTGAAGGTATTTAAATCCAATAACATCTAATTATAGTGCGTAATTTTAGTGCGCATCACTAAGGTGTTAAGCATCTATAATTAGGGTGTAAATCTCTATAAATACAAGTAGTAACGAAGCCTAAAACAAGCCAAATTAACGAGTGGCTTCAACGCTAAAATGGTATAGCTAATAAACAAATTTAATAATTAATTCTTAATAGGGTTTGCACTAGCGGTAACAGACCGCCTACAAGATTTACATAGCTTAACACCCCATATGACGAAATTCAAACAGTCTGACCCATAAATAGGAACAGAAGATTGCCTTTATCAGTCAAAACCGTTAGCCATTTGTAACAAAGTAAGACGGGTAAGTGTTGGGTAACAAATGGCTAACCCTAGCGACACTTTGCTCAGATCTGTCGTCATCAAAGTCAATATCAGATTGACGGGTTATTTACTCTGATTTAACTAACTCATTCAGTTTAATTGAGCAGTCAGTTTAATTCATCCAGCTGGTTTATTTAATTAAGCGTTTGCTTTAGTCACTCGGTAAATAGCAACATCAGCCAATAAGTTGGGTGCTTTTTTAACCACTTTACTGATTAACTGAGAGCGTTTGCTAGAGCCAAAGCCTGGGCCAAACCCTGAATCTGTTACCGCATAACGGTTGATGATTTCAATACCGTTATCAGCGCATAGTTTCTCAAAGTCTTTAAAGGTACACAGATGAATGTTTGGCGTGTTGTACCATTGATAAGGCAGCGCTTCAGAGACAGGCATCAGTCCCTTTAATCCTAAGTGTAATCGGTTTTGCCAATGGGCGAAGTTTGGGAAGGTAATCACTGCCTCTCTAGCAACACGCAGCATATCTAGCAAAAGCGTATCCGGTGATTTGACCGCCTGCAGGGCACGTGCCATCACCACGGTATCAAAGCTATCATCTGCAAATCGAGCTAGACCGTCATTTAAGTCCTGCTCAACAATATTCAGGCCTTTGGCGATCGCCTCATTAATCTTATCTTCATCAAGCTCAAGGCCATAGCCAGTCACGCCAAGGGTTTGCTGCATGTGCTCAAGTAAAGAGCCATCACCACAACCTAAATCGAGCACACGAGAATGCGGTTTGATCCAGCGTTTGGCAAGTTCATGATCTATTCTCATGCTAAGCGCTCCTTAGTATTATTGGCTTTCAGTTGCTGTTTGTTGTCTAAAAACGGGGCGTTTAAGAACCCTTTTACCGCGCCCATATAGCGTGGGATATCAAATAAGAACGAGTCATGACCGTGAGGGGCATCGACATTGACATAGCTAACCGGCTTGTCATTGGCCATCAAAGCATCAACAATCTCTTCTGAGCGCGCCGGAGCAAAGCGCCAATCTGTGGTAAACGACACAATCAGATACTGGCACTGGGTGTGTTTAAGGGTTTGTTTTAATGCGTCTAAGTCTGACAAACTGTCGTCATCGACATAACCACGAGTCGGGTCAAAGTAATCGAGTGCTTTGGTCATCAATAAGTAAGTATTGGCATCAAAGTTTTTACTGAAGCGCTCACCTTGATAACGCAGATAGCTTTCGACCTGAAACTCAACATCATAGCCATACATAAAGCGACCCGACTTTAAGTCACGGCCGAATTTAGACTTCATCGCTTCTTCAGTGAGGTAAGTGATATGCCCAACCATACGCGCCAGAATCAAACCACGGCGAGGGTAAGTACCTGCTTCTAGATAGCGACCTTTATTAAAGTCAGGATCAGATAAGATGGATTGACGAGCGACCTCGTTAAAGGCAATATTTTGCGCCGATAGTTTCGGTGTACTGGCAATAATCACACAACGTTTTAAGCGGTCCGGATAATCGACCGACCACTGTAGTGCTTGCATGCCGCCCATAGAGCCACCAACGATGGCGTGCCAGACATCAATACCCAAGCGATCAGACAGCATGGCCTGGGTTTTCACCCAGTCTTTAATGGTAATCAGCGGAAAGTCGGGGCCGTAAGGTTTGCCAGGTTCACCTTCACTGCTACTATCAGGGATAGGTGTGGTCGGTCCTGTTGAGCCGTGACAGCTGCCAATATTGTTGAGACAAACCACAAAATAACGATTGGTATCAATCGCTTTATTAGGGCCAATCATATTGTCCCACCAGCCTGGCTTTTTATCATCCTCACTGTGCCAGCCTGCGGCATGATGACTACCAGATAAGGCATGGCAAATTAAAACCGCATTGGATTTGTCTGCGTTGAGTGTGCCATAAGTTTCATACACCAAATCAAACTCAGGCAGTACCCGGTTGCATTCTAATGTTAATGGGGTATCAAAATGCATCGTCTGCGGGGTAACAATGCCCACAGAGTTGGCGAATTTTGGATCTGTCGTGGTCGCTTGGATACTCAAAATTACCTCAATAATGATATTAAATTAGAAAAATGATGACAGGCTAGATGTTGGTTGGTACTGATGGTTGTAATAAGTGTCACTGCTTTTGGCAGACAGCTTTCAGTATTGTAGGCTTATGCACGGTTAACTACAACTTGCTTGTTGTTGCATGACGCCACTAACTGCTACACTGAGCAATTACACTGACTTTGACCTATTGATGTCTGTGCTCACAAACAGTGCAGTCAGGTTCGATATTGTTTTTGATATCATTTTCAAAATCATTGAAATCAATAACAGCGGTCAAAAATCATATAATATATTGATTATAAACCTTATTATCAGATGATTAAACTGATAAAGCCAACGCTATTTTTTAGGATAACTCTTTTGCTATGAAACCAAATCATCCCCCTCGTATTGCTGTTTTGTTGGTTAATTTGGGGACACCAGATGAGCCGACAGCGCCTGCGGTTCGCCGTTATTTAAAGCAGTTTTTATCCGACCCCAGAGTGATAGAGATTCCACAGTTTTTGTGGGCCATTATCCTTAATCTTTTTGTGCTACCCAGTCGACCGAAGCGTGTGGCAGAAGCCTATGCCAGTGTTTGGGAAGGTGATTCTCCGATTCGTAGAATTTTAAAAGAGCAAGTGGCTCTATTACAGCAGCGTTTTGATAGTGAGGACACGCCTTTTGACATATCGGTACATCCTGCCATGACCTATGGCAACCCAGGTATTCCGGATGTGATGGATAAGCTGCGCAGTGAGGGGGTCGAGCACTTTGTTATCCTGCCATTATTCCCTCAGTATTCAGCAACCTCTGGCGGTGCGGTTTATGACGCGGTCACTAAGTGGTCGCTACAGCAGCGTAACCTGCCAAATTTAACCATTGTTAAAGACTACTTTGCGCATCCACTTTATATTAAGGCATTGGCTGATTCAATTAGACGCTTTCAATCAGAGCATGGCAAGCCAGATAAGCTGATGTTTAGCTTCCATGGTATTCCACAGCCTTATGCTGATAAAGGCGATCCTTATCCTAAGCGCTGTAAATGTACTGCTGCGCAAGTGGCTCAGGAGTTGGGTCTTAACGATGACGAATGGATAATTAGCTTCCAGTCGCGCTTTGGTAAGCAAGAGTGGGTTAAGCCTTACACCGATGTGACGTTAGAGGAGTGGGGTAAGTCAGGTGTGCGCTCGGTACAGGTAGTGAGCCCTGCATTCTCGGCAGACTGTCTAGAGACGTTAGAAGAGCTGGCGATGGAAAACCGAGACAACTTCTTAAATGCTGGCGGCCAAGAGTATCACTATATCCCAGCCCTCAATACCGATGAGGGGCACATTGATATGATGGAAGCGTTGGCTAAGCCTTTGGTTGCAGGTTGGGCAGGTACACTAGATGGTTGGGTTTAATCTGGTATTACGAACTGTACTACTAAACTGCACTTCTTAAAAGTTAAACAGATAGCGTTATTAATCTTTAAGCCAATAAAAAGCACCGCCAAATTCATTGGCGGTGCTTTTCATATACAGTCTATTATTTAATCTAGCGGGCTAGCTTGGTTGTCTAACTCTAACATCTAAAATCTGACATTTAGCATTTAGCATTTAGCATCAAATTATTCGTCATCGAAGCTTTGATTGACTGCATCTTCATCAGCGATATCGCCGATGCTAGGATAGTCTTTATCATCAAGCGCTTCGTCTACCAATATCTCATCGATACGTGATTCGTCTATATTTTGACGCTGCATAGGGGTCAAGCCCTGTTGCAGACTTTCAGCTTCTTCTTGTTCAAGCATTGAGTCAAGATCAATGGCATTATCTAATGGGTCTTTCATTGTCTACTCCTTGAGACTGAACTTGAGAAAGGGTTAGCTGTCTTCTTAATCGCTAGCTGGCTAGTATTGTTCGCTATTATCGCTAACTTATAGATTTTGCTCACGTGGCAGCTCAGCTTCCTGAGGGGCATTGGCCATATCGCGGTCCAGTGAGTAGAAGTTAGCGTTGTTGTCTTTGCTTTCTGAAGCTAATGCAAACTTATCACGTAGCTCATCAATCAAGGCTTCTTCTTCGATTTGCTCTTTAACGAACCATTGTAGGAAGTTAAATGTTGGCCAATCACGCTCATCTAGCGCTTTATCAACTAACGCATAAATCTTTTTCGAGTTATCCAGCTCATGCTGCCACACATCTTCAATACACGACTTTAAGTCGGTTGGATTGTCTTGTGGTGCAGGGATGGCGCCAATTTTAGCTTCGCCGCCACGAGTTTGGATATATTCTAAGAATTTAAACATGTGCTGACGCTCTTCTTCAGAATGCTTATAGAAGAATTCTGCAATACCAGCATAGTTGTTTGAATCTGCCCAAATACCAAGCGCTAAATAGGCTTGTGCCTGCGCTGCTTCATTGTTCATTTGTTCGTTTAGTGCAGATTCCATACTGTCTGAAAGACGCTTGTCACTCATAATATTATCCTCAATTTATTTAATGATCGTTGTTAACGGTTGATTAAAATGAATGTGGTTAATTTTTTTTATTATAAAAGTACGGGGTTTGAAGCTATCAAAAACAATACTTTTGGTCAGTTAATCAGTTAACTAAATTACTAACTAAATAATTACTGGCTAATTAATAACAACTGAATAATTAAATTATAAACACGGATTTAAAGTTTATCGGTAAGGCTTCAGTTATGTGTTGTGCAGGTTATGTTAGAGACGTTAAGAGTTGTAACTTATATGCGTTTGCTACGACCAATAAAAAAGCCGGCACAGTGCCGACTTATATTGAATATTTTTTTAAATAGCTTGTTGAACGGATGCTAGGCACCGACCATTTTATTAACCCAGCGTACCATAGAAGCACTTGGCGAAATTTGTGCCAGTGCATTAAATACTTTCGCAGGGATACCTACTGAATAGTGAGTTTTGGTCAGCTTTTTATTAGGCGCAACTGATAGTTTGTAAAGCAATTTGCCCACATCGTCAGCGGTTAGGTTTAAGCCCAAGCGATCAATACTGGTCACGCTCACACCTTTAGTCATATCGGTTTGTACCCAAAGTGGCATCACATCGACCACTTTAATGCCTTTTGGTTCAAATTCGATATTCAATGCTTCTGTTAAGCCGCGAACAAAGAATTTACTGGCAGAGTAGGGTGCAATTTCAGGTTGACCATAAATGGCAGAGGCAGATGAGAGGTTGATGATCTTCTCATAACTTTGACCTGTCATTTGGCTACCGACTTTATGACAGCCGGTCAGTACGCCTTTACAGTTGATATCGACCAACTTTAATTGCGCATCTAGGTTGGTATCAGGCAAATCACCGGTCACCAAGATACCCGCGTTGTTGATTAAGACATCAATACTACCAAATTTTTCATTCATTAATTCAATAGCGGCGTCCCAGTCTTCAGGGAGAGTGACGTCCAAATTGCCGTGGGCTATTGAGTTTGATTTAATGGCCTTTTTAAAGGCTTTATCGTTTAGAGCAGTTTCAAGTTGTTCCACATCGATATCGAATAGGCCAACATTATGACCTTTGGCGGCCAGTTTTTTTGCGGTAGTTAAGCCAATGCCACGAGAGGCACCGGTAATTAGAATTGAAAGAGGGGTCATTAAGCGCGTCCTTGTCTTTGTTAATTAAAAAAGTATTGTGAGTGGTCAGCCATTCTGAATGTGAGGCTGTTTATTAATCTAAAGCATATTTATTAATCCAAAATACTGCTTATTCATATAAATGAAAGTTACATAGACTGTATAGCTATAATGCATAACCGGTGTGGTTTTAGCAAAAAAAACAATGTACTCACGGGTTTATGTCAAACTTTTGTTCTGTTTAATTTGTTTTTTGACCATCAACTTTATTTTTAATAACCAATTGCAGCGCTATTTTAGTCAAATAGCTGTGTTGTTCAGAAGAGATTTTTCAGAGGCAGGTTTGGTTAGAATTGTTTACAGAAGCTCTTTAAAGAGCAGGGGCTATTTAAAGAGATAGTTGGAGAATTATTGAGATTAGAAGTTTTTAAAACAAGCTGTTTGCGATGCTATTGGTCACTGAAATAACGACCAATAGCTAGAAACTAACAAGACTTAGGCGACTTGTATTCTAACTCGTCCTCAGAGACTTCAGATTGAGCGTCACTATATGAGCTAGAGTGTACAGCAGGGTTTTTGACATGGTCAGGGCTCAGATTGTATTCAAATTCAGACAATTTAAAGCGCCATAAATACAAGAAGTCAATCAGATAAATAGTGGCTTCAGAAATTTCTTCTACCATTACGCCGGCATCATGACTAAAGCCAATGCCGTTTTCGCCCAAATACTGGGTAAACACTAAGCTAGTGACACTCACGTACAACGCCTTTGGTGTGATTTTTAAGAAACCCCACAGGTAGCGCCATGAGAGCACTAAGAATGCCAATGCAATGAGCGCAATCGAGATTAAAAACACATCTTCCCACCAGTAATAAGAGCGGCCTAGAATCAGATAAGTCTCAGTGATGAATAATTTTGGAATAAAGCTTAACTCTCGGCGAATGGCTGAGATAAAGATCAAAATCGAGGCGACCCAAAACAGCCAGCCTATTTTAAGCTGACTATTGAACGCATATTTTGCAGACGGGATTAAGCATAATAGTAAAGCCAAGGCTTCAAGGATTTCTATGAGGCTATCTTCAGTAATGATAGTGGTCTCCTGAATTTATTACAGCAAGATGCAACGTATAGTTCAATTAATACGTGTTGTATCAATAGAATATGGGATAAAATAGAGGTTGTTTTAAGCGCTATAAAAGTAAGATAAGCAGTAACAGCACAGTAGCCACTGAGCTTATCTTTATAGAAGGAATCATTCAATAAAAGTATTGGGTGAAGACAAGCTTAATATTTAGACTGTATTGTTTATAATTTTTTTATTATACCGTTAAAGCAGGCCATATTACCAGAGCCGTCATAGACTAATGCGTTCATATTACTCATTATCGGTTAGTTAACATTTAGATGTTAGGCTTCGACAGGCTTTAAAAAAGGTGTCTTTAAACTTGGCCATATAAATATGCTAATATGAATCTACTAAGCAAGGATGTCTTAGTCAAACAATAAGTTAAGCAATAAGCCAAACAACATTTTCAATAAATACATACGCTTAACACCTCAATTAATACACAGTCGTATCTATTTCAGAACATTTCAGCATTTATCTCAAATACAAGGAGCGTAATATGAGCGCTAATCTACAGCCTGAACAACATTATCAAATCAGCAAGGCGGTTGCCTATAATCGCCTGTCAGATCCTAAGCGCAAAATGTGGTTACTCAGTCCATTGGCACCCATTATTGGGTGGGCGATGTATCTGGGAGTGAAAGATCAGCAAGGCCCAGACTTAAAAAATACATTAGTAGCTTGGTCGGGCAGTTTGTTCACTTATGGCTTTATTCCAGCGCTGGATGTGCTCATTGGTAAGGATGACGATAACTTAACTGAATCTGCGTTTAAAGCGCTTGAAAATGACGCCTATTATCAAAAGATTGTACATGCCTTTATCCCGCTAAATTATACCGCACTCTTCATTGCCGCTCATCAGTTCACACACCGTAAAATGCCTTGGTATAACAAGCTGGGTGTGGCCATTACTGCCGGTATCGGTAGTGGCATTGCAATTAATGCTGCGCATGAGCTGGGTCACAAACAAGACTCGCTAAACCGTACTTTGGCAAGATTTAGTTTGGCGCCATCGGCCTATGGTCACTTTGCTATTGAGCATAACTTTGGCCATCATCGCTGGGTTGCTACCCCACAAGATCCGGCTACCAGCCGTTACAACGAAAGTTTTTGGCAGTTTTTACCGCGTACGGTCATCGGTGGATTGCGTTCAGCCATTAACATTGAGCGCAAACGCTTGGAGCGTCGTAATAAAGGCTTTTGGCACAAAAACAATGAGCTGCTTCAAGGCTGGGCCATCACCGCTGCCTTATATGCCGCGCTGTATATGCTCAATGGCAAAAAGGTGATTCCGTTTATCGCCATTCAAGCCCTGTATGGTTTTAGTTTATTAGAGTCAGTCAATTACTTAGAGCATTATGGTCTATTGCGCCAAAAAGATGCCAATGGTCGCTATGAGCCGACCCGCCCTGAGCATAGCTGGAACAGTAATAACACAGTGACCAACTTATTCTTATATCAATTGCAGCGTCATTCAGACCATCATGCTCATCCAAGCCGTCCATATCAGGTGTTGCGCCACTTTGATGAGTCGCCACAGCTGCCCAGTGGCTATGCCAGTATGATTGTGCCGGCTTATATTCCGCCATTATGGTTTGCGATGATGAATAAGCGGGTAGTGGCGCATTATAAGGGTGATATGAGTCGCATTAATATGCATGACAAACCACTAAGTCCAAGTATGCAGCGTGCGACCGAATATGTACAAAAAGGCTTAGATTGGCTTGGTAAATTTAAAAAATAGCACGCAGGCTATCAGTTCGTGACTGCCATTTCGTGATTTCCGTCTTGTGATTGTCGCTTCAAGACTGCCACTTCGGGATGGCCGCTTTGTGGTTGCAGCCAAGTGTGACTAAAGGACAAGTAAGGTTCATGTGGTTAAAGGATAAGAGTACTATGGATTCACAAACAACAGCTCGCTCCAAAACAGTCATGACCAACAAACACAAAGCGACATCTATCTATGACTATGGCCGCACGGCACGTCTCGATGAGAATCAAGACCTGCAAGTGCTACAGCGTATGCGCCGGTTTTTATTACCCAGCGACTATACCATTAAGCCTGAGCGATTAGATCAAATAGCCAATGGCTACGAGATTACTGATGCTGTGGTTGACGCGATTATCAAAAAACACGGTAGATTTGCCGATGCGCTGCAGCAATCTATCGTTGATAAAGCTGGGTTTGAGGCATCAGATCGAGCGCATCTGCTCGATGATCCGGACTTTCAACAGTTGCGTGAGCAGTTTGCCACGCACCCTGATTGGTTTGACGCTAAGCTTGCTGAAAAAGGGGCGATTGCCTATCGGCGCTATCCGCTGACCTTAGTCTGGCTGCTGCGCAACGTGGCATTAATGGCCGGCTACAGTATTCCTGCCTTATCATTACCACTGATTAAAACCGGCGCATTGGTACACGATGCGCTGCCACGTCTATACCGTACTTATGGTTATATGATGGCGGTGTCTGAACATCCAAAAATCACCGGTGATGACACCGTGTTAGCGATTGGCGGAGAAGCGTGGCGGCAAACCATAAGAGTGCGTCAACTGCACAGCATGATTCGAAAAGGCTTGGTCAAAGAGGGCTTTGATACCCAGTATTGGGCGCAGCCGATTAACCAGTCGGATATGATAGCGACTCATTTACAGTTTTCACTGCTCATCTCTCAAGGTCTAAAGTGGCTTGGCGCGCGCATTAGCGAGGAAGAAGCCAGAGGCATTATGCATCTGTGGCGGTTAGCAACCTGGTGGATGGGGGTAGACTTAGCGCGTATTCCTAACACTGAACAGGAGTCATGGGGATGGTTTTATCATTATCTATCGGTACAAAAGTTAGACTTTGAGGTCGGTAGGCCGCTTGCCAAAGCGCTGCATGATTTGCCGTCACAGATTATGGGTGAGACCAATTGGCGTGGTCATGCAGTTGAGCTGGTCAATGCCAGCGTCACTCGGACCTTTGTCGGCGATGATGTGGGAGATGGGTTGAAATTGCCCAAGCTGCCATTGCGGCAGGGGGTGCTACTTACTGCGCCTATATTATTTGGCATAGATACCGCGCGTCAGTTGCATCCTAAGCTTGAGAAACGGATTGAGCGATTTAGACGTACTCGCCAAGACAATATGAACTGGTGGCTTAAGAAAAATGATCCTTATTATGCCAATAAAAAAACGCTGTAAATCTGCCCTAATATTTATCGTTGTTGCCACAACTCATTTGCTTCAATCAGTGACAATTCAGGATAACGTTTGCGCAGCGCTTTAATCGCTTTCACTTTATCTAACTCTGCCAAGTGATTTCGTAAATAGAGCAAGCGCTCATCTTCAGAACCATCGCCTGAAGAGCGAGCGCTTAACTGTTTGATTCTTGCCTCTAGATGCTCAATTTTTTTACTTTTCACATATAAAGAAAACAGTAAAAAGATAATGAATAGCAAATAGATGATCTGTTCCAAAGACATGCCAAGCCTCATCAATCCATTTCAGTCCGTCGATTTTATCTCTACTAACTTAAAACTTGTTTTAATATCAACAGCTTTAACCGTTGTTTCGCTATCAATAGCGTCTATAAAGGCGTTTTAAAAGTCATAACTGACGCCCAAGGTGGTTCGGTAGCTCACACGGTCATCGACCATAGGGCTATCATATTGCTCATCCGGCAAATAGCTCACGGCTTGACCTAAGAATAATGACCAGTCTTGGTTTATCTTATAATTGGCACTGACATTAATGTAAGGATTGATGCTTGAGCCAGGCTTATAGTTGCGAACCCCTGTTTGCGCCGACTCTTTCTCAGATACGCCATAATAATATTCGTTGTAATTGTCATTGACCCATTCAACGCCAATACTCGGCATGACCATAACTTTGCCTAACGGTAAGCGGGTGCCGACTGATAACTTGGCGGTAGTTCCTTTACTGTTACTGAGTACATCGGTGGCAAGCTGAGCACTAACGAGGGCGTAGGATACACGGCGCTGATAACCAACCCCAGCCATGCCAGACACTTTGCGTTTGTCTAATCCACGTAAAGCCCCATTGGCATCGTCAGGATCAAACTTGTTTCCGCCCGGTTGGATAAAGGCAGTGACTTTGCTGGTGTCATCATCATATAAGTAGCCGCCCAACTGGATGCCTTTAAGATACACTTGGCCATTATCATAATAGATGCTGGGCAGTACGCGAACTTTATTGTCAGCGTCGTATGCATTATTCACATACATCGCGCTAACCCCAACACTAAGTTGGCTGTTATCTTCAGCATTGCTGGCATTAGGTTGATCTTGAGCAACGGCCTGACTACTAAGCAGTATCATTGTCAACAGTGAAACAGGAGTCAACATAGAGACAGGGCTAATCAGTGCTGGTTTGTGCTGATTTATTGAGTGTAATACGTGTGTTGTTAGAGACGTAAGTTTTTGATTTGATAGGTAGTTCATGCTAGTCCTTAAGCAGGTTATTATCTCTATAATAGCAGTTATCAACCAATGTCGGGTAATAATATCGAATTTTGTTATTGGTGAAATTGGTTAGGAAAAATAGGCTAAATGAAAAAGGACTGGCGCCAAAAGCAACCAGTCCCATTTGTCTATCGAGTGTTAAACAGGGTTTATAGCACTGGCTTAATGCGCCTCATCCCAGTTATTACCAACGCCGGTTTCAACTAATAATGGCACCGCAAAGTCAACCTCCCAGCCCAGCTCTTTCGCCGTGTCACTTAGTACGTTTTGCATTGCCGTTTTAATCAGGGCTGCAATCTCATCTACTTTATCGGCATCGACTTCAAACACCAATTCATCATGCACTTGCAGCAGCATTTTGGCATTGTCTTTTGGCAATACTTTGTCGACGGCAACCATTGCCAGCTTAATCAAGTCCGCGGCACTGCCTTGTAGTGGGGCGTTAATCGCTGCACGCTCTGCACCACGGCGAACCATTTGATTGCTGTGCTCAATATCTGGAGTATAGAGCTTACGACCTAAGATGGTTTCGATATAGCCATGTTGTAGCGCGCTATTGCGGGTATCTTCCATATATTGCTGTACGCCAGGATAACGCTCAAAGTATTGTTTAATATAGCTTTGTGCTTCGTTGCGCGTCATTTCTAACTGTTTGGCCAGACCAAAGGCGCCCATACCGTATAACAGACCAAAGTTAATGGCTTTGGCGTTACGACGTTCAGTCGGGGTCACGTCTGCGACAGGTTTGCCCAGTACTTCAGCGGCTGTGGCACTGTGAATATCCAGACCTTCATTAAACGCACGGGTTAAGTTTTCATCGCCAGAGAAATGTGCCATCAAGCGCAGTTCCACTTGCGAGTAGTCGGCTGCCAAAATCACACGCCCTTCTGGTGCAATAAAGGCCTGGCGAATTAAGCGACCTGTCTTAGTACGAATCGGAATGTTTTGTAAGTTAGGATCGGTTGAAGACAAACGCCCTGTACTGGTCAGTGCTTGATGATAGCTGGTATGCACGCGGTCAGTGTCTTTGTCAGCCACTGCATCAAGCGCATCAGTATAGGTGTTCTTAAGTTTGGCTAAGCTGCGATACTCAAGCGCAATCTCTGCAAGTGGGTGATCTATTTTTGACAAAATAGCTTCACCGGTTGAATACTGGCCAGACTTGGTCTTTTTACCGCCAACCACGCCTAACTTTTCAAATAACATCTCGCCCAACTGCTTGGGTGAACCTAAGTTAAATTCTTCGCCAGCTTCATAGTAGGCTTGCTTTTCAAGCTCACCAATTTCTTCATCGAAGCGCTGAGACAGCTCATTTAAGAAAGAGCGTTTGATTAAAATACCGGTCGCTTCCATCTCACCTAAGATTTGCGATACAGGGATTTCTAACTCATGCAGTAGACGCAGGTTGATGCTGTCGTCTTTGAGCTGACCTTGGAATAGCTCAAACAATTGATAGGTGATGTCGGCATCTTCACACGCATAGTCACTGGCAATATCGATTGCCACTTGATCAAAGGTCACTTGCTTAGCACCCTTACCAGCCACGTCTTCATAAGTAATGGTTTGGGTGTGTAGATAATGGCGGGCCAAGTCGTCCATGCTATGACGGGTTGCGGCAGCGTTTAAAACATAGCTGGCAAGCATGGTGTCCATAGCCCAGTTTTTTGGACTGATATTTAAATTAATGTCATAACGACGCAGTACATGCGCATCATATTTTAAGTTTTGACCAATCTTGCCGATGTCTTGATTTTCTAAAATTGGTTTTAGCTTTGCCAGTACTGTTTGCTGATCTAACTGTTTGGCTGTCAGCGGATCCTCTTCTAATTTATGATTGAGCGGGATGTAATAGGCTTCATGGGCCTGCAATGCAAAAGACAAACCCACGATATCGGCTTCACGCCAGTTGATGCTGGTAGTTTCGGTATCAACTGCGAAGTAGGGCGCAGCTTCTAGTCTTGCCAATAAGCTATCAAATGCTGGCTCATCTAATATGGTATGCCAGGCTTTTTCGTGATCCTTGCTGTCTTTGACTTGCTCGATAATGGCAGCTTGAGTCTGGCTTTGTAGGGTTTTGGCAATCTGCGCTTGTGATTCGGCACTGGCTTTGCTGTCATCGACACTACGGCTTTGCGCGTTGGCAGGATGGTTAGGATGTTCAAGCGATGCCAATTCATTTTTGAATTCAAGTTCGCTGTATAAATCACGCAGCTCATCAATGAACGCTGTGCTGTCAGTATTAATACGTAGGTCTTCCCAGTCCTGTCCGATAGACAAGTTGGTAACGATGGTTGCCAGTTGTTTGTTCATCGGTACATCATCAGCGTGCTCGACTAGGTTTTTTCCAGCGCGGCCTTTGATGTTTTCTGCATTGGCTAAAATTTCGTCCAATGAGCCATATTCGTTGAGCAGCTTTTCAGCGGTCTTTTTACCGATACCAGGCACGCCTTTAATACCGTCTGAGGCATCTCCCATGAGAGTTAAATAGTCAATCATTTGGGCGGGCTTGATACCAAAGCGTTCTTTCACGCCTTGCACGTCAGTGACTTTGCCAGTGAAGCTGTCTTCTAATATCACACAGTCGTTGACCAGCTGCGCCATGTCTTTATCACCGGTTGAAATCACCACATGATGACCTTCTGCAACCGCGCGTTGGGTCAGTGTACCGATAATGTCATCCGCTTCAGCGCCTTCAATGCGAAGTAACGGGATACCAAGTGCGCGTACCAAGCGATGGATATAAGGAATCTGTTCGGCCAGTTCAGGGTCCATTTTTGGACGATTGGCCTTGTATTCTTCAGACATGGTGTGACGAAATGTCGGTGACTTGGTGTCAAAGCAAACCGCCATATGAGTAGGGTTATAACGACGCATCACTTTAAGCAGGGCATTGAGCGTACCGCGAATGGCATTGGTAGTTAGCCCTTGAGTATTCATCATGGTTTTTGGCAACGCATGATAAGTACGGAACAGATAATAGGAGCCGTCGACTAAAATAAATGGCGGCTGTTCTTTATTAATATGACTGATGTCCATGCTGGCGACATTGGGCATGTCATCAAATGTAGGCAGCTCATTTGGATCGAGTGCATCGTGAGAGGTGTCGGTAATATTATTGGTGTTATCAGTCATAATAATCCTAAAAAGCAGTCAAATTTAAATAGTGTTTAGCAAGATATAAATCAATTCAAAATCAAATATAGTCAGCGAACTACTAAACAGTTACAGTGTTAACCTCGCTAAGTCTACAGTTGTAGTACTTGCGCTCGGTTGCCTTGTAACCATTTTAGATTTCTTTGACTATAAGATGAAAAGTCAGCAGCAAGTGGTTGGTTTGTATTTTTATTAATGCGGTTATTATAACCAAAAAATAGACCGGCCATGGGTCGATTGTCAAAAGGGTTTGCTGGTTCCTTAAAACCGGTGCCATAAAAAACGCTCAATCCGTTAATACGAATTGAGCGTTTTACAACAAACAGGCTCGCGTTAAGCGTCACCCTGTTTTGTTGGCAATTTTATATGCTGCTTTATTAAGCTACGAATTTTATAAGTATATAAGTATAAGCAAAAGTACTTATTTTACTTCAGAGCCAACTTCAACATCGATGTTGCCTTTCACAGCTTTTGAGTATGGGCAAACTTTGTGTGCTTCTTCGACCAAGGCTTGAATCTCATCCGCTGATAGGTCAGTATTCTCAACAATCACATGGATTCTAACGCCTAGGTTATAATCATGCATGCCGCCGGCTAATAGCTCAACTTCAACTTCGGTGGTTGAGTCAAATTTAGCGTCTTTTTGTTTTTTTACCACGCCTAATGCGCTGTCAAAGCAAGCACCATAGCCCATAGCAAATAGCTGCTCTGGGTTATTACCATCCGCATCTTCGTCTGTGCTTGGTGGTACCATGTTAATAACTAGGTCGCTGTCATTAACTGTTGCCGAACCCATTCTTCCGTTTTTTACAGTAGCCACTGTTGAATAAATAGTTTTCATAGTGCATTCCTTATTATTTGAATTTATTTGAATTTGTGAGTTTTATAATCTGCTGGATAAATAACGGTTTGGTTAAATATCTTATTAACTAACAGCATTAACTGATAATCATTATAGTAGCAACCACATCACAACTTTACGTGTATGAGTCGTAAGTGTTTACAGCAGCTTTGTGTGTTTTTGATGGTTTATGTGACATGACTTAATAATGACACAGTCTTATAAGGCACTCTGATATGACTATGTTGAGTCAAGTAACAGTCATTGTACGAATGACTTTGGATAAGCGGCTATGGTTGACGATAAGTGGCTATGATTGGACCAATGACTGGATCTGAACACGCAGATTTTTCGCACAGAGAAGCGAAATCAGATACAATAGCGGCATTATTTTCATTGGTTGTGATGGCTCATTATTGAACCTGCTACTATTAAATAGGGCTATTGGTTTAATGCCCCATCGATAGCAACCCTTTTTTAAAATTGAAAATCATCTTTATCAAATATCCTATTTATTGAATCATCATCCTTATTAAATGACACCACAGTTGAACCTAAATTATGAGCGTAGATCCTAAAACCTTAGCCAAAGAAGTCGCCAAACGACGCACATTCGCCATTATCTCTCACCCGGATGCGGGTAAAACCACCATGACCGAAAAGCTGTTGCTTTGGGGTCAGGCCATTCAGGTAGTTGGTGAAGTGAAGAGTCGTAAAACCGATCGCCATGCCACCTCAGATTGGATGAGTATGGAGCAAGAGCGTGGTATCTCGATTACCACCTCAGTGATGCAGTTTCCTTATAAAGATCATATCGTTAACCTACTAGATACTCCAGGTCACGCCGATTTCTCTGAGGATACTTACCGCACATTAACCGCTGTAGATAGCGCGCTAATGATGGTCGATGGCGCGAAAGGTGTTGAGGAACGTACCATTAAATTAATGGAAGTGTGTCGTATGCGTGACACACCGATTATCTCTTTCGTTAACAAGCTAGACCGTCAGATTCGTGACCCACTTGAGCTGTTAGATGAAATTGAAAACGTGCTTAAAATCAAATGTGTGCCCGTGACTTGGCCGATTGGTATGGGGCAAGATTTCGTAGGTGTTTATCACTTAACCGAAGACAAAACCTATTTATATAGCAAAGGTCATGGCGGTGAAATAACTGAGATAGAAACCCGTGACGGCTACGATTATCCAGACATTCGTGAACGTCTAGGACCATTAGCATTCTCTGCCTTTGAAGAATCGCTAGAACTGGTACAGATGGCGCTCGAAGACTTCGATGTCGATATGTTCCTAAAAGGGGAAATGACACCAGTATTATTCGGTACAGCGTTGGGTAACTTTGGGGTAAATATGGTGCTGGATACCTTAATTGAGCATGCGCCACCACCAAAAAATCACCCGACCCAAGAGCGTGAAGTGGCAGCAGACGAGACAGCCTTTAGTGGGTTTGTGTTTAAGATTCAGGCCAATATGGACCCACGTCACCGTGACCGCATTGCGTTCTTGCGTGTGTGCTCAGGCAAGTATGAAAAAGGCATGAAGATGAAGCATGTCAGCTTGGGCAAAGAGGTGCGTATCTCTGATGCATTGACCTTCTTAGCAGGTGACCGTGAGGCGTTAGAGGAAGCGTATCCAGGCGATATTATTGGTCTGCATAACCACGGGACTATTAGTATTGGTGACAGTTTTACCGAAGGTGAAGACTTAAACTTCACTGGTATTCCTCACTTTGCGCCAGAGCTATTCCGCCGCGTGGTGTTAAAAGATCCGCTAAAATCTAAAGCATTGCAAAAAGGTTTGCAGCAGCTGTCTGAAGAGGGCGCAACTCAGGTGTTTATGCCTCAGATTAATAACGATTTAATTTTGGGCGCCGTGGGTGTGTTGCAGTTCGAAGTGGTTGCGCACAGACTAAAAGAAGAATACAAAGTGCAGTGTACTTTTGAGCCGGTGTCTATTGCCACAGTACGCTGGATTCATTGTGATGATGAGGCAGTATTGGCCAAGTTTAAGAAAAAAGCGCATGACCAGCTGTCTATCGATGGCGGTGGTTATTTAACCTATCTAGCACCAAGCCGCGTTAACTTGCAACTGATGCAGGATCGTTATCCTGAAGTTGAGTTTAGTAGTACCCGTGAGCACTAAAGCTTTGAATATCAAGTAAAAGCTATGGACTGACACTTTTGTAATTTATCATTAAGACGCCCTTATCAAAGGGCGTTTTTTTGTAAGTGCTGTTAAACTGCTAAAACACAGTTTAAACATACGTTGTGTTGCAAATAGGGTAGAATTTATTATTATCAACAAAGCGAATAACCTAAATAAGTACACTATAAATAAGTTGTTTTAATCATCAATAAAATCAGAATGGAGATCTCGCATGACAACATCGGCTAATAAGTCTTGGACATTAACTGCAATTAGCGACTCACTAGGCGATCTTGAAGCCAAATTCGACGATCAACTGAGTGTCGGACGCAGATATGATAATGACGTGGTTATCAGCAGCAACCAAGTTGCTCTACAACATGCAAAACTAAGCGTAGAAAATGACCAGCTAATGGTCACCGACTTAGGTACAGTACACGGCACTTTTATTAATAATAAGAAAGTGACACCTAATGAGCCGCATCCTGTCAATTCAGACGATGTGCTTAGCTTTGGTACCTTAAGAGTATTGGTACACCTAGATAATGATGCGCAAGCCACAGAAGAGCTTGTAGCAGCGTCTGAGCAAGCTGACGTTGAAGACACTAATGGTCGTCAAGCAACTGATACTGCTGAAACATCATCACCAGCTGCTCCACTGGCTTCTATCGCAACGGTTGCAGCGGCAGCAGCGGCGGATGCTAAGCCATGGCAGTTTACCGCCATTTCAGATAGCCTGGGCGATATTAGTTTCGGTACCGCTGATCAGTTAACAGTGGGTCGTGCTGATGATAATGATGTGGTTATTGATAGCGATCAGGTTGCTGATCACCATGCTAAGTTAAGCGTCGAAGGTAATCAGCTGTATGTGACAGACTTAGGTAGCAGCACAGGTACTTCTGTACACAGTGTAAAAGCACCTGCTAATGAGCCCGTACTGGTTAATTCTGATGATGTTATTAGCTTTGGTAGCCTAAGAGTATTGGCTGCGCAGCATGAAGGTAGCACCCAACAAGTAGCGGCTCAATTAGTACCAGCGGCCACAGAAACAGCCACAACCGAAGATACCGATGTTGCAAACAGCACAACTGGTACTAGTAAATGGCAATTGTCTGCCCTGACTGACGTCTTGGGTGATTTGACCATACCAGTGACGCAGACGCTGTCTGTTGGCCGTGGCACCGATAATGATGTGGTGCTGGGCAGCAAGGAAGTATCACGCAATCACGCTAAGCTAGACGTGCTTGACGATGGTAGCTTGACTGTGACTGACTTAGGCTCATCGAATGGTACATTTGTTAACGAAAAGCAATTAGCAGCCAATCAAGCAGAATCGTTATCTGTAGAAGATGTGGTTCAGTTTGCAAGCTTTGAGTTTACCGTGTTACCAGCAGCTGACAGCGCAGCAGATGCGCCTGTGGTTGCGTCTGAAGCAGATGAGGGTAGTACGACTACTACAGAAACTATCGCTCCTAACGTAGCGGATGAAGCGTCAGCAGAGCAGGAAGTGGTTGAGCAGCAAGCAGTAGACACTCAGCCAGTTGCTAGTGATGTTGATGCGCAGCCAAAACATGATACAGCAGAAACAAAAACTGAAACTGTTGAGCAAATCAGTGAAGAAAGATTAGAAGAGGCGCTTGAGGCTGAGCTTGAAGAACCTATTCCAGTCGGTGATCCAAATCAAAGCAGCGTACCACCTGCCACTGAACAGCCAGTAGTGGACAATACAGCACAACAGATTGCTGATACGCAGTCATCTGAACAACAGCAACCTGAGCATAAAGAAGCTTTGGTTGAAGATGCAGATCCTGAAGTCGAAAAAGCAAGAGAAGCGGCAACGGGTCAATTATCAGGTATCGAAAATTCGCATCCGAAAGCGGAAAATCCAATATCTGAGCCAAAACCGCATCCTGTTGCTCATGCTAATAGCCAAACGCCTGCAAATAATACTAATCCAAAAGGAAATAGCATGGCGCTTTGGATTGTGTTGATTTTAGTGGGCTTAGCGGTTGCTTTATGGTTATATAACAGCAATTAACAGGCCGGTTTTTTGTGGTAAAAAACAAAAAAATGAAAATAATTTAAAAAAAAGTGCAATTAGGGGTTGTGTTTTAGAAAATATTTGCTAGAATACTCACCACTTTGAAGGAACAAGCCGACTTAGCTCAGTTGGTAGAGCAACTGACTTGTAATCAGTAGGTCGCCAGTTCGATTCCGGCAGTCGGCACCATTCTTCAGAGTACTTTGCTTCTAGCAATTTTAGTAAGACTATTTCACTATTCATAGTTTTACACCTTAGGTGGGGTTGGGGAGCGGTCAAACCCAACAGACTGTAAATCTGTCGCGAAAGCTTCGAAGGTTCGAATCCTTCCCCCACCACCATTTTCTAGCAGTATTTTCAAAAACATGTTCAAGTGTTAATCTACCAAGATCAGCGATGCTATCAACCCTAATTGCCTATTAGCTAAAAAGAATGCTATCAGGCACTTTTAGGTCATTATGCATAAGATGTTTTTTATAAGCATATTGGTAGTGTAAGCAAGCATTGATTTGCGGGTGTGGTTTAATGGTAGAACCTCAGCCTTCCAAGCTGATGGCGCGGGTTCGATTCCCGCCACCCGCTCCAACTTATCAACACAATAGCTTGGCAAAAGATCGCAAAAACTTAGTCGCACCATATAAATAGTTCATTATGCTCATATAGCTCAGCGGTAGAGCACTCCCTTGGTAAGGGAGAGGTCTCGAGTTCAATTCTCGATATGAGCTCCACTATTTAAGTTGCATTAAGTTCGGTCTATATACGGTAGTTGAGTTAAGTAACGTTAAACGAACAAAATTGGTTTTAGCAATTAACTAAAAGCCATTTGCTTTTATTGAACATCTTTTTATATTTTATAAGTTTGGTTTAATTGAGCTGGTCTGACTGAGTTAATTAATAGGTGATTATTTTTAAATCAAAATATCTACAAGGGCTGACAATGACCTTGAACCAAATGACAGCAGTAATGAGATAATTATTTGATAGGCAGCACTTCGTGTTGCCTTTTAGTGTTGTCATAAACTAAATCCTATTATGCTCAGTAGTTAGACATTTAGCACAACCGATCATTATAAATAATAAAGTAATAACAATTGAGAAGACAGCAGTAGCTAGACAATCAGCTTGCCGCTTCTAATAAGCAAACACAGTTTGTGATAACCTGGTAATACTATTTGTTTTAGTAAACCCATAATAAAGAGGATAGACACATGGCAAAGGCCAAGTTCGAACGAAGCAAGCCGCACGTAAACGTCGGTACAATTGGTCACGTTGACCACGGTAAAACTACTTTAACGGCAGCTATCGCAACAGTAGCAGCTAAAACTTCTGGCGGCGAAGCCAAAGACTATGCTGCAATTGACTCAGCACCAGAAGAAAAAGCACGTGGTATTACAATTAACACCTCACACATCGAGTATGACACTGAAGCACGTCACTACGCACACGTAGACTGCCCAGGTCACGCTGACTATGTTAAAAACATGATTACTGGTGCAGCACAGATGGACGGCGCTATCCTAGTAGTATCAGCTACTGATGGCCCAATGCCACAAACTCGTGAGCACATCCTACTATCACGTCAGGTTGGTGTACCATACATCATCGTATTCATGAACAAATGTGACATGGTAGATGACGAAGAGCTACTAGAACTAGTAGAAATGGAAGTACGTGAATTACTATCAGACTACGACTTCCCAGGTGATGACACGCCAATCATCAAAGGTTCAGCTCTAGAAGCCCTAAACGGCAATGACGGCAAATACGGTGAGCCAGCAGTAGTAGAACTACTACAAACTCTAGACACTTACATCCCAGAGCCAGAGCGTGACGTAGATAAGCCATTCCTAATGCCTATCGAAGACGTATTCTCAATCTCTGGTCGTGGTACCGTTGTAACTGGTCGTGTTGAATCAGGTATCATCAAAGTTGGTGACGAGATCGAAATCGTTGGTATCAAAGACACAGTGAAAACCACTTGTACTGGTATCGAGATGTTCCGTAAGTTACTAGACGAAGGTCGTGCTGGTGAGAACTGTGGTGTACTACTACGTGGTACTAAGCGTGAAGACGTACAACGTGGCCAAGTACTAGCTAAGCCAGGTTCAATCACGCCACACACTAACTTCGACGCAGAAGTATACGTACTATCAAAAGAAGAAGGTGGTCGTCACACTCCATTCCTAAATGGTTACCGTCCACAGTTCTACTTCCGTACTACTGACGTAACGGGTGCTATCTCATTACAAGAAGGTACTGAAATGGTAATGCCAGGCGATAACGTTGAGATGAGCGTAGAGCTAATCCACCCAATCGCTATGGACAAAGGTTTACGTTTCGCGATTCGCGAAGGTGGCCGTACTGTAGGTGCTGGTGTTGTTGCTAACGTTAAAGACTAATATTTATTAGTTGTTAGCTACGCATTAAGCGAAAAAGACCGTCTCATTGAGGCGGTCTTTTTTTATGTGCTAAATCGTATTGATAAAGAGTATATTGATAAAAAGACAGTATGAGTAGTTAGCTTATACTTAATATGTCGTTATAAATATAAAGAAGTTATTTTCCCTTAAGCGCAGTTTATTGAGTTATTTAAAATTGAGTCATTAGATCTGCTAGGTGACTTAGCATGACATTTAATTAGCATGTGATTTAAATAATTCATTAAAAAAAGCAACTATTGCATTAAAAAAGTGATGCTTAAGGTTTGAAAATAAAGCGTCAATTGATTACAATAGCGGCGATTATTAGCAATTAACACAATATCAACTTTGTGAGAGCAACAAGGCTTGCATTCCACAAAAAAGATTGTATAATAGTCAACCTTAACTATAGGCGATTGGCTCAATTGGTAGAGCATCGGTTTCCAAAACCGAGGGTTGGGGGTTCGAGTCCCTCATCGCCTGCCATATATTTAACTGTCTTAGCTGCACTAGCAAGCACTCTTCTTTTACCATACAGATAGGCGGTTATTAACTCTATCGTCTAATTCGTAAGGCAATTCAATTATGAGCAACCAACAGGATAACCTAGATAACAAGTTATCTGACGCGAAGCAGAGCGCTCATAAAACGCCAGGTAATAGTGTTACTAGTAGTAATAAAAGCGCAGTAGAAGTTGCAAAAACCCGCTCTCCAAAAGATATGGCGCTGTGGGCTATTGCATTTGCCGCTTTGATTGGCGCAACCTTAGTGAACTATAAATTACCAGGTATTTGGCAGCCAGCCAACGACATCTGGGTTCGCATTGGGATTATCGCCTCATTAGTGGTTCTATCTATTATTTGTTTGGCACTGACCAATCAAGGGCGTAGCTTTAAGGTATTACTTAAAGATGCCAGTATTGAATTACGTCGTGTAACTTGGCCAAGTAAGAATGAAACCATTCAGTACACCTGGCAGTCGTTATTAGTGATTGGTATCGTCGCTGTCATTGTTTGGTTATTAGATAACTTCTTTAATTGGTTGGTCGGTTTATTCATCGGCTAATAACAGATAACAAAAATTGTAAGGGCTGGGCTTTATATATCATTATATTAAGCATCACAGCCTGTTTTTTTAATTAGTAGTCGTTTGATTGACGTCATGGAGAAACATATGCGCTGGTATATCGTGCAAGCATTTTCAGGATATGAAAAGCAAGTCCAACGCTATTTGACGGATCGTATCAATCGCAGTGATTTTGCTGATAAATTCGGTGAGGTTTTGGTACCAACCGAAGAAGTCGTTGAAATGAAAGACGGCAAAAAGCGTAAAAGTGAGCGTAAATTCTTTCCGGGTTATGTATTGATTGAAATGGAAATGAATGATGATACGTGGCACATTGTGAATGATTGCCCACGTATTACTGGTTTTATTGGTGGTACACCAGAAAACCCAGCGCCGATTACAAAAGTTGAAGCGGATCGTATTTTAAATCGTCTGAAACAAACTGAAGAAGCGCCACGTCCTAAAACACTGTTTGAACCAGGTGAAGAAGTTCTGGTTATTGATGGACCGTTTACAGACTTTAAAGGTTTGGTTGAAAAGGTCGATTACGAAAAGTCTAAATTACAGTTAACAGTAAACGTATTTAACAGACCAACTCAGGTCGAATTAGAGTTTAGTAAGGTTGAAAAACTAAGCTAAGCATTTTAACCCCCGGGGAGCGGAGTGCTCTGCTTATTAACTTGCTTTCGTTAAATTAGTAAGTATGAGTAGCAAGCGTTATCACCCGTAAAGGAGAAAATCTCATGGCTAAGAAGATTGATGGTTACATCAAACTGCAAGTGCCTGCTGGCAAAGCAAACCCTTCACCACCAATTGGTCCTGCATTAGGTCAAAAAGGTGTGAACATCATGGCATTCTGTAAAGAGTTCAACGCTGCAACTGCTAGCATGGAACCAGGTCTGCCAATTCCTACTGAAATCACAGTGTACGCTGATAAATCATTTACATTTATCATGAAGTCACCACCTGCTGCCTTCTTGTTGCGTAAAGCAGCTGGTATCGCAAAAGGTTCTGGTGTACCAAACACGACTAAAGTAGGTAAAGTTACTCGTGCCCAGCTTGAAGAAATCGTTCAGACTAAACAAGCTGATTTAACTGCTGCTGATTTGGATGCTGCTGTACGTACCATTGCTGGTACTGCGCGTTCAATGGGCATCGATGTGGAGGGTGTGTAAATGAGTAAACTTACTAAACGTCAAAAATTGATCGCTGAGCGTGTAGAAAACGAAAAATTATACACTCTTGAAGAAGCGGTACAAATTTTAAACGAATTACCACCTCTTAAATTTAAAGAGTCTGTTGATATCTCTATTAACCTAGGTGTTGATCCACGTAAATCGGACCAAGTGGTTCGTGGTGCGACTAACCTACCTGCAGGTACTGGTAAAACTAAACGCGTTGCAGTATTCGCTCAGGGCGCTGCTGCTGAAGCCGCTAAAGAAGCTGGTGCTGACGTTGTTGGTATGGAAGACCTTGCAGAACAAGTTAAAGCTGGTAACTTAGACTTTGATGTTGTTATTGCTGCTCCAGACGCAATGCGCGTTGTTGGTCAACTAGGTACTATCCTAGGTCCACGTGGTTTAATGCCTAACCCTAAAGTGGGTACGGTTACACCAAACGTTGCAGAAGCTGTTGCTAACACTAAAGCGGGTCAAGCAACTTACCGTGTAGATAAAGCAGGTATTATCCACACTACAATCGGTCAAGTTGGTTTCACTGCAGAGCAAATCGCACAAAACGTTAACGCCCTAATCGGTGATATCAAACGTGCTAAGCCAGCAACATCGAAAGGTATTTATATTAAGAAAATTACTTTATCAAGCACTATGGGCCCTGGCATCACATTAGATCCAGTTCCATACCGTACTGCTAAGTAATTTACTGTATACGTTATAAGAAATAACTTGATAAGAATTTAAAATTAGGTCAGCTTAGCCAAAGCTATGCTGTCTAAGACCGTAGGTAGGTATTTTGAGCATTTGCTCTTGCATACTGTTAATTGATGTTAGTGTTGTATTCAGTGAATCATTGCTGATACCAGCCTAACATTGGCCTACGCAGACGGTGACCAAAAAAGTTTGATCATGGGAATTAAATAGAGTTTGTCCGTTTAATTTCTTATTCATTCTGATAAAGGTGCCGTATTCAGCGTTATTGAAACAACCGGTTGATTGCAATTTATTGTATTTAGCAGATTGTTTTAATAATAGAAACGTCAATTCAGCATTGTTTATTCAATGTTGATGAGATCAAGGAGTCAACTCATGGCATTAACGCTAGAACAGAAACAAAAAGTTGTGGCTGAAGTGTCTGAAGTTGCTGCAAATGCTTATTCAGCAGTTGCTGCTGATTATCACGGTCTTGAAGTAGCTCAGTTAACTGCGCTACGCGAACAAGCTCGTGAGAAAGGTGTTGTACTTAAAGTTGTTAAAAACACGCTTGCTAAGCGTGCTTTTGAAGGTACTAGCTTTGAGTGCATGTCAGATAAGATGGTTGGCCCATTGTTATTGGCTTTTTCTACTGAAGATTTAGGTTCTGCAGCTCGTGTAATCCACGAATTCGCTAAAGAGCATAAAGCTTTAGAAACTAAGCTTGTATCAGTTGGTGGCGAGTTGTTTGGTCCTGAGGAACTTGAGCGCGTATCTAAGCTTCCAACACGCGACGAAGCACTATCTATCTTGATGGCAACAATGAAAGCACCAGTAACCAAGCTAGCTCAGACTTTAAACGAAGTTCCAAGCAAGTTTGTACGTACTGTTGCAGCAGTAAAAGACGCAAAAGAAGCTGCTTAATCACTATTAGCTGTTTTCGGTTAATACAGTATGATCATCGCCTAGCGGCATAATATTTAACTGTATTGACCTTAATAATTAACTTTAAATTTATCAGAATATGGAGAAATCCCATGGCACTATCTAGAGAAGATGTGTTAAACGCAATCGCTGAAATGTCAGTAATGGACATCGTTGAACTAATCAGCGAAATGGAAGAAAAATTCGGCGTAACAGCTGCTGCTGCTGTTGCTGCTGCACCTGCTGCTGCTGCTGAAGGTGGCGCTGCTGCTGCTGAAAAAGACGAGTTCGACGTTATTCTTGCTAGCTTCGGCGACAAGAAAGTTGGCGTAATTAAAGCAGTTCGTGAAGCTACTGGCCTAGGTCTAAAAGAAGCTAAAGAACTAGTTGAAGGCGCTCCAGCTCCAATCAAAGAAGGCGCTAACAAAGCTGAAGCTGAAGAGCTTAAAGAGAAGCTTGAAGCTGCAGGCGCAACTGTAGAACTTAAATAATAGGTCTTTTTGACTGATATTAAGTTTGCCAGATAATTATTGAGTTGATCTGATTATTTGCTCAAACATTAATTAAGACGCTCATTGATTATAATGTGCAAAAGCCAACAATGTGATAAACGTTGTTGGCTTTTTTTATTTGACATGACTTATAAGTTTATGCTTTACTAAAAGCAGTGTGATAGAGGTTTCTGTTTTTAGCCCGAACAAAGCGTTTGCTATTTTAATAACAGTATTGTATAATCTCGCACTTGACCTTTTGTATTAGCCTAAATGGTTGGCAAGCGTCACGTTAATAACTTATCACTATCGGCTTAACGAACGTTTAGCGATTAATACAGACCAAGGGGCAGACAATTTGCATGTTTAAAACATCGTTAGCTTCTATCCTATTTATTTGACCTAGGTACGTTCGTGCTTGGGGTTTTTTTGCATCTGTCATTTGGCAACTTTTTTAACCTTTTAACCTAATTCAACCACTGTTTAATTAACTATATTTATATTAATTATTTAATCACCATTAGCTATAAACGTTTGTAATGGGTTTGGCAGCGTCGACACTCAAAAACTAAGTAATAACCAAAGCGCTCAGTGTTTAACGACATTAAGATTAAGTCTTTTACTAAGTTTTCATCTTCGACGTTCTGATAGGTATGTATAACAGGCATTTATCAAAGGTCACGCTCACTGTTTCAATCTGATGATTTTCGTTTAAAACTGAGTTTGTTGTGATTGATGGCCGCTTATGTGCTGGCTATTGCTAACAAACTGCTTTATTTCAAACGAATCATTTTTATTTTACTGTCTACTGTAAGGACTCTCGATGGCATATTCCTATACTGAAAAAAAACGTATTCGCAAAAGTTTTGCCGAGTTGCCACATGTCATGGATATCCCATATCTGTTGGCAATTCAAGTGGATTCCTATGAGCAATTTTTGCAGGAAAATAAAAAGCCTAAAGCGCGTGAGAATACTGGCCTTCAAGCTGCATTTTCATCTATTTTCCCTATCGAAAGTAACTCTAATAACGCCGAGCTACAATTTGTTGAATATTACTTAGGTGCGCCAGAGTTCGATGAGCGTGAGTGTATTTCTCGTGGCTCAACTTACGCAGCACCATTGCGCGTAAAAATCCGTCTGGTTATCAAAGATAAAGATAGCAAAGACAAAAATAGCAAAGCGGCTATTAAAGACATTCGCGAACAGAATGTATATATGGGTGAAATCCCATTAATGACTGACAACGGTACCTTTATTATTAACGGTACTGAGCGTGTCATCGTATCTCAGCTGCACCGTTCACCAGGTGTGTTCTTTGACCACGATAAAGGTAAGTCACACTCAAGTGGTAAAGTCCTTTATAACGCCCGTATTATCCCTTACCGTGGTTCATGGTTAGACTTCGAGTTTGATGCTAAAGATTTAGTATTTGCTCGTATTGACCGTCGCCGTAAGCTACTAGGTACGATTATTCTTCGTGCACTAGGTATGGATACTCAAGAAATCCTAGATACTTTCTTTGAAAAAGTGTCTGTCTATAAAGGTGAAGAGCAATTCGAAATTGACTTAGTTGCTGATCGTTTACGTGGCGAGATGGCTCAGTTCGATATCGTATCACCAGACGGTGAAGTGTTGGTTGAGCAAGGCAAGCGTATTAATGCGCGTCGTATTCGTCAAATCGAACAGTCTGGCATGAAAAAGCTGGCTGTGCCTGATGAATACTTATATGAGCGTATCCTAGCTGAAGACATCGTTGTTAATGACGAAGTTATCGCTAAAGCCAACACCCTTATTGACCATGAACTATTGGTTAAGCTAAGCGCGTTTGAAGCCAGTGATTCTATCAAAGAATTCAAGATTTTATTCACTAACGATATCGATCATGGTACTTACATCGCTGATACCCTACGTGCAGACAGCACTGGTAGCCGCGAAGAAGCACTAATTGAGATCTATAAAGTGATGCGTCCAGGTGAGCCGCCAACGATTGATACTGCTGAAAAATTATTTGAAAGCATGTTCTTCAATGCCGATCGTTACGACCTATCAAACGTTGGTCGTATGAAATTCAACCGTCGTCTAGGTCGTCCTTTTGAAAACACCGATGATCCAGATATCAAACGTGAGCAAAGCGTTCTAACCAAAGAAGACATCATTGATGTGCTTAAAGAGCTTATCAATATCCGTAATGGTATTGGCGAAGTAGACGATATTGACCACTTAGGTAACCGTCGTATTCGTTCTGTAGGCGAAATGGCAGAGAACCAATTCCGCGTGGGTCTAGTACGTGTTGAGCGTGCAGTTAAAGAGCGTTTAAGCTCTGCTGAGTCTGATAACTTGTCACCTCAAGATTTAATTAACTCTAAGCCTGTAGCGGCTGCGGTTAAAGAATTCTTTGGTTCAAGCCAGTTGTCTCAGTTCATGGACCAAAACAACCCGCTATCAGAGATTACGCACAAACGTCGTATCTCAGCATTAGGCCCAGGTGGTCTAACGCGTGAGCGTGCAGGCTTCGAAGTACGTGACGTTCACAACACTCACTATGGTCGTGTATGTCCGATTGAGACACCTGAAGGTCCAAACATTGGTCTAATTAACTCATTAGCCACTTTCGCTAAGACCAACGAATTTGGTTTCTTAGAAACCCCATATCGTAAAGTTGTTGACGGTAAAGTAACCGACGACATCGAATACTTATCTGCCATTGAAGAAGTAGGCACCGTTATCGCTCAGGCTGACTCTGAGTTAGATGAAAACGGCGTACTAGCTGAAGAAATGGTAATGGTACGTAGTGGTGGTGAATCAGTACGTATGCCAAGCGATAAAGTAACGCATATGGACGTATCGCCAAGCCAGGTTGTATCAGTTGCTGCTAGTTTGATTCCATTCCTAGAGCATGATGATGCTAACCGTGCCTTGATGGGTTCGAACATGCAACGTCAGGCGGTTCCGACACTACGTGCTGATAAGCCGCTAGTAGGTACAGGTATGGAACGTCACGTAGCCCGTGACTCAGGTGTGTGTGTTATCGCACGTCGTGGTGGTGTGATCGAAGACGTTGATGCGTCACGTATCGTTGTTCGTGTAAATGAAGATGAGATGCAAGCCGGTGAAGCGGGTATTGATATTTATAACCTAATTAAATACACCCGTTCTAACCAGAACACTTGTATTAACCAGCGCATCATTGTTAACCAAGGCGACGAAATCGCTGGCGGTGACATCCTAGCTGACGGTCCATCAACTGATTTAGGTGAGTTGGCATTGGGTCAGAACATGCGTGTGGCATTCATGCCATGGAACGGTTACAACTTCGAAGACTCGATCTTGTTATCTGAGCGTGTGGTTAAAGAAGACCGTTTCACCACAATCCACATTCAAGAATTAACTTGTGTGGCGCGTGACACGAAACTAGGTACTGAAGAAATCACTGCTGATATTCCAAACGTTGGTGAAGCAGCTCTATCTGCTCTTGATGAGTCAGGTATTGTTTATATCGGTGCTGAAGTAGACGCTGGTGATATTCTAGTTGGTAAAGTAACGCCTAAAGGTGAAACGCAGCTAACGCCAGAAGAAAAACTACTGAGAGCCATCTTTGGTGAGAAAGCAGCAGACGTTAAAGATACTTCTTTACGTGTGCCAACTTCTACTAAAGGTACGGTTATCGACGTTCAAGTCTTTACCCGTGATGGCGTAGAAAAAGACGCTCGTGCTAAAGCAATCGAGAAGTCACAGTTAGACAACTATCGTAAAGACTTAAAAGAAGAGTTACGTATCTTTGAAGAAGCGGCACGTAGTCGTATCAGTCACATCCTTGATGGTCATGCCATCAGTGGCGGTGCTGGCCTTAAGTCAGGTACGGTACTAAGCGAGTCTGAACTACTAGAAATGTCATTAGAAACATTATTAGACATTCAGCCAGTAGAAGAAGAAATCGCTGAGCGTATGACGCAAATCCAAGAGTTCTTGGTTGATAAGCAAAAAGACATCGACACTAAGTTCGCTGAGAAAAAACGTAAGCTAACTGCTGGTGATGATCTACAGCATGGCGTACAAAAAATCGTTAAAGTATATCTAGCAGTGAAACGTCGTATCCAGCCCGGTGATAAGATGGCGGGTCGTCACGGTAACAAAGGTGTTGTGTCACGCATCATGCCTGTAGAAGATATGCCATACGATGAGAACGGTAACCCAGTTGATATCGTATTGAACCCACTAGGTGTACCATCGCGTATGAACATCGGTCAGGTTCTTGAGACTCACTTAGGTATGGCTGCTAAAGGTCTTGGTGACAAGATTAACGGCATGTTAAAAGCACAAGCTGCTGTTGCTGAGCTACGTGAATTCTTAGATAAGATTTACAATAAAGTAGGCGGTGAGCAAGTTGATTTAGACAGCTTGACTGATGATGATATCATGGCATTGGCTCAAAACTTACGCAATGGTGTGCCTATGGGTACCGCTGTATTTGACGGTGCACGCGAAGTTCAAATTGATGAATTGCTAGAGCTTGCTGGATACTCAAGTTCAGGTCAGCAGACCTTATATGATGGTCGTACAGGTGTTAAGTTTGACCGTCCTGTGACTGTCGGTTACATGTACATGCTGAAACTGAACCACTTGGTTGATGACAAAATGCACGCACGTTCAACGGGTTCATATTCATTAGTAACGCAGCAGCCGCTAGGTGGTAAAGCACAGTTCGGTGGTCAGCGCTTCGGTGAGATGGAAGTGTGGGCACTAGAAGCCTATGGTGCGACTTACACCTTGCAAGAAATGCTAACAGTGAAGTCAGATGATGTTGAAGGTCGTACACGTATGTATAAGAACATTGTTGATGGTGAGCAGTATATGGATCCAGGTATGCCTGAGTCATTTAACGTATTGACTAAAGAGATTAAGTCTCTGGGTATTAATATTGAGCTAAAAGAAAGTAATTAGTCTTATCCTTTAACTCAGCCTAATTCATTGCCTTCAACGGTAGATTAGGGTCATTATTGATAGCGTATTTTTATTACTAAGTATTAGATTTATTAAGTATTGAATAGCAGCAATCGTGATGACTCTACTGCCGTGAACACATATAACGGAGAAGCAACTTGAAAGATTTACTCGATATTATGAAAAGCCCTGCCGACAACGGCAAACGTGAGTTTGATAGCATTCAAATTTCATTGGCTGCTCCTGAGACTATTAAGTCATGGTCACATGGTGAAGTAAAAAAACCAGAGACCATTAACTATCGTACCTTTAAACCTGAACGTGATGGTCTATTCTGTGCCAAAATCTTTGGTCCAGTAAAAGACTTTGAATGTTTATGTGGTAAATATAAGCGCCGCAAATTCCAAGGCGTGATTTGTGAAAAATGTGGTGTAGAAGTTACTACTGCTAAAGTTCGTCGTGACCGTATGGGCCACATCGACCTTGCTAGCCCAGTGGCACACATTTGGTTCTTAAAATCATTACCAAGCCGCATCGGTTTATTACTTGATATGACACTACGTGATATCGAGCGCGTATTGTATTTTGAAAGCTATGTGGTAACCGATCCAGGTATGACTTCATTAGAGAAGTATCAACTTCTTGACGATGAAGACTACTACAAAGCACTAGAAGAATTTGGTGATGAATTCATCGCTAAAATGGGTGCTGAAGCCGTTCAGGATCTTCTAAAAGACATCGATATCGATTTAGAAATTGATGAGCTACGTGAAGAGATTCCTAACACAGGCTCAGAGACTAAGCTTAAGAAAATGTCTAAGCGTCTTAAGTTGTTAGAAGCATTCCGTGATTCTAATAATAAGCCTGAGTGGATGGTAATGACCATCTTACCAGTATTACCACCAGATTTACGTCCACTGGTTCCGCTAGAAGGTGGCCGTTTTGCAACGTCTGATCTAAACGACTTATATCGTCGTGTAATCAACCGTAACAACCGTTTGAAGCGTTTATTAGAGCTTAACGCACCTGACATTATCGTACGTAACGAAAAACGTATGCTACAAGAGTCAGTGGATGCGTTACTAGATAACGGTCGTCGTGGTCGTGCTATTACTGGCAGCAACAAGCGTCCATTAAAATCGCTTGCTGACATGATTAAAGGTAAGCAAGGTCGTTTCCGTCAGAACTTACTAGGTAAGCGTGTTGACTATTCTGGTCGTTCGGTAATCGTTGTGGGCCCAACCCTACGTCTACATCAGTGTGGTCTGCCTAAGAAAATGGCACTTGAGTTATTCAAGCCATTTACTTACTCAAAATTATTATCACACGGTATGGCGACAACCATTAAGCAAGCTAAGAAAATGGTTGAGCGTGAAGAGCCACAAGTTTGGGATATGCTGGCCATGGTTATCCGTGAGCATCCAGTACTTCTAAACCGTGCACCAACACTGCACAGATTGGGTCTACAAGCGTTCGAGCCTGTACTAATTGAAGGTAAAGCCATCCAGCTTCACCCACTAGTTTGTACCGCGTTTAACGCTGACTTCGACGGTGACCAAATGGCAGTACACGTGCCATTGACCTTAGAAGCTCAGCTTGAAGCTCGTACCTTAATGATGTCGACCAACAACATCTTGTCACCAGCCAACGGTGATCCGATTATTGTACCGTCACAAGACGTTGTATTGGGTCTGTACTACATCAGCCGCTCGTCAATTAACGCCAAAGGCGAAGGCATGATCTTCGCAACCGTTAACGAAGCGTTGCGTGCGATTGGTTCAAACGACTTACACGTGAATGCAAAAATTAAAGTACGTGTGACTGAGACCACCATTGCTGAAGATGATACAGAAACTAAGAAAACAGAATTAAAAGACACCGTTGCCGGTCGTTTATTAATCTGGAACATCATGCCAAAAGGTATGAAGTTTGAAGAGTGTAACGTAGAGATGACTAAGAAAAACATCTCTAAGCTAATGAACTCTTGTTACCGTACTCGTGGTGTGAAAGAAAGTGTTATCTTCGCTGACCAATTGATGTACCTAGGTTTTGCTCAAGCAACGCTATCTGGTGTGTCTATCGGTATTGAAGACATGGTCATTCCACCAATCAAGAAAGACTTACTAGAAGCGGCTGACGCTGAAGTTCGTGAAATCGAGCAACAGTTCGAACAAGGTTTTGTAACCGCTGGTGAGCGCTATAACAAAGTTGTCGATATTTGGTCACGTACCAACGATAAAGTTGCGAAAGCGATGATGGACAACTTAGCGACTGATATCGTGATTAACGCACAAGGTGAAGAAGAAGAGCAAAAATCATTTAACTCTATCTTCATTATGTCAGACTCTGGTGCTCGTGGTAGTGCGGCCCAGATTCGTCAGTTAGCTGGTATGCGTGGTCTGATGGCTAAGCCGGATGGTTCAATTATTGAAACACCGATTAAAGCGAACTTCCGTGAAGGTCTATCAGTACTTCAGTACTTTATCTCGACTCACGGTGCACGTAAAGGTCTTGCCGATACCGCACTTAAGACAGCGAACTCGGGTTACTTAACGCGTCGTTTGGTTGACGTGGCGCAAGATTTGGTTATCACAGAAAATGATTGTGGTACCGACAAAGGTGTTCGCATGACACCACACATTCAAGGTGGTGAGATCATTGAGAAACTAGGTGACCGCGTATTAGGTCGTGTGGTTGCTCGTGATGTGATTAGCCGTGAAGATGAAGTGTTATTACCTGCTGGTACATTGATCGATGAGCATGGTGTTCAAGTTATCGATAACAACGGTATCGATGAAGTTTGGGTACGCTCAGTGATTACTTGTGATGTACCACATGGTGTTTGTGCCCAGTGTTACGGCCGTGACTTGGCCCGTGGTCACAAAGTGAACATCGGTGAGTCTGTGGGTGTTATGGCCGCTCAATCAATTGGTGAGCCAGGTACTCAGTTAACGATGCGTACATTCCACGTTGGTGGTGCCGCAAGTTCTACGTCAGTAGACAACAGCATTTCAGCACGTAACACAGGTTTCATCCGCTTCCATAACATGAAGACGGTTGAGCACGTGGATGGTCACTTAGTTATCGTGTCACGTTCTGCTGAAATCGGTATTGCTGATGATGTAGGTCGTGAGCGTGAGCGCTATAAAGTACCTTACGGTTCTAGCGTACTTGTGAAAGACGGTGATGAAGTGTCAAGTGGTCAGGCCATTGCAAAATGGGATCCGCACACTCACCCAATTATCACAGAATTCGCTGGTAAAGCCCGCTTTAGCGATATTATCGATGGCTCAACAGCCACTGTTAAGATCGATGAAGCAACGGGTATGAGCTCGTTTGAAATCTTAGGTGCTAAAGACAGACCAAGTAACGCCAAAGACTTACGTCCAGCTATTATTCTAGACACCACTGAAGGTAAAGAAGTGGTTTACTTCTTACCTGCTGAAACTATTATCCGTGTGTCAGATGGTGCAGATGTAACCGCAGGTTCGGTACTAGGCCGTGTACCACAAGCAACGTCAGGTACCAAAGATATTACCGGTGGTCTGCCACGTGTTGCTGACTTGTTCGAAGCACGTCGTCCGAAAGATCACGCTATCATGGCAGAAATGTCAGGTGTGGTTAGCTTCGGTACCTCGACCAAAGGTAAGAACCGCTTCATTATTACCAATGAAGATGGCGAAGTACATGAAGAGTTGATTCCAAAATGGCGTCAAATCAACGTGTTCGAAAACGAAACCGTTGCCCGTGGTGAGGTTATCGCTGATGGTCCATTGAATCCGCATGACATCCTACGTCTACAAGGCGAAACAGCACTTGCTAACTACATCGTTGACGAAGTACAAGACGTTTACCGCTTACAGGGCGTTAAGATCAACGATAAGCACATTGAAGTGATTATCCGTCAGATGTTACGCAAAGTAGAAATCACTGATCCAGGTGATTCAAACTACTTCAAAGGCGACCAAGCAGAATACGCTGATGTGAAAGCATTGAATGAAAAACTACTTGCTGAAGACAAGTTCCCAGTACAGTTTGAGCGTCAGCTGCTAGGTATTACTAAAGCCAGCTTGGCAACAGAAAGCTTCATCTCAGCGGCGTCGTTCCAGGAAACAACGCGTGTTCTAACTGCTGCTGCCGTAACTGGTAAAGTGGATGAGCTACGTGGCCTGAAAGAAAACGTTGTTGTTGGTCGCTTGATCCCAGCAGGTACAGGTCTTGCTTACCATGCGGCACGTAAGAAAGCCAAAGAAGGTAAGCCTGCATATGACGTAGAAAGCGCGTTAGATGCTGCATTTGATCTTGAAGCCAGCAGTTCTGCGCAAGACTTCAGAAGCTTTGACGAAGCCTTTGCTCAAGAGCTAAGCCAAGACAAACCTGCTCAATAAGTGAGCTGAGTCAAAATTTAATATAAAGTTGTTATTAATAAAGAAGCCAGCCTTGATGCTGGCTTTTTTATATCTGTAACTAAAACGGTGATAAGTTTAACTTACCTGTATGATTAGTTGGCTAGAATTAAAAGGTTAATTACAATACACTGGGTAAGTGCTATACGCTTTTTATAGTGATCCCTTAAATTTATGAATCCCTTATATTGACCAAATATAACCTAACTCAGTTTATAATGGGCGCCTAGGGAGGCATAACTGTAACCCCAAAGTTTGACCTTAACGGGTTGTTTAACCTTAGCGAGTTATTTGACATTAGGTTAGTATTTTGTGAAGGAGAAGGTTGTGAAGAAGGCGGTAACCAAAAAAACTATAATAAATAATAAAACCATAGCGAAAGCCGCGACCCTGCTCGCATTCAGCACGCTCACTGTCAGCGCAGCCAATGCTAAGCAAGTGACCCCTGATTGCAAAAGCTTAAATATCATGTTGATGTCACTGCAAAATAGCATGGCGGTTAATGCCAACTGGAAAGCCAGTGCCGACTCTGAAACAGCCAAGGCGGGTAAGACCGTGAGTATGGGCGATTTAATCAAAAACTCTGATCCTGACTTTTCGATTACCTGTCCTAACTTTAGTGCCAACTATGATGGTAAGACGCTAAAGATGAAAGCTGCTAGCTATGAGGATATCATTGATCATTTGTACAAACAGCTCAACCGTGGTGTTGACCTGTACAACTACCGTTGGTACACCGATCCGAAATCAAAAAGTGAGTTTAAGGTTAACAAGTACAGCTTTGATTTAGAAAACTTTACCTTAACCGATGGCTATATCAAGCTGGCTGAAAATAAGAAGCTGGGTGCGAACCAGTCTTTTTTACCAGAGTCAGCGGCAATCAGTTATAAAATCAATGGCGGTGAGTTAAAGCCTCTATTGCAAAAGAAGAAAATATTGGCCTATCATGATGCGTTTAAAAATGCCAAAAGCATTGATATTTACCATAAAAACTCTGATTTAGGTAACAAGGGGTTTGGTGTCGAGCGTATCTTTATTGATAAGGAAAATGGCGTACTAGAAATCTATAAGCAATACGACTTTCCGAAGCAGTAATTAGACTCTAAGCAAGATAACGGTTAAATAACAACACAATAAAATAGAGGTTTCAGCATGGCAGAAAAGGGCAGAGTGGCTCGTTATCAAGCAGACCGTACCAATCAAAAGTTTTATTTTTGTCGATTGGCCTGCAAGCAAGCGGGAGAAACCTCAGACAAGCAGCTGTATCAAGGCTATTGTGAATCAGCGATTTTTCATTTACAGGGCGCGTTATGGGCGTTGTTACAAGAGTTGGCTCATTTCTATAACTTAGACACGACGCAGCCGACGATTGAGTATATTGAAGCTGAATTGGCCAAAAAGACCTTAGTCTCACCAGAGCTGCAACGTATTAAGCAGTCATTAGACACAGGCGTGTTGGCGCATATTCAAAAAGCGTACCAACGCTGTCAGTATGCACCAGCTCCAGATAATAAAGCGCTTGTCACTAGCCAACAACAGGATTTGATTGTGAATGTGGTTACCCTGTCTAATCAATGGCTTCCTGATGAGCAAAGCATCCGTGAGTGGCGTCGTGAGTTTATGAGTTTGGTTGATGAGATGCGTGGTGGTATGGTTGAGTATTAATTCAGCTGCAAACAATCCGCTGCTGATTCGAGCATATATTTTGATAGCGTAATTCATAATAAACCAACTAAAAAACACTACCGACCTGCATTAAAAAAGCACTACCGACTATAAACATCGGCAGTGCTTTTTAACATTTACAGCAAATGGGTTTAGGCTTTGTTTTTGCCTTCACGGCGCTGTTTTAATTCAGCCTTTGGAATCCAAGCCCAGGTCATCTCAACCGTAATCGGTGCGCGCTCACTATCAGACTGACGGTCTTCGATGACACATGGGATTACCATCTCACCCTTAGGAGTGTCTAGAATATACTGACGCTGCTCATCGGTTAATGTTGCGATAGCGGCTATCTGTCCTTTCTTGATTGGGCGATAGAAGTTTATCTCATAAGATTTAACCAATAAGATTCTATCTGAAGGCAGGTTAACGCCCAAAATAAAGCCAGTGGCCGTCTCTGCTAATAAGGTAACCGCAACCGCGTGTACAGAGCCAATATGGTTTTGTACTGACTTTTTGTTATCTAAGCTGACAACCAGTTTGTTGGGAGTGACTTGCTCATAGACAAGACCGGTGGTACCCACGTAAGGCACGATTTTGCTAAAGGTTTTGGTCAATACAAAAGACTGTGCTGATTCAGGCAGTAGCTGCACGGCAGACAATATCTTGGTGAAAGGGTTGCTGACGTTGAGTGATTTACCTTGTTGCCCGTCCGTTTGTTGGGCTGATGGCTGTTGGCCAGTGATGCGTCCTAACGGTAGGTTAAACTGTTCAGCCAAAGTGTTCACTTGTTGACGTAGATTATTTAAGCGGCTCATGATGCATCCTTTCAGTATATAGATGAGGTATCAGTTACAATATAGTCAGCGAACTACTAAACGGTTACGGTGTTAACCTTGCTAAGCCTACATTTGTCGTACTTGCGCTCGGTTGCCTTGTAACCATTTTAGACTTCTTTGACTATATAAAATAGTGCTGGGATTAAGGTTTAGATAAATCCAAGTAATTTTACCTATTATAGCAAAGCCTTTGGTCAGCTGAGATGATGCTGAGTTCATCAAAATAGCTTGCCGATAGGGCGGTTATACTGATAGCAAGTTTGTGATTAGATAAGTACACTATCAGCCATCGAATAAATTTAGTCAGCAAAATGAGACAGTCAACACTGTGAATAACCCGAATAGACACCATACTCAAGCAAACGATACTGATGTTAGTGCTCCTAGTCTGAGAGCTTCTAATATGAAAAAGTCGCAGCCTAACAATCAGGCGCTATTGCCAACACAACCGACTAATATTATTTTTACAGGGGTTGCCGGTACCGGTAAAACGCACCGACTGTTACAGCTACAACAGCTCTATGATGAGCCGATTAATAGCTCATGGGATAACTGGCGTGTGCAGCAAATGAGCCATTATGGCTGGTGTGAAGTGGTGTGTGCCGTATTGCTGTTAGAAGACAGAATGATGACGGTGCCTGAGATGATGCGTCATCCTTTAATCAAAGATAAAGCCATTGCCAATAAGCGTAATGATAATATCAATCAGACACTGTGGGTGCAGCTCAGTAAGCATACGCATCCGGACTCTGTCACCGTTAATAGTACCCAGCGCTCAGCCAATTACTATTTTGATAAGACAGAATCAAGCCATTGGTTTATGTTAGATGAAGTAAAGCCCATGCTTCAACAGCAGTTAGATGAGCTGTTGTCTCTGTATGATAAACGTGCTGAATCTGAACACATTCGGCAGCACACCATCAGTCGCAGCTGCTTGGTTAGCTTTCATCAATCTTATGGCTATGATGAATTTGTGGAGGGGATTCGTCCACACATTCATCCACAAACTGGGCAAATGCAATACGGAATTCAACCAGGTGCTTTTTTGACCCTGTGTGCTCAGGCGGCGAGTGATCCTGAGCATCGTTATGCCATGCTGATTGATGAGATTAATCGTGCCAATACGGCGCAAGTATTCGGCGAGCTGATGAGTGTTATTGAACCCACTAAGCGTGCAGGCGGGTCGACACCGATGAGTGTGCGCTTGGCTTATTCGGGCCGACAGTTTATGGTGCCGAGCAATGTGGATATTTATGCCACTATGAATACGCAAGATCACTCACTGGCTGCGCTAGATATGGCGTTTAGACGCCGCTTTGAGTTTGTTACTTGTTACCCTGACAGTAGCGTGTTATCGGAAGTAATTGATTCTGACGGCAATGCGGTTGATATCGCACGATTGATGCAGGCCATTAATCAGCGTTTAAACAGTCTGTTAGGTCCTGAAGCTCAGTTGGGTCAGTCCTACTTTATGCATATTAGCGATATTCGTGAGTTGGCAGCACGATTGTCGGGTCAAATTATTCCACAAATCATTGAATATATTAATAGTAGAGCATTATCGACTCAGATTGGTGATCTATTAATGCAAGTATTGTATGGCAATTATCCTAATAGCAGTCATGGCGAAGGTAGTTCGGTAATTGAGCATTGTCTGTTAAAGATTGAGATGCCAATGACAGCGCAAATACAGATGGAAGAGGGTAGCTCGTTGGCTATGTCGGAAACTCAACTATTGCATCCAGAGTTTGCAGCTGTTGCTCAGTCAGGAACAGTGCTTTCCGCATTGGCGTTCACTGAGTCTAATCAAGCAGAATCCAAGACCACTAATCGATATTTAACGGCGAAGCCATACCAGCAGTTGTATCAGTACTGATTAAGTTTATCCAGTAGCTAACAAAGAGTTTGTTCGCTTATTTGCGTTACTAGCAGTCATCAACCAGGGAGTTAAAACCAGTGACAAAAGCGATGGCTAATCCAATGACACAGCCAGCGACTAACACGCAGGTGATGACTTGTTTTGAGCATCAATGGTTGACGCGCGCTGATTTTTTTTACCCTCAAGACTTCGATTATCTGATTGAGCAAGAGCTGGCTTGTTTTGAGATTAAAGTAAAGCAAGCACAACTGTGTTTGGTGGTGTCTCACTATTTGGCAAAAGTGGTGTTACCCAGCGGACAAGTGTTAGAGATACTGCCCAAAGTCAGTCATTTGGATATGACAGTTAAGCACAATCAAGCTAATGACATTGAATCGGCCCGAGCATGGGTAGCGACCATGTTGGCTGATGTCGGTATCGATGCAATATCCAAGCCACTGTCTGCCACTAGCCTAGAGTCGACGATGCCTGACTCTAGGACTCACGTCCATTCAGCCAGTGCAAACGCGTCAAGTAACCCGTCATTAAAACAAAATATAATAGCAGCCAGTGTAAACACACCTTGGTATGAGGGTGTATTGGCACTTGCGCAACAGAAGATAGCGCAAGCGGCACAGCTATTGCCAAACCGTTATCAGACTCAAGTAAAAAACCATCCACAAGCGCAAGGCAAGTTAAACTTAAGTGCTCAATTAAAAAATAACTGGCATCGGCCACATTATCTCTATAGCGAGCAGTCAGTATTTGTTATCGATAGTCGTTTACTGGGCTTGCTGGTTACAGGGTGGTCGCAATTACAGCGGTTACTGCCAGGCAAGCTATATATGACGCCTGACAGCTTACAGGGTAACAAGCCATTGTCGATGGCGCAGTGCAGGCAGGCTTATCAGCAGTTTCAACAACAGTCCATACATAGCGGATGGTCATCACAGTTAACCCCTAGGCAAGTTGCCGGCCTAACAGAGGGGCTCAATTGGTGTTGGTGGTTGTTAACCCAAGGCGCAACCCAAGATGGACTAAAGGCTAATCCACAGCAGAACCCGGACTTTAGCTCAACCGGACTTAACGCCTCAGCCACATCTACTCAAGGGTTTGATAGGCAGCTATCATCGACTGCGACACTTAAAGCTCCTGCGCCCGCAGTGATGATTAATATGAACCATGCCTTCGAGCGCTGGGTTACTGGGAAGCTGCTAGGGTGGGTAGAGCAGAACTTACCTGATAGTCGGCTGTTGATACAACCCAGTCTAGACTGGCTAGTTAATAGCAATGTTACCCAAACACAAGTGGTGCAAAAATTAACCCCTGATGTGTGTATTAGCGATGCACAAGGGAAGATCACTCATGTTATTGATATCAAGTACAAGGCTATCACCAGTGCCCAGCAGATCAGTAGTCGTGATTGGCAGCAACTGTTTGTTTATCAACAGTATTTATCTTGCCAAAATGGGTGGTTAATTTATCCTAAAACAGAAAATTTTGCTCAAAGGCTTGACGTGAGACAAAATATAGACGACAATAGCCGCCATCATCAGCATGATGAGTTAACTTTAGACGCTGAGAGGCAACAGATGAGTGCAATAGCATTCGACTTAAGCCAAGCAGCTTTATTGTTATGATATTAAGTTAGCGTGATGTTAATTTGATTCATTCGATGCTGATTTGATAGCTTTATAATAGGTTTTACACTTTTTGAAAATTAATTGAAAAAAAGTGTTGACAATATCAAAGATAAATCCTATTATATGCACCTCGATAGCGATGACGCAGAAACAAAGTTTGATGCAAGTTAATTGGATTGAATAAGTTCTGAAAAATCAAAATCGTATGAAAAGGAAATATCGGAGTGTGGCGCAGTTTGGTAGCGCATCTGGTTTGGGACCAGAGGGTCGTAGGTTCGAATCCTATCACTCCGACCATTTTTTATTAGAGCCTTACAGGCTTTTTTTTATGCTTTAAATATGAGCGCCTGTAGCTCAGTTGGATAGAGCATCTGCCTTCTAAGCAGGTGGTCGCAGGTTCGAATCCTGCCAGGCGCACCACTTTCGCCTGTCACTCAGTAATGCCAAAGACATTCATGTCGATATGGCGGCTGTAGCTCAGTTGGTAGAGCCCCGGGTTGTGATCTCGGTTGTCGTGGGTTCAAGTCCCATCAGTCGCCCCACATTTTTTATCTCATATCTTTTCTATCTAATACCCCTATATATCTGTTTGCACTGGCTATAATTATTTATAAGCTGGTTTTTTTGTGTCTAAAATTTGGTTTAGTCCGCTAATCTACTGTTTAAACAAGCCAACGTCATGCACTAACGTCACACCCCAGTCAGACTTGATTGAACGGGCAAACAATGATGCCTGCTAGACCCAATAATGCTATGATAAGCGGATACATTTATATATACCGTTTGAGTGAACATTATGGCAAAACCTGTAATTACCGTCACCGCTAAAAAAGTTAGCGCCAGCACATCAGCAACCGCGGATGAGCCAGTGAAGACGCAGGCAACACAAGCAGCTGAAGAGCCGGACGTTTTGTCAGAACCTGCGCCAGAGCCAACCACTAAGGCAGAGCTTATCGATTTGTATCGAACCGAGCCTTTGCCATTGAATAACTCTGTGCACAGTAAAGAGCTTGAAAAGGTAGCGGCACAGCGCGTGGCCATGTATCAACGTCAGCTAAGACGTACAGAGCTTTTTTATACTGCCGAGCCAGCACTGCGCCCGACTTACTTGGTGCAAGAGTTAAAATCACAGTTTATTGAACACCAACGCTTTGAGATGGTGCGCGCGCTTGATCAGCGTAGCCTAATTGATTTAGATAAAAATGAGATGATGTGGCAACAGCTGCATATCGTCGATGATTTAATTGCTGATATTTTGCATTATATGCCAGCGCAGCAGCCAGTGGGTTGGCAGTTAACCTCAGTCAATAAGAACCACCTAAAGCTACCAACCGTTGGGCGTTTGCGTGATCAAGAGCGTATCGCCGATCAAGGCAGCTTAACCAGTTATGTACTGGGTCACTTTGGGGTGATGAGTTATACCTATGACCGGGCGTATTTTATTGGTCATGTGGTTGGCTATTTGTTTTGCTGTTATTTCTTGGCGCATTTATCAATCGCTTATGGTGTCACGCCTTTGCCTGAAAAAACCGTTGCTAATTATAAATATGCCTCGCTTGAGACCGCAAAAATGGTGCGCTTGCTGCAAGGGTTAGATGTGCATTGCAAACGCCGAGTTTATCAGTTAGCCATATTGTGCGCGCGTTTGAGCTGCTACCGATTAGACAAACATGTTGAGAAGCTGCTGATTGCAGAGGTCAATGAGTTTGATAAAAAGCAGCAAATCGCTCATTTAGATGCATTGTTAAACAGTGGTATTATGCCTGAAATGCCCGATATGCCAGATATTACAGACTTTATAAATCGATCTGATCAAGATGATGCTTCTTAAGGCCTGTTATAACTACAAACAGATTTAAATACTAGCAGTCCTCAATATAAAGTTATCTAGACATCAAGACAAGACATCCTAGTTATGATGGCTTTTTTTCATATAGTTCTTTATAAAACTGGGTTCAACACAGTTCATACAATTGTATATTGTGTGGTAAGTTTGATGTCTTATAGTTGTTGTTTATTAAGCATACTGTGAATCAAGTTATTCAAACTTGATCCTGATATCCTCGCTCCAGATCCACTTATTTTGTGATGCCAATCCCATGAAAAATGAAACACCTGTACACGATCCGCTCAATACTTCTGATATTAGCTCAGTAGAACCAAATGCAGTCGAGCTAGATACAAAAGAGCATACAAAAAAATTAAGTACAAAGGCGGGAGCGGATCAGCGTGCTGCACCTTATTCAACGACTCAGCAAATTTCTAAGCTCAAGTCTATAGCGAAAGCAGTGACGGGTGCCGGCTTTGCACTGTCTTTGAGCGTAGCAGGGGTTGGCGTCACTGGCATCGGACTGACAGGTGGGGTAGTAGCACCGCAGCAAGCACAAGCAGCCAGCTTAGGTGATTTGTTTGGCGGTAGTGAGTCTGCCTCAGCGCATAAGAAGTTTTTAAAAGTTGAGGATGCGTTTTCGATTAAGCCAGTTCAAAATGGCAAAAATATTGTTGTTCATCTAAATATTACCCCTAAGCATTATTTGTATAAAGATAAGCTGTCTTTGAAATTGCCCGATGGGGTCACTGCATCAGAGTTTAAGTTCTCACATGCCTCAGAGCCAATCGACGACCCAACCTTTGGTAAAGTAGATGTCTTTAGACAGCCTAAAGTGACGGCTACCGCTGTCCTTACTAACGCTAGTGGTAAGCCGATTAACCAAGATATAACGGTGAATTGGCAAGGTTGTGCTGATGCAGGCTTATGTTATCCGCCACAAAAAGAGATTCTAGCAGTCAGTCTGCCTGCAGCAGAGCAAAGCGCAGCCAAAACCAGTACCGCTTCAAGCGACACTGCCAAAAACACGTCTGTGAACAGCGCATCAAAGTCAGCAAATGGTCAGACGCAAGCCAAAGCCGATAACGCTCAATCTACAAAAACGGCCCCTACTAAGACGTCAGCTGGCAGTACTACAACAGCAGCTGGCTCTGAAGCCAATACCAATCAAACAGCCGGCGCCGATTCAGATAATAATAGTCAAGCGGAAGGTGATCAAGCAGACACTGACTTGATATCAACAGCCGACACTGATGTAGATGATAATACTGATATCGATGCAGCAGACATCAATGGCGATAGTAACGGCAATGCTGAGGGCGCTACTGATGGTGATGCTGCTCAATTCAACGAGCTAGGTTTTAGTGGTAATGAAAGTATCCAAAGCAGTGCCCAAAGTAGCGCAGCAGCTGCAAATGACAGCTCAATATTTAACAGTGCTGGCATCATTAACGAGGACCCTTTTGGTCTAGCAGAGCATCCTTGGTTGGCGTTGTTATTGCTATTTTTAGCTGGTCTTGGGTTGGCCTTTACGCCTTGCGTACTACCTATGTTGCCTATTGTCAGTAACATTGTCGCTCGTCAGCACACGCCAACCGCTAAAAGAGGTCTAATGCTCAGTGGCAGCTATGCACTGGGTGTTGCAGTGGCTTATGGTATCTTAGGCGCTGTCATTGCTGTGTTCGGTCAGCAGTTAGGGATTATTGGTTGGTTACAGAATCCGGTTATCTTGATCGGATTTGCCGCTGTGTTTGTGCTGCTTGCGCTGTATATGCTAGATGTTATCCGTATTCCTGTTCCTAATAGCCTACGTCAAAAGACCCACGCATTAAGTGAAACTGGTAATAAATACTTGGGCAGCACTTTTGGTAGCTTTGTTGCAGGCTTATTGTCTGCACTGGTCGTATCTCCTTGTGTGTCAGCACCGTTATTTGGTGCGTTATTGGCAGTGTCTACCATAGGCAATCCATTGTTGGGCTTTGCTGCATTATTCATGCTCGGCTTTGGACTGTCAGCACCGTTAATGCTATTGGGCATTGGTCAAAGCAACCTGATGCCTAAAGCAGGCGAGTGGATGGTGTGGGTGAAGCAAGGCTTTGCGTTACTGCTATTTGCCGTAGCACTGTTATTAATTGAACGTGTGTTACTAAGTCCAGTGATGTTAATGCTATGGTCAGTGTGGTTTATGGTCATTGCGGTTTGGGCTTGGCATTGGAAAGGCCGTGGTCAGCTATTTACCAAACCTATGGCCATTGTATTAGCTATTTGGTCAGGACTGACATTGTTAGGTGCAGCAGCAGGTAGTCAAGATTCATGGCAACCACTGCGTATCTTGACTCAGCAGCAATCTGTGCCAGCGCTTAATAACATGCCAGGGTCAGCATCTGGTACAGCAGCCATTGCAAACGCTCAAGGTTTATCTGCACTACCCGGCGGTAATATTGCGAGCAGTCAGAGTGCCGAAGGCGCATCGGATTTACATCTGGTCACTCTAGACGATCTCATCCCTGTTATTGAGAACAACGATAAAGTGTTGATCGATTTGACCGCTGAGTGGTGTATAGAATGTCGTATCATGGACAAAACATTATTTACTAATCGTCCGGCCGCTTTACAACAATGGCAAATGGTTCGCCTTGATGTGACCGAGACCAATGAAGATTCTGCACGCATATTGTCCGAGCTTCGTTTGTTTGGCCCGCCTGCTTTGCTTTATTTCGTTGATGGTAAATTGGTTGAGCAACAGGTCGGTGAGATTAAGCGTGATGAGTTTGAAAAAACACTGGCACGGCTTTAATACTTAGAAAATATTAATAGTATTATTTATAATATATTTTATGCTGTTGGTGTTATAAGGACTGCTTTTTTAATACTGCTTGATAATTACATTTCTTTACATTATAGTATCTGCTTAGTTTCAGGGTAGGTGCTTCTTGTGAAAAATAATAATAGTCAGCAGGTTGTATTTGCGTCTCGTTCATCGCTTTGGCAGCAACAGCTGAAGTCAAAAGCGATATCAAAAACTGCTAAGGCCGCTTTAGCCACTCCAGTTATATTAGCGGGCCTTTTACTGGTTACTGGTTGTGAAAAGCAGCCGCCTGAAATGGTTGGCGGTACGGAGCTTAGTAACTCAGTGATCAGTCCTATCGAGGTTGATCCCAGTAAGTTAAATACACCTTCTGAACACAGTGAAGACATAGGGACGGTGACCGTTCCCTTATCCTGTCGTAATAGCTTGATTATTGAGTCGTATAAAGCGCAGACATCTGGCGTACAAGTTAAAGGTTGTGGCCAGGTTAAGGTGTTGTTAGACGATGATAATGAGGGTAGTCGCCATCAGCGTTTCATTGTAGAGTTGGAAGGAGTAGAGCCAAGCCATACTGTACTGATTGCCCATAATATTGACTTGGCGCCGCGTATCAATGCTCTGCAGAAAGGGGATGATGTGGTGTTTTATGGTCAGTATGAATATAATTCACGCGGCGGTGTTGTGCATTGGACACATCATGACCCTGCTGCTAGACATCAAGACGGCTGGATAGAGCATAAAGGTCAACGCTTTGAATAGTGTGTATTGATGGCTAAAGTCATACAGTATTAATCTAATTGCTTTACTGTTACGTTCATAATTATTACGTTCATCTTTTAGCCTTAAGTTCACCTTGTAAGTTCTTCTGACTATTAAGAATTTATCTTAATTGTTTCAATTTCGTTAATTCTTTTTTCATAATTGTGTTTGGTTCGCTATTTTTTAATAGTATAATGACATTTTTACAATACATATCAGGAATAGGCATGACAACATTTCAGCCTCTCACGCGATGCGTTCAGACATTAGCATCTAAGCCTAATGTTTTGACAGCTTCACTCTTTGCCGCATGTGTTGCCCCCTTATTAGGTATGGGCAGCGCACAGGCAGCGACCACTTCTAACACGGCAGCAGACAGACAATTTTTAGCTGCTGATGGATTTTATAGATGTTCTCAGTTAAAACTAGATGCGGCTCGATTGGCTTGTTTTGACAAAGTTTTGGCCGGTGAAGAGCTGACACTTGGACGTGAAAAAACACCACTTGATTTAGCTGGTAGTGTTAGAGCAACCCTAAGCGATCGTCGTCCAACTGCTGTTTTTGCTGAGAATGAGAATGACGAAGATCCTGAAGAGTATAAAACGGGTGCAGTTACTGCTGCTGGTGACGAGCGTTTAAGCAAAGCCGGTATTACCGTTGATGACTTTGCGCCTTATACCCCATTAAGCTTAGCCTATGACTTGGATAAAAATAGTGAAAACGGTACCTGGACAGTGAGACCGCATAATGCGATTTATCTGTTGCCAGCATTTGCACACTTCAATCCAAACCGTAATCCAAGTACGCCGACTCAGCCTGTACCTGATGCAGTTGATTATGAAGACCAGTACGATCCGCTTGAGTTAAAAGCGCAAATTTCTTTGAAGACCAAAATTGCAGAAGACGTCTTTGATACCAATGCTGACGTTTGGTTTGGTTATACTCAGCAAATGCATTGGCAGGTTTATAACAAAGAATACTCACGTCCGTTTAGAGCGACTGACTACATGCCGGAAGTGTTTATCACTCAACCGGTTAAAGCCGACTTGCCATTTAATGGTCGCTTACGCATGCTAGGCGCGGGTGCGATTCACCATTCAAATGGTCAATCGGATCCTTTATCACGCTCATGGAACCGCATCTACTTGATGGGCGGTGCTGAGTGGGGTAAGTTCAGTATCGTGCCTAAGGTGTGGTACCACGTAAAGCAGAGCGACAACTCACGTCGTAGTGATAACCCAGATATTACTGACTATTATGGTCATGGTGAAGTTCAAGCTTTATATGACTTCGGTAAGGGTGAGAGCCTAGCGGCGACCGGTCGTTATAACTTAGCGACCAATAAAGGCGCGATTCAAGTAGATTATACCCATCCAATTACCCGTGATTTACATGCCTTTATTCAGCTTTTCCACGGTTATGGTGAGTCTATTATCGATTATAACGAAGACACCACAGCGGTTGGTGTAGGTCTGTCTTTAAATGATTGGAAAGGTCTGTAGGTTGGCTTGACCATCAATGGGTTGACCAAAAAACGTCATACCATACCGGCCATGTATCAGTTAGGCATGTGGCGAGTGCAGTACTTACAAAAAGTGTGCTGTGTTTGCCGTATCTATCCCGTGGCGACGATTTCATTTGCAAAAAAGGGTGCTCAATTAGAGCACCCTTTTTTTTCGTACTTGGTTTGTCATGCCTGTCATCAAGACTTAGACTGGCTGCCTGCCACGTATGAACTGTCTTTATCACTGCTAAAGCCTGAGCAACAAGCACAGAGCGTGTCAGTGTTTGATGCATTGACCATTCAATCGGCAGCACCTCATGTCAATTATTTGCGCACTGCCATTATTAATTTTAAATATAAAGAGCAGCTGAGTGCTTTGCCTATTTTGGTTCATGCCTTACGTCAGCTGCCGCGTCCTCAAGGCTGTCATGGCGGCAATAGTGTGATTTTAGCCACACCCACTACCGAGCACCGACTCGCAGTACGAGGCTTTGAACCAGTGGCAGTATTGGCCCATTATCTATCACAACATTGGCAGATTCCATTATGGCATGGCGTGGTTCGAATCGATGACGCAGGCAGTCAACAAGGGCTCGATCGACACCAGCGTCAATCCAATATGTCGCAAGCCTTTCAGGTGATTGAAAAACCGCCTTGTCGAAACCTGCTACTTTTTGATGATGTAGTGACCACCGGAGCTACCTTGTCAGCCCTAGCATTAACCCTATTAAATCAATATCCGAAGACTAAAATACTGGCTTATAGCCTATCGCATGGGCATTAGACAATCGTAAGCTCAGGGTTATCTGATTTGAAATTTATTTTTGGACTTAAAGCAGTAGTGCATTATCTATTTAACAAATATTAAAATACTGTTGTTATTTATTAAATTATCTAGTTTAATAGATGATGAGTTTAGGCTTGCTGAGTTAGATGTTTTTTAGATTGTAAAAATTGGACTATCAAAATTTAGGTCATCAAAACTATCTGAAAGTCATCTAATTAAAAAGCCATCTACTTAAAAAGCCATTTGCTTAATAAAATGATGTTAGGACTGCTTTTAGGCGTATCAGCTCAAGGAAGAGTTCGTGGAAGAAATACATGGTATGCCTTAATAGCAAATTTGTTCAAACCAAAGCTGTGCAAGGCTACGGCTTAATAGAGCTATTAATGGTGATGGTTGTCGTTGGTATTCTGGTATCGATTGCTTATAGCAGTTACCAGAAATATAGCGTCAATGCCAGACGGGTACAAATGATGGTGGTATTGCAAAATCTAGCCGTGGACATCCATGCGCAGAAATTAACGCAAGCCACTTATTCAAATATTAGCTTGGCGTCTGTATTCAAAGCCGATACTTGGACAGAGAGTAGCGGTGTTCTTCCTCTTAATAACTCAAGCCATGCGCCTGCTTATAAATATCCTAAACTCGGTCCTGCTTTATACCATTTATCGCTGACACCGTTAACCGCTGATTTGCAGCAGATTGGGTCAGCGCATTGGCAACTGATCGCCACGCCAAATCCACAAGCTATGTTGCGAGATGACGGCGTGTTAAGTATTAATTTTAAAGGACTAAAGTGTCATCGTTCTCAATGCGCTTTTGATGATCGTTGGCAGGATTGATGGCCACATGGATGATAATACCCTTGCCTGAGCGTATACCCAAGCCAAAATCAAAACCACAAGCCAATAGTAGAACCCTTGTTGTCAGTAGCTCGCAGCAGGGGTTTGGTCTTATTGAGGTGCTGGTCGCTTTGCTGCTATTGTCAGCTGCGGCATTGGGTTATATCGCATTACAAGCGCAGTCGCTCAGTGCAACCGATGATGCAGTTATGCGGATGCAGGCACTACTTATTTTGACCGAAGCGACCGAAAGAATCCGTGTCAATCAAGACTTGCTTGATATCAGTCTTTATCAACAATTATTGGCATCAAACACAACCCCCAGCCATATTAATTGTTTGCTGACCAATGGCTGTGAGCCGTCTCAAACCGCCAGTAATGATGTGGCCATATTACGCCAGCAGACCTTGGCACAAGGGATGCGGCTGGCGATGGTCACCTGCCCAGGTACCCAAAACCATGCTAAGACCCATTGTTTGGTCGTGGCTTGGAATAGCACCTTAGCAGGATACGCAAGCGCCTCAACTGAGATTACAACCACCGATAATCAGGCAGTGACCGGTTGCTTTGATGATAGTGGCAGTTACTTATTTCAGGCAGATTGTGTCTATAGAGAAGTCTATTGATGCAGCCATTAAAGCGCATCAGCCAACACATGCCACATAATCAACAAGGGTTAACCTTAATTGAGCTAATGCTGTCATTGAGTATTGGGCTGATTGTCAGCGCTTCAGCCTTTGAATTATTCACACACAGTATCCGAAGTCGCCAAATTCAGATGTCGGTGGCTGAAGTACAAGATGCCGCTTTATTTAGCCTTGCCAGTGTCAATCAACAAATTGCACATGCCAATTTGGGCGCTGCAACACCCATGCAGCAGCAAACAGCATGGACCGGTGTGGTATTTACCGGCTCTATTAAAAGTGGATTAAATAATGAATCGGGACAGCCACTGCTGTCTGGTAACTTACGAGGGATTCAAGGTGTAGATGCTCAGCTTTTGACTCGTAGCAGTGTAGGACCGAGTAATGTGACTGACGCTAAGCTTAGTGATCAGCTGACCATTCAATATCAAGCGCCATTTGATGGCTTTGACTGTGAAGGAGATGCGTTAAAGCAGGGTGATATGGTCATTGAACGCTTTTTTACCCGTACTGATCGTCAGAGAGCTGCAAATGAGACCAAAGATTTGGCCATTGTATTGGCTTGTGATGCCGGACGTTATCAGTTGCCCGATGGTTTAGATGCAGATGCACTAACCAGCAATCAGATTTCTTTAGTTGGGTTTGGCGATAATGGGGTGATTGTGATGAACCGAGTCGATTATTTGAATGTTAAGCTGGGTGTGATGCTGGCCAATGGTCTGGCGTATATGCCAATTGACACTTATTTGACTACCGCAGCTTCGAGTAATGCAAGCTTAAGCTATGTGTACCAAGCGCCTATTGTCGCCATTCAGATTGGGGTTGTCAGTCGTGGTAATAGTGCATTAGTGGCCAGTGATAGCAGTCAAAGTCGCTTTGTGATTAATGGTAGCGAGCGCATTATAAAGCAGCAAACACCCAGCTATATACGTCGCAGCTTGAACAGTGTGGTGTACCTTAGAAACAACCAGCTTAGAAGCAGTCAGCTTAAGAGCAGTCAGGTTGTGAACAGTCAGCTTAGTAAGAGTCAGGGTACTCGATGAGTCAGCTTCGGCGAATTCAAAGGCAACCCGTACAGCTGCAACCAACACAGCAGCAAGGAATGGCACTGGTTATTGTATTGTTTATGGTGCTATTACTGTCTGCTGCCAGTGTGATAGCGCTTCGAGACTCACAGACCTCTTTGGATTTGACCACAGCCGCTCAGGTCAATCAACTGTTATTTCATGCCTCAGATGTGCCTTTGGTTCGTATTGAGCAGGTGATACAGTCGCCAGTTTTGTTGTCACAGTGGCTGAGTGATATAGGTCCCATTGGTTATTTGTTACGCTCTGGCGAGCAGTTTGCAACTGCTGAATATGTGCTGTGCTATCAGCCAACCCAACGGGATACGCTTTATGCCGGAGCCAATCAGCATAAAATTATCAGTCAATCTGGATTAACCCAAAATAAAGAAGGCTATTGCCGTATTAATAATAGCCAGAGCAATTACTTTACCAGTGCGCGGCAAGTGGTTGCCACCCAAGTCTCATTAGTCCGACCAGATTCCTTAAGTCCAAGTGTAATTGATGCAACGCAAGATACAACTACAGCATTAGTTAGCCAGCCGGTACGGATACGGACGTATGTGGTGTCAGTGATGCCAATCTTAAGTGATGCCAGTTTAAGTGAAGTAGAGGCGTGCTTAGCATTGTCTATGGTTGATCGTAAACTGCAGCATAGCTTAGCAAGTAATGCATCAGATATAGCATCTTTAAGCCAAGTTGCTTGTCTACAGCAGACCCAGACGCCTTATAACTTGCAGGTACAAGATTATTTGTATCACCCGCAGACAGCTAAGCTCATTCCATTAGAGTGGTTTGATTATGGCAATCATCTAGATACTTCAGGTGGCAGTCTGTGATAACGTCAAATACCTGTGACCTTAGCCAGATCTGGTTTTTTAAAGGTATATATACAAAAAGCTTAGTTTGAGGCACATATTCAGCTTAAGAGAGTCGTTATGACCAAAGCACAGCCCCTAACTCAGGCACAGTTGACGCAGTCAGCAAACCCATCTATACGTGGATTTGGTTTGATTGAGCTGATGATAGTTGTGCTGATAATGGCGCTGATAGCAGCAATTGCGCTGCCGAGTTATCAGCAGATTGAACGCGATAAATGGCAAACTCTAGCACAGCAGCAAGCATTACTGGTGGCAAATCAATTAAGTCGGTGGCAGTCAAAGCGTCTGAGTTATGCTGGCTTTGATGTGACCAAAGCAATGAGTAATGAGCAGGGAAAACTTTTACAACAGCAACCAGGGCTGCTTTACTTACCGATTGGCAGTGATGCCAGTAATTACTATTATTTATTGACCTTAAAAGGGGCGAGGGGCGCATTTGCTTTGAGTCAGCCTCAAACCAGTGGTAATGGTTGGCGTATGTCGCTCACGCCCAATCCACAGCAGCGAATAATGGCTGCGGCAGATACCTATTATCTAGACAGTGTGGGTCAGCGCTGCCGATTTGATAACCAAATGAGCACTATTAAAACTCAGCAAGGTACTGGGCAGATTGAGCAGCAGGCTAATGATCAGGATAGTAGTATCCAACTTGATATCAGTCAGCTGATAACCTGCACAGCCGAGCACAGTTGGTAGCACTCAATACGATTTGTACCCAAATACTTGCAGTGATAACCGTTCGACATAACTATTCTACATCCCTTATCTACATACCTTAAACCTAAATAACTATAAGGAAGTGCGATGAACAAAGGAAGTGCGATGAACACGCAACAAGGATTTACCCTAATTGAGCTAATGATAGTGGTTGCCATTGTCGGTATATTGGCGTTGGTTGCTATGCCGATGTATCAAAACTATGTGCGTCAAGCGGCTGACAGTGCCTGTTTGGCTGAGGCGCGTGGTTACGCTGGCGTGCAACTGATTACAGCGGCGCAAGGAGATAAAATGCCCGCTGTGAATTGGTCCGCTTGTTCACAAACGCCAGTGGGTGTGGTGCCAGCAGGATTGGCTCAAGGTCAAGCGTTAGAAGCCAATGCTTATTTGCCAACTGCAGATAGCCTAGTGGTAGCGCCAAGCTTTACCACTCAATCAGTAAAGCCGGGTAACTTTAAAGTGCAGTGCGTAGAGTCTGGCAGTTGCTATTTGTTAGATACTGAAGGGGCATTGCAAACTTGGATTAAGCCAGCGGCATTATAGAGAGTCTAGAGTAAAACTATTTTATAACTAAAAACAATAAGAGGCGGTTCAGTCGTTAAACTGAACCGCCTCTTACTTAATGGCGAGATATTTAGTGGCCCGTTTTTTATTTTAAACCGATATTTAAAACGGGCTGATATCTAACGCTCTAAATACTGGATCTTGCCTTCGACACCATCCCACTTTTCAGCATCAGGCATTGGACCATCCATTTCTGTAATGTTTGGCCACTCTTCGGCTAACTCAGCGTTCAGCTCAATAAACTCTTCCTGGCCCTTAGGCACTTCATCTTCAGAGAAAATAGCATTGGCTGGACACTCAGGCTCACAAAGAGCACAGTCAATACATTCATCAGGATGAATAACCAAGAAGTTAGGCCCTTCATAAAAGCAGTCCACAGGGCAGACTTCAACACAATCGGTGTATTTGCAGCGGATGCAATTATCAGTGACAACAAATGTCATAGCGAGCTACCTTAATCAAGATAAGTAAGTTGGGAGTAAAGTAAGGGATAAGATTTATTTTAGGGAGATATTTTACCCTGTTAATCATATTTTCACAAATTCGCATCAGTCAATTTTTATACGCTGTTTTAATTGATAAATTAAATCCAGTGCTTGCTTGGGCGTTAACTCATCAGGCTGTAGTTTATTAAGCTGATCAATAATGCGTTGTGCTGCCTGAGCCTTAGCATCTAAAGGCATTGATGCTGCTGACTCTGGTTGTTGGGTCACACTAGGTTCGTCGGCGTACAGGGGTAATTGATAATCCTGTTGCGGTTCTTGTGCCGCAGCTTTCTCAGTTATTGGTTGGCTATCGTCAGCATTAGCATAAGCTTTATCGAATTTAGCATTATTAGCGTTAGAGGTGAGTTGCAAATTGTCGGGCTGATCAATCACCCATTGAGTCAGCTGCTTTTGACGCTGTAAATAATGCTCGGCATTGATCAGTACTTCTTCGGGAATACCTGCCATTTTGGCAACATGAAGTCCAAAGCTTGAGCTGGCAGCGCCTTCTTTAATTTTGTGTAATAGCAGAAGTTGACCATCCACTTGGCTAGCAGCAACATGCACGTTTCTAATAGCAAGTGGCTGTTGATTTAGCGTATCTTCTTTTCCCGAATTTTCCGTATCACTATCTGCTAAAGAGTTTGATATGTGCTGCTCACTGAGTTTAGTAAGCTCAAAATAATGGGTAGCAAATAACGTCAAACTACCAAGATGACAGAGCTGGCGTGCACAAGCGTGGGCAATGGCTAATCCGTCGGTCGTTGAGGTGCCACGTCCTACCTCATCCATCAATACCAAAGAGCGATTGCTGGCGAGGTTTAAGATTTGGGCGGTTTCGATCATCTCGACCATAAAGGTTGATTTACCGCCGGCTAAGTCGTCGGCAGAGCCAATGCGTGTAAAGATACGGTCAATGTCGCCAATGATGGCTTCTGATGCCGGTACAAAGCTGCCACAGCAAGCAAGCAGTACAATTAACGCAGTTTGGCGCATATAGGTCGACTTACCGCCCATGTTGGGGCCGGTAATCAGTAGCAGGCGCTCTGGATTTTGGGCGGTGCCCAACTGGCAGTCGTTGGCAACAAAATGAGAAGCAGTACTGACTGCACTTGCTGAGCTTTGAACATTCGCAGTTGGCTGGCTCATGGCCTCGACCACTAAGTGGCGACCGTCTTTGATATCAAGATAGCTGGCGGTGGCGTCAAGTTGTGGACGTACCCAATTGTTTTCTTTTGCCAACAATGCCCAGTTTAGTAACACATCGATTTGAGCAATGGACGCGCTTAACTGTTGTAAGTAATGAAGCTGCTCACTTAGCTGTACCAGTAGCGCTTGGTATAGGGCTTTTTCACGAGCTAGGGCATTGGTTTGTGCTTCAAGATATTCGACTTCTAAGTTCTTCAGTGGCTCTGTGATAAAGCGCTCGCTATTCTTTAAGGTCTGGCGGCGAATAAACACATCAGGTGCGGTGCTGGCTTGTCCTTTTGGCAACTCAAAATAAAACCCACTGACCTTGTTAAAACCAACTTTAAGGCTGGGTAAACCATAGTCACGGCGGGCTTCTTCTGCCATCGCATCTAGTGTGTCTTGAATGTTGTCATGCAAGTGAACTAAGCGATCGAACTCGGCATCATAACCGGTGGCAATCATACCGCCATCACGAATATGTGCCGGTGGCTCAGCAACAATGGCCTGATCTAACAATGCTGCAATAGACTGCAGCGCCTGCTGTTGCTGCGGCAGACACGTCAGTAGCTGCGCCAATAAAGTTGGCGATCTTGTAGCGACACTATCTGAGCTATTAGGTGTTTCTATGTTTTCTAAAGACTTGCTATCTAATGATTCGCTATCTAATGGCTCGTCCTCATGGGACTCCAGTTGCAATGGTTCAAGCCCCAACTGTTCCAGTGCAGTTGCTAATTGTTGGCTACTATGAATGCTGTCTGCCAAGCGTCTTAAGTCACGTGGTTTAGCACTGTGCAGCCCAATACGGCTACTGATACGTTCTATATCAGCGATGCTTTGCAAGGCTTGAGTTAGTGGCGTTAAGTTAGCAGCAGAGGGCTGCTGCATAAACCATTCAACTGCATCCAAACGTGAGCTGAGTGTGGCCAATGCTGCTGATAGGCGCAGTGGTCGCTTTAGTTGATTGCTCAATAGACGCTTCCCCATAGCAGTCTGGCATTGGTTAACCACGCTTAGCAAGCTGGTACCAGTGGGACTGACTGGCGCAAACAGCTCAAGATTGCGGCTGCTGATATCATCAATAATCAGATAATCTGCGTCACGCTCAACGATGAGTTCAGTCAGTTGAGGCGTGTGTCTCTGCTGGGTTTGCTGAGCATAATGAATCAGCGCTGCAGTGGTAGTTTGCGCCACTGTACTGTCAGCAATACCAAGCCCTTCAAGGGTTTGCACATTAAACTGACGACAAATGGTTGCAACCGCATGAGTTGGATGAAAGTCACTGGCCGCGACACTGATGACAGGGCAGTACAGCGTATCTTGCAGCCAATGTCGCCACTCATCTGAGGTGTTTTCAGAGATAATAACTTCACTTGGCGCAAAGCGTGTCAGAACAGTGCTGATGCGTTGCTTTAACCACTGCTGATAAGTACTATTGGCATCACTAGAGGCTAGTGATTGATGATCTAATAAATCATCGATATCGATGGTTTGGGTACGAATGGTGCCGGCGTTGATGTCCATTTGGCTGACACCGACTTGCCATTTGCGCGCTTGAGCAGCAGTTGCCGTTTGTATATTTTTGCTAACGTTAAAGTCAATGGCAACCACGCTTGGGGTATGGTCTGGTGCAATCAGGGCATCATCGGTCAAAGTACCAGCGGTGAGGGTTTTTACCACTTCACGGCGCATAATACCTTTGCTAGCTGAGGCACTGGGCTTATCTGATGCACTGTCTTTTGATGTCGAATCGCTATCAGCGTCTGCTTCGATTTGCTCACAAATCACCACCGTTTCACCGGCTGCAATAAGGCGTGCCATATAGCTTTCTGCGGCATGAAACGGCACACCTGCCATGGCAATATTATTGCCTGCTTTATCGTTACCGCGGCGGGTTAGGGTGATATCCAAAATTTTGGCGGCCCGATAAGCATCTTCAAAAAATAGCTCGTAAAAGTCGCCCATACGGTATAGTAGTAGCGCGTGAGGGTATTGCGACTTTAGCGTCAGATACTGTACCATCATTGGCGTGTGGTCATTGAGGTCATACACATTGCCAGCAATGGTTATTAGGGTAGAATCATTTTTCAAAATTTGGCTGTTAGACATATTTTAAGGACTAATAAGTGTTAGATGAATATGAGAATGATGCAATCGATGTGGTGTGTTTTTAGTCAGATGTATTGTGTCAGGTCTATTGTATTGTCAATTATGCGCTCATTTTAACATGGCCAGTGAACATGAGCAGCTGTAAACAGGGCATCGTAGCAAATGTTGGTCTTAATAGGGGTTGTTATCTGTTATTTTTAATAAATAGTAAAAAAATTATGCTAGAGAATGTTTTGCCCTTGTATCTATCAATACTGTTACCATATATAATAAATAAAATTTTTTTTGGTCTGCACCTGAATATGCACGACTAAGTCGATAGGTAGGTCTACAAAGTTATGTTGTCAAAAATAATCGGAAGCGTCATTGGAACCAAAAACGATCGTGAGCTAAAGCGAATGCGTCAGATTGTCGCAAAAGTGAATGCTCAAGAAGAGGCGGTATCTGCCTTATCAGATGAACAGCTTCGGGATAAGACGGCAGAATTCAAAAGTCGCTTTGATGAAGGCGCAAGCCTTGACTCTTTATTACCTGAAGCCTTTGCGGTATGTCGTGAAGCCTCAAAGCGTGTGCTTGGCATGCGTCACTATGATGTGCAGATTATCGGTGGTATTACCTTACATGAAGGTAAAATTGCTGAGATGCGCACCGGTGAGGGTAAAACCCTGATGGCAACCCTAGCCATTTATCTAAACGCCATCAGTGGCAAAGGGGTACACGTTGTTACCGTTAACGATTATCTTGCTGCCCGTGATGCCGAGTTAAACCGTCCATTATTCGACTTCTTAGGTCTAACCGTTGGCGTCATTTACTCTCAGCAGCCGCCGCATGAAAAAGTGGAAGCCTATCAAGCCGATATCACTTATGGTACCAACAACGAGTACGGCTTTGATTATCTGCGCGATAACATGGTGTTTAGCTTAGCAGAAAAGAAACAGCGTGCCCTAAACTTTTGTATCATCGATGAAATTGACTCTATCTTAATCGATGAGGCGCGAACGCCGTTGATTATCTCAGGTCAGGCCGATGATTCTTCTGCAACCTATGCGCTGATTAACAACATTATTCCTCGTCTAACACGCTCAACCGATGAAGAAGCCAACAAAGAAAATGAAGACGGTGACTTCTGGATTGACGAAAAAAACCGCTCTATCGAAATTAGCGAAAAAGGCTATGAGAAGATTGAGTCATTCTTAATTGAAGTCGGTGAATTGGGCGAGAATGAAAGCTTATATAGCCCAACCCGTTTGCCCTTATTGGCACACGTGCAAGCAGCCATTCGTGCGCATCATATCTTCGTTAAAAACGTACACTATATCGTCGATAATGGCGAAGTTATCATTGTTGATGAAAACACCGGTCGTACTATGCCAGGTCGCCGCTGGTCAGATGGTCTACATCAGGCAGTAGAAGCCAAAGAGGGTGTTGAGATTCAAGCAGAAAACCAAACGCTTGCTACCACTACTTTCCAGAACTACTTCCGTCTTTATGAAAAGCTGTCGGGTATGACAGGTACGGCGGATACAGAAGCGGCAGAATTTAAATCAACTTATGACATTGATGTAGTGGTTATTCCTACCCACAAGCCGATTGCGCGTATTGATTTAGATGACCAAATCTTCTTAACCAAGCTGGGTAAATACAAAGGTATTATCCGCGAAATTCAAGAGATTCAAGCCAAAGGTGCACCTGTGTTGGTTGGTACCGCGACCATTGAAGCCAGTGAAGAGCTGTCTTATTTATTAGATCAAGCCGGTATCAAGCACAATGTATTGAACGCCAAGCAGCACGAGCGCGAAGCAGAAATCATTGCGCAGGCAGGTAGTCCAAAAGCGGTCACCATCGCCACTAACATGGCGGGTCGTGGTACCGATATTATCTTGGGCGGTAACTGGCAGGCGCAGATTGTTGATCCTGAAAACGTTAGCCCAGAAGAGATGGAACGCCTCAGACAAGCGTGGCAAAAGCGTCACGATGAGGTATTAGCTGCCGGTGGTCTACATATTATTGGTTCTGAGCGTCACGAATCTCGCCGTATTGATAACCAGTTGCGTGGTCGTGCGGGCCGTCAAGGTGACCCTGGTCAATCACGTTTCTTCTTATCACTAGAAGACGACTTAATGCGTATCTTCGCTGGTGATCGTGTGGTCAATATGATGCGCGCGATGGGCCTGAAAGAAGATGAGGCCATTGAGCACAAAATGGTATCTCGCTCTATTGAGAATGCGCAGGGTAAGGTTGAAAGCCGTGACTTTGATGCCCGTAAGAGCTTATTAAAATATGATGATGTCGCTAACGAACAGCGTAAAGTGATTTATGCACAGCGCGATGACTTGTTGGCAGAAGCCGATCTTAAAGAAGCCATCGAAGAGATGCACCGTGATGTGTATGATGCGCTAATCAGTCAGTTCGTACCGCCAGGATCGATTGATGATCAGTGGAATATTGACGGCTTAGAAGATGAGCTTGAAAGCGAATTTAAATACTACATGCCAATTAACGATTGGCTAGACGAAGACCGTCGCCTTGATGAAGATGGTCTGCGTGAGAAGATTATTAACACTGCCATTGAGCGCTATCGTCATCGCCGTGAGCAGATGACACCAGAGAATGCGGCTCAGCTTGAGCGTCATTTCATGCTACAAAGCTTAGACCGTCACTGGAAAGAGCATTTAACTCAAATGGATCAGCTGCGCAAAGGTATTCACTTACGTGGCTATGCTCAGAAGAACCCAGAGCAAGAGTATAAGCGTGAGTCGTTTGACTTGTTCCAGATGATGCTAGGTGCCATTAAGTCTGATACGGTACAAGATTTATCTCGTGTACATATCCCGACTAAAGAAGAGTTAGAGGCGATGGAAGCTGAACGTCAAGCACAGGCTGAGCGTCAGCGCATGATGTTTGAACATGATGAGCTAGACAGCTTGACCGGTGAGCGTCACAGTGACCCTGAAGTGGCTGCTTTAAATCAGCCGCAAGTCAATATGCAGATCAATGCGCAAAATGCCAATGCCGCTGCAGGTCAGGGTGCAGACGAGGGTGACAACCCTTATGCCGAACTGAATATTAGCCGTAACGCCCCATGTCCTTGTGGATCTGGATTGCGTTATAAGCAGTGTCATGGCAAAATTTCTTAGTCTGTGTTAATTAATAGGTCTTGTATATTTTTGATAGAAGACTGATAGCACATGAGCACGTACAACCGTGGTTATGTGCGACCCTTGCGTGATAATACGTAAAAATAAAGGATACTTATTATGATCCAAACCAAATCATTAAAGCTTATGCTGTGGGGCACTTTGTTTTCCGCTGTGATTGGTCTGAGTGCCTGTCAAAAAGAAACATCGGAAGAGACTGAGCCAACAGAAGAGGCTGAAGTAATGATGTCAGCTGAACCAGCTGAAGATAACGCGCCTGTTATTGTGGCAGACGACTTAGATGAAGTTGATGCACAGTCAGAAATGGCTGAAGAAGCCAGATCAGAGTCAGATACAGCCTCAGATATCGGTTTAGAGCAGTCTTCTGCGACGCCACCACCTGCGGCGCCGACTGAGCAGCCACGACCACAGTCTGATGCAGCAGAGCCTGCCGCGCAGCCAGAAGCTGAGTCACAACAGTAATCGTATTATTGTCTGCTGCTTTATTTTTATTACCTTGTCGTAGATCTCAAGCGATAACAGAAAATCGCTAGGCAAGGTTTTGACTGTATGTAGCATGACCAAAATGCACGACACCAAGATTTAAAGTGATTAAAAAAAAGCCCCGCAACCAAGTTGTGGGGCTTTTTTTATGCTTAGCGCATTTATGTATATCAGTATGTTAATTATTTATCCGTTAAATCATTATTGGCTAGGTTATTAACTGTGACATCACCTTGTTCTGCCACATCCAGCTCTTCGTGTTGTAGCTCAACATCAAAGCTTTCTTTATGCGTATGCACTGACTTTTCAATCGCAATATCTTGCACCGCATAGGTTTCTTTTTTAATCATAGCCACTTCACGAGACAACATAACCTCAATTGGGCCTTCATCTAAAGCTATTTGTTCGCCATTGACTGTAATTGAGGTTGTATTATTTAATACTGGTTCGATATGACGCACAATATCCGACTCATCGACATCCTGGCTTAACAGCTGTTTTGAGTCAGTATCATGGTATTGGGTCTCAATAACCAACACCTCTTCGGTGAGCTCTATTGGCACAGTGACCGTTTTAGTGCGGCGCTGCTTGCTGAGTTTGATTTGGCCAATGTTAAGACGTTCTTTATCGACTACCGCTCGTTCTTCTAATAGCTCTAGAGTATTTACCTCACCACTGTGTTGGCCAGTGTGTTGACCGGTTAGATTTGAGCGTGATTTTTGAATATCTGACTGCCGAAGGTTGGCATCATTGCTAACCAGCTTATTAGCTGTGCTGTCGCTATTAATATTTGAAGTGCTACTGCTAGTGCTTGAAGTACTGCTGATATTTGAGGTATGAGTTGAGCTGCTAGAGCCTAAGTTGGTGTCTACATAAGGCGAGGTTTCAACATGGTATCTAATGGTGCTGTTAGGCTGTCTGCTTAAGTTATTTGTGTTGGTATTATTGTCGTTATTGGCCATGGGAATGCCTCCAATATGATGTGTTATTAACGATATTATGCTCAATATTTATGATATTGTGATTTCATCCTATCGTATTAGCGGATGTCTCACTGTATGCTTTACTTATAAATCAAGTTAATAAAGGCTTAATGGTTCAAGTAGCTATATCAATCATCTGTATCAATGTTCCATATCAATCATTCATACCAGTGTAGTTATTTAACAACAGCATATAAAAGTAAAGCGCATAAAAAAGCCAGAGTAAATACCCTGGCTCTTTGCTAATTAAATTAGCGAATTACAATTTAGTTATTAACTGTTCGACTTACTTGCCGCGTGCAGCACGTACGTCATCAGCAGTAATGTCATCACGGTTTACGATATTACCTTCGCGGTCAACAACGTTGCCATCATGGTCAACATCAAGCTCTTCACGCTGGATAGTTTCATGGATGGTTTGAGTGTGATGTTCAGTGGTTTTACCAACGTTGATCTCTTCAGTAACGTAAGTTTCTTTACCAACGCGAGCACGTTCTGCTTCTAGCTCTACTTGAATTGAGTCAGCACCTGCGTCATCACCAATTTTACGATCAGTACGACGGTTAACATCAGTACGCTCAATGTGTGCATGCTCTTCTTCAAGATCCACATCTACTTTACGATCTTCAGTTACCACGTGCTTACCAACGCTTACTAGGCCAGCAACGATACGATCTTTATTTACTGTTAGACGTTCTTCTAGTAGCTCTAGCATATTTGGTGCGTTGTAGTAATCTTCTTTTAGCTCAACACGCTCTTGCTCTGGTACAGTGTCAGCAACGAATGCAGCACGGTCTTTCTTAGTTTGCTCTTCATAGCTGTAGTTATAATCATGATCATACTCTTCCATTGCTTCAACTTGTGCTTTGGTTAAGCTGTCGAAGAACACATCATCACCAACGATACGGGCAAGACCTGCTGGTACTAATACTTCTTTTGATGAAAACCAACCGCCAGCGTCAACGATTAAATAACGAATACGTGCAGTGGCTTCTTCTACTAAAGCGCCTTCTACATTACCGATTTTTTCTTCACCGGCGCCATAAGCATTTTTGCCAGTTGGATCAAAGTAATCATCACCAATTAGATCACGATGGTTTGATTGGATGTCTTTTAAACGAATTAGCTGACTCATTATAATGTTCCTTTTATTAGTGAATGTATTTGTAACTGTTTAACGAACTTTTTATCGGAAATTCTAATATTCAATCGATCATCAAGTTGAATAATCTATTTTCAAAAACCCATCCTCAAATTTAATAACCCTCAAACTTAATAACAAATTGATTGTTATATTTAATATTTATAAATTCTTATTTTAAATTTCAGAAGAACTTTTAAATATCTAAAGTTAAAAATGAGGTTTTTGTTCCTTGCCTCGATGACTTGGTAACTAGACTAACAACTGGATTTGGTCTTTTATATAGTAAGCAGGTATCACTCTATTAAGGCGCGTAAAATCATGTAATAGGGTGTAATTGAGCTAACATACCCCGTTATCAGCTTTACATTTCTTCACTATGATTAAGGCTTTTATTTATTGTATGGCACAAAAAAAAGGAGCCTCTCAATGAGAGACTCCCTTGTGACACTATGATGTCAGTTCGATGAAAGCTTAAATAAACTTAAGCCAGTTCAATGGCAACTGCAACCGCTTCACCGCCGCCGATACATAGTGAGGCAACGCCTTTTTTGCCGCCAGTACGTTTTAGTGAGTTGATTAAAGTCACTAAGATACGAGCGCCAGAACAGCCAACAGGGTGACCTAGTGCACAAGCACCGCCTTCGATGTTTACTTTTTCATGTGGGATGTTTAGCTCGTCCATAGCAGCCATAGTCACCATAGCGAAAGCTTCGTTAATTTCCCATAGATCGACATCGTCTACTGACCAACCGGCTTTATCCAATACTTTTTCGATTGAACCAATTGGTGCAATAGTGAACTCAGAAGGATGACGTGAGTGAGTCGCCGTTGAGATGATGCGTGCTTCAATATTGAAGCCTTTGTCTTTAGCTGTTTGCTCAGAAGTCACAACTACAGCTGCCGCACCATCAGAGATAGAGCTGGCGTTGGCCGCAGTAATGGTACCGTCTTTAGCGAAAGCAGGACGAAGCGTTGGGATACGCTCAGCATTGGCTTTTGGCGGCTGACCATCGGTATCAACAACCACTTCACCTTTACGGGTCTTAACGGTTACTGGTGTGATTTCGTCTTTGAAATGACCTTCTTTAATCGCAGTTAATGCACGGTTTAAAGACTCAATAGCAAAGTCGTCCATCTGCTCACGAGTATAGCCTTTTTCATCCGCCATTTCTTGGGCGAACTGACCCATTAGCTTGCCAGTATCGGCATCTTCAAGACCGTCTAGGAACATGTGGTCTTTCACTTCTTTGTGACCCATGCGGAAGCCTTGACGTGCTTGTGGCAAGATGTAAGGTGCATTGGTCATCGATTCCATACCACCTGCAACAATAATATCAGCGCTGCCAGCTTTAATTGCGTCATGGGCTTGCATCACTGCTTTAAGGCCTGAGCCACAAAGCTTGTTGATGGTCACTGCGCCAGTGCTGTCTGGGATACCTGCGTTACGCATGGCTTGACGGGCAGGGCCTTGGCCGATACCAGCAGTCAGAATACAACCCATGATAACTTCATCAATCTCTTCTGGTTTAACGCCAGCACGCTCTACAGCTGCTTTGATAGCCGTTGCACCTAGAGTTGGTGAGGTTACACCTGCTAGATCACCTTGAAAGCCGCCCATAGGGGTACGAGCGCCACTTACAATAACAATTGAATCTGATGACATAATTTTTATCCTTATCGTTGACAGGGTATTTAGGTTTAATGTATCGCAGTATGCCTTGGGTAAGGGTAACTGCGATTGTTGTGCTTAGAGCCAGTTATAAATCCTTTAATCTAGCTCATTAAGACGAATACGCACCACATCTGTCGTAATAGCATCCAAAGCCTCAATCTTATTAATGGCGACATTCATCTGACTTTCAATAACTGGCAAGGTCAAAATGATAATTGGCACTTGCCCTTTTTGATGCGCAGGCTTTTGTAAGATGGCATCAATATTGATACCAGCATCACTTAGGATGCGGGTCACATCAGCTAACACACCTGGGGTATCAGTGGCTTGCAGGCGCAAATAGTAACCAGTCACCATTTGATCGGCTGGCAAGATAGGCGTGTCAGATAACTGATTTGGTATAAAGGCCAGGTGCGGGACATGATGGCCATCTTCGACTGTCAATACACGTACTAAGTCCATCACGTCTGCCATAACGGCTGAGGCAGTCGCACCAGCACCGGCGCCATCGCCATAATATAGGGTCTGACCCAGAGGATGTGAGTTGACCAGTACCGCATTTCTAACGCCGTTTACATTGGCCAGTAGCTTGTCTTCTGGGATAAGGGTTGGATGGACACGCAGCTCAATGCCAGTTGCTTTTTTGTCCACGCCATTATCTGTAGCGTCAGACTGATCGTCATAACGACGCACCGCAAAGCCCAAATGCTTAATACGATAGCCCAGCTCTTCGGCATAGGTCACATCTTGCAAGGTGATATTGGTAATGCCTTCACAGTAGACTTTGTCAAACTGAAGCGGAATACCAAAAGCAATAGATGCCAGCAGTGTTAATTTATGCGCTGCATCAATGCCTTCCACATCAAAGGTAGGATCCGCTTCTGCATAGCCTAGAGCTTGCGCTTCGGCCAATACATCATCAAAGTCGCGGCCTTTATCACGCATCTCAGACATAATAAAGTTGCCAGTACCGTTAATAATACCGGTGAGCCAATCGACTTTGTTGGCGGCAAGCGCTTCGCGCATCACTTTAATAATAGGGATGCCACCAGCGACCGCGGCTTCATAGGCGACATGGACTTGATGCTCATCGGCTAAGGCAAAGATTTCATTGCCATGCTCAGCAAGTAAGGCTTTGTTGGCGGTGACCACATGTTTGCCATTTTTGATGGCATGGGTAATCACGTCCTTGGCAACGGTCAATCCACCAATCACTTCAACCACAATATCTACATCATCACTTTCGGCAATGGCCATCAAATCACTGCTTTGTTTGATCGCAGGATCAATATCATCACGCTGACGGCGGGTGCCGACTTGGGTGATGACAATATTGTGGCCGCTGCGTCTTTTTAATTCTAATAAGTTATCTTTTAAAAGGTCTAAGACACCTGTGCCCACAGTGCCTAGTCCTAATATAGCCAGTCTAATAGATTTACTCACGGTATCCTCAGTTATGTTATTAAGCTTTATATCGGGTATGAAAGCTATCCAGTATTAAATATAAAGTATTAAAATAGTTAGAAATTCTGATTTAAACAAATCATAGACAGAGCAAACAGCAACCGGTCAAATATTGAACGCCCCCGGTTTTTACATCGTATTTATATTAGCAGTCATTGCAAGATGAATAAAGTATTAACTGACTCGATTAAGCTAACCTATAAAGCCTGATATCAACCCATTTGGGCGGACATCAGGCCAGTTCTTGTCTGTCTCTATATGACTTATGTTTTACTGCTGGTTGGCAATGGCTGCTTTTGCCAATTCCTTGGCAGGTAAATAGCCCCCAATTTGATAGCCAGATTCGGTAAAGATAGCAGGTGTACCAGACACACCCAAGCGTCTACCCAGCTCAATGTGTGATTGCACAGGGCTGTCACAGGTTGGTGCAGACAGTGCTTGACCAGACTTAGCTTTGTCCATCGCGGCAATACGATCTTCGCTACACCAAATGCTGTTCATTTTTGGAATACTGGCTTCGCTACGTGGCCAAGCCAAATAACGTACTTCGATGCCTTGCGCATTAATGTCAGCCATCTCTGAATGCAGCTTGGTGCAATAAGGGCAGTCAGCATCGGTAAAGGCATAGACCACGGCTTTGGTGTCACCTTTGGCAGGATAAATAATCAGCTCGTCTTTATCGACGGCAGCCAACTCCTCTTTGGCAATATCAGCGACCAAGTCAGAGCGTATATCTACCGGTTGTGCTTGACCAATCTCAATAATTTGACCCTGAACAACGTAGCGGCCTTGCTTGTCACTAAAAAAGTCAGGCATGCCATCAGCAGTTACCCAGTACATACCTTCCATTTTGGTTGGAATAGCAGATAAGATTTTTTGCTCGTAACCTGAGGCTTTGAAGTTGGCTTCTAGTGCAGCAACCACTTCAGGATCAGATTGCCCATCTGTGCTAACTGCAGCGGCTTTAGTTGAGCTGGTCGACGCACTGGTGTTGGATTCAGTATTGGGGCTGTTACAGCCAATCAAAACGCTGCTGATAGAAAAGGTTATTAAAAAAGTTTTTAACATTTTGTGTTTGGTGTAACCAGTCATTGTGTGTCCTTTAAGATAAGCTTTCAAAGTATAGATAAGATGATAAGTAAATTAAGATAGTTAACTTCCCAATCTATTAACTAGATATTCAGTTTATACTTGAGATAGTACCTTTTATAGTTATTTAGTTTATTATTGCCAAGTGTAGCATATTCTTTTTCCAGTAGTATTAAGGTCTGAGAAATTCTGATAACACGGTTATATTATTAAGAGTGGCTGATCTAGGGTGAAAAATACAGACTTTAATTGGAACATAAAAAAACAGCTACCAAGAAGGTAGCTGTTAATCAGAGATCATAAGCTAAATATTTTTCTATAGGGATTACAGGAAATTCCAAGTTGTTATAAGTATTTCTATTGTCATCATTATAGCGTACAGTTTGCTGTGTACTGATTACCATCTTCCCATTGAATAGAAAATACAGCATAGTCTGCTTTTGTGTGCCAGCCTATAGTTGCATTTGGATTCAATTCATCTACATATAGTGCACCAGAACCTGAAACTTGACGATATAAGGTCAAGGGTTGGTTGTCTAGTTCTACATCAGGAAAGCTTGCTTTCATACGTACTACAGAGCTATTAGCATAATCAACAACAACATTACCGCTATTATCACAAGTATAATTAATCGGTGTCATAACTTGAGTGCTATGAGGCGATCTTTTCTCATAAGTGTTAGGAATGCTGTCAGCATCATATACTCTACTACTGCCAATACCACCCGATGTACATGAAGTTATTAGTGCGATAGTAGGTAACAGGATTAAAAATTTTGTTGAGAACTTCATTATTTCTGCCTCTTAGAGTCGTAAGTTATGAATAGATTGAAAATTTATACTGCTAACTTGTTATTGGGGCTATCCTAATAACAATTCTAAAATAAGATATTTCAAATATTTTTGAAAGTCTTTGATAATTATATACACAAAAAACATACTGGATATTCAATAAATTTTTTCGTTAAGATTTATATTAGTAGTTATTGAAGTCAATATAAAACCTATATTAGCTGTCCTAGAAACTGATTCCAACTCTGTTTAACCCATTTTTAATGCACTTAAATTCGACTTTGGGACACTGTGATTAAAACGTCACTCAGATTTCTTTAAATAAAAAAGTGAGTGCTTTTTTACAGACAGTTAAAATTACTCAAATGCTGTTTAACCTAACTCGAGAAGCTTTCTATTATATTAATATGATTTTATGATTAACGAAAGTTTCAAAGTGATTAATACGATATTGAGCGGTTTTAGTATATAGAAGTAATAACCACCTTGGAGTCTTATTGATAGCATTCAAACTTGCTGCAATTCTCACTGTAGAACTTTCAATAAGTGATTCAATTAGCTTATTTTGTTTATACTAATTGACTTTTCTCATTATGTTATCCTGAATATTTTCATTTATCTAGGGCGACTTCAAACATCACAAACCTCTAGTCCAGCATAAAGCTTATTTGGTTGCACGTGGCGGCAGGCCGGTATGCTGGGTCTGGAAGTTGCCTTTTTTGACCTGCTTGCCTTGTGAACGCTTGTTGGTTGCCGATTTGCCAGCCGATGCAGATTTGTTTCTACGCTTCGCTGAATCTGAGCCAACACGGCTGTTCTTTTTACGCGCCGATTGATAGGTATCCTGACTGTCTCTACCTTCAAGACGCGCATTAAATGGCGGAATCAAACAGTGACGCGCGGTACCAATTAAGTCTTCACGACCTAAGCGTTTAAGCGCAGCACGTAGCATGGCCCAGTTTTTAGGATCATGATAGCGTAAGAAAGCTTTATGCAATTTACGCTGCTTGCCTGATTTGACAATCTCAACATCACCACCTTCACGCGTCACCTTGTGCAGCGGGTCTTTATGGGTGTGATACATGGTCGTTGCTGTCGCCATTGGGCTTGGGTAGAAAGCCTGTACTTGGTCGGTTCTAAAGTCATTACGCTTTAGCCACAGCGCCAGATTCATCATGTCTTCATCAGTGGTGCCTGGATGCGCGGCGATAAAGTAAGGAATCAAATACTGCTCTTTGCCAGCTTCTTGACTGTACTGCTCAAACATTTGTTTGAACTTGTCATACGAGCCCATGCCGGGTTTCATCATTTTTGATAGCACGTTGGTTTCAGAGTGCTCAGGCGCAATTTTCAGATAGCCACCCACGTGATGGGTGACCAACTCTTTGACATATTCTGGATCTTTTACTGCCAAGTCGTAACGTAGACCGGAGGCAATTAAGATCTTCTTAATGCCTTTGATATCACGTGCTTTACGATACAGTTTGGTCAAATTACTGTGATCGGTAATGAGGTTTTCACAGATATCTGGATAGACGCAAGAGGGCTTACGGCAATGCTTTTCAATCTTCTCATCTTTACAGCTGAGGCGATACATATTAGCGGTCGGACCACCCAAATCTGAAATCACACCGGTAAAGTTTGGCGCGGTATCACGAATGGCTTCCACTTCGCGCAAGATAGACTCTTCTGAGCGGTTTTGAATGATACGGCCTTCATGCTCAGTGATAGAGCAGAAGGTACAGCCGCCAAAACAGCCGCGCATGATATTGACCGAAAACTTGATCATATCAAATGCTGGAATACGCGCATCGCCATAGCTTGGATGCGGCACACGGGCATAAGGCAGGTCAAACACATAATCCATTTCTTCCGTTGATAACGGAATCGGTGGCGGGTTTAACCACACATCAATATCAGTGCGAGAGTTACCGCCACCTGTGCCGTGCCGTTGTACTAAAGCACGCGCATTACCTGGGTTGGTTTCCAAGTGCAAAATACGGTTGGCATGCGCATACAGTACCGGATCTGATTTAACTTGTTCATAATCAGGTAAGCGAATGACGGTTTTTTCACGTGGTGGCAGCTTTAGTTTGTGCTTACGTGCTGATTTGCGCGCTTCAGTTTTTTCATTTTCTTTGGCATCAGCTTGTTGTGAGTCTGTGTCTTCAAGACCGACCATCTTCACCACTTGCACATCGTCGTTGACTTGGTCGGCGTTGATGACTTTGTTGTCCACTTTTTCAGCGACAAAGCCTTTATATTGACGCTCCATGGCTGATAAGCTTTCGGTTACTTTGCTCTCAGTGTTGCCTTTTTCTTTTTCAATGGAGCAGCTGTCTAAGTCTTCGGTCATCACGTAGGGGTTGATAATCGGGTCAACACGTCCAACAGTGTCCACATCGTTACTGGCCACTTCAACCATATCCGCTTTCCAGTGACGACGTGATGGCGTTAATAAGTAAGCCGTCCCACGCAAATCACTCATCTGCTCAAAGGTATACCCCTTTGACAAGCCATGCACCAAGTCCACAATGGCGCGCTCAGCATTACCATAGGTCAGCACATCGGCACGACTGTCGAGCAAAATACTGCGGCGCACTTTATCTGACCAATAATCATAATGGGCGATACGGCGCAGACTGCCTTCGATGCCACCTAGAATAATCGGCACATCGGGATACGCTTCACGGCAACGCTGACTGTACACAATCGCCGCACGATCGGGACGCTTGTCAGGCGCATTATTTGGCGAGTAGGCATCATCACTGCGAATACGGCGATCAGCGGTATAGCGGTTAATCATGCTGTCCATATTACCGGCGGTCACGCCATAGGCGTATACTGGCTTGCCCAGTTCCATGAACGCATCTTTACTGGTCCAATCCGGCTGAGCAATGATACCAACACGGAAGCCTTGAGCTTCTAATAGGCGACCAATAATCGCCATACCAAAGCTTGGATGGTCGACATAGGCGTCGCCTGAGACAATAATCACATCACAAGCATCCCAGCCCAGCTCGTCCATTTCGGCACGGCTCATCGGCAAGAAAGGGGCAGGATCGTAGCAACTTGCCCAGTGCTTATCGTAGTCGTATAAAGGAGTCACGCCTTGTTTAAAGGCAGTGCGGGCGATGGTTTCAGCAGACATGGAAATAACCTAGGTAATAATTGAAATAAACAAAAGAGAGTAATAGAAGTCGAACAGACAAAGAGAAAAGAGAGGTGATATAAAATATCGCTCATTTTACCATGAATCACCCTCAAGTTGGGCGTTATCTGTAACTGTTGATTGCGGAGCTGATCCCGCTTTTCGCTTGTATCTGCTTTGCTCATGGCGTGCGGACTATCGTGGCTAAGTGCATTGCTGTTACCTCGACACTGCCCCTAGCCACAGTCCGCATCGCCATGACCGACGTCAGGATACCACTTCAATCGAGGCTAAACCGCATCTTCAATTCACATTCAATACACAAATCCCGCTAACCGTTATTTGAATCTCCTAATCCCTCTTTGAATCCCCTTTTGAAAAAGGGGGACTTTGGATGGTACAAGATTTTAGCTACGCGGGTTGGCTGTGGCTTTATATGACGTTACTCCCTTCCTTTTTAAAAGGAAGGGCTGGGGATGGATTTGCTAATAGCTATTAACGCGTTTCAGGGAATGGATTAACTAACTTCAATAGTCTCAATTTTTGAGCCAATCACTTAACACCCGATAGCCACAAACCAAAGTCAGTGCAAACAAGGTTGCACCAATGGCACTGACGATGATATTGCCATAGGCATGCCAACTTAAACCATAATAAGCACGTACGCCGAAGATACACAGCGAAATCAGAGCCATGCTTAGCCAAAAGCGCATGCTGGGCGGGTGATAGCGAATCGGATGTACCGGCAGTCGCAAAAAATAAACCGCTATTACCCCTGCGCCAATCACAGTGCTGGCGTGCTGCAATACCTTGTAGATGCCAATGGCGCTGTCATTAACGGGCAGATAAAACAAAGCTCTGTCCAGTGCTAATTGCTGCGTAAAAAAGGCATGTCGATGGGTAAATGCATCCCACAATAAGTGCGAATAAGCGCCGATGATGATCGACAAGCCTACCATTAGCCAATGCCGTTTAAAATACGGCCACCAATCAAACTGTCTCAGTGTAACCAGACGCGCTTGCACCCAATAAGGGCTATTGTCAATCAGCGGACCTTTAATCAGCAGCTGAAATAGTAAACACAGTATTAATCCCAACGGCAAACAAAACCACAAGACGCCCAAAACAGTGTGCCCATACACACTTTGGATTTTCATGGTCAGAAAGTATTCAAAATCTGGGGTTAAGCTACCAACAATTAGTCCCGTCAGTGACAGTGGATAACCAAATAGTTTGGTTTTACGCAACGGCAGTACAATGGCTGGGTGTGAAAAGGTGAAAGGCATAAGATAATAGGTGTGCTGTCAGTTATAGAGTCTTGATATAGGGATAGGAGAGCATCATAGCAATACAAAGTGCTGATGAGTGTGGAAGTAATGTGCAGTTTTGATGGAACTAATAAATAGCAAAGATTGGTCAGCCAATACCACCACCATGACTAAAACTGGATTAAAGTTGCTTTTTTGCCCAGTTTCGACATAAAGTAATGGGTCAGAAAAAAAAGATAGGATTAGCCGTTGAACTTCAGCCATTAAATATTGGCCATTGAATATCAGCTATTGAATTAAAGGCGCTTCATCTCCAATACGTTGACAATGATTGGCAGCGTCAAAACTTTCACCAGGTGACCAAGAGTAATAAAAGATATGTTTAATAAGGCAGTTACATTTTTCTTAACCTTACTGATATCCAGCTCAGTTTATGCGTCATGGCAGTTTGAAAGCGTGAGCCTCAATTACTTTTGGTTGGTGATTGTGCCATTTTTCTTTGTTCACCTGATTACCACTGTGGTGTTATATTTCAAAGGTGAGTATCGATCAGAAAAGGTAGCCTACACTCACTTTTTTATTGCGTTGCTGTTCCCGTTTCTGGGCATCGTGTTTTTATTGTATGAGTTGTTTTTGGACTTTGAAGGCAATCGACCACTGCTCGGTGATTATATCTTTGGATTGGTCGTCTATGGCTTTTTGGAGTTAATCGCTGCGCTGCCGTATGTCATTCACCGTACCCATTCAGACTAGTAGCAGCTTTCAGGCTAGAGTCGTTAAGCTAAAGCCGTTAAGAGAGGTTATGCGGTAGGTTGTGTTGGATATATAGACCATCAGCCCACAGAACGTCGGTGATGGTCTAGCAGTTATTTATTACCTGTTAAACGCTTATATTTAGATAATAAGTCCGCATCAGACTCCACATGATTGGGGTCGTTTGGAATACAGTCGATAGGACAGATTTCGACACATTGTGGTTTATCAAAATGACCAACACACTCGGTGCAAAGGTCAGGATTAATCTCATAGATTTCCTCACCCTCATAAATAGCATCATTCGGGCAAACCGGCTCACACACGTCACAGTTGATACATTCGTCAGTAATCATTAATGCCATTTTACTACTCCCAATTATTGGCGCGCTTGTTGTCAAACGCCTGTTGTACGCAAACGGGCACAAACTTATGCACTTCACCGTTCAGCTTAGCCACTTCACGAATCATGGTAGACGAGATGAAAGAATACTGCGGAGCTGGGGTTAAGAATACCGCTTCAAAGTTGTCATCGAGCTCACGGTTCATGTTGGCTAGCTGAAACTCATATTCAAAGTCAGATGTGGCACGTAAACCACGCAGCACAGCAGTGGCATTTTGCTCGCGCATAAACTCAACCAATAAGCCTTCAAAACCGACCACAGTCACTTGTGGTAAGTCAGCAAAGACGGTCTCAACCAGCTCAACGCGCTCTTCAAAGCTAAACATAGGCTTTTTGTGATGACCGACGGCCACAGCAATGACCACTTCATCAAACAGCTTAACGGCACGCAACACCAAGTCACGATGGCCATTAGTGATAGGGTCAAAGGTACCTGGATAAACAACTTTTGTATGTAGTGTAGAAGATTGTGTCATGATGGTTGGCTTAATATGGATAAGATAAGGAATCAATAGAGCGCCTATCGTATCAAATTTTTGCCCATCAAGTAAGATTATTCGTGTCAGTGAATTGAGGTATTGGCAGCAGGTTATAAAAGGCTAGGGCTGATTCAGGGTATTTGTTATACTAGTTGTTCGACCTGATTGAGCTTAAGTAATGTGATTGAGTATGGATTGTACTTAATCCTACTGCACTTGGCTCAATTCAGGGACACGCACGACAAGCGAACAATGACCCAAGATATCACTATTGATTGTGGCGATAGCTATTCAAAATAAGAAGGCTATTAACACAATATAGTAGGTAAGATAAAACTAGGGTCAGTTGGATTGCTTGCTAATTAAGAGACAATATTATGGCGAAAAAAGCAAAAAAACCGTCTAATCAGATTGCGGTTAACAAAAAAGCACGGCACGAATATTTTATTGAAGAAACATACGAAGCGGGTCTAGAGCTACAGGGCTGGGAAGTAAAAGCCATTCGCGCTGGCAAGATGAGTATCGTCGAGGCTTATGTGGTGTTTCGCAATAATGAGGCCTTTTTATTCGGCGCTCATATTCAACCGTTGATTTCAAGCTCAACACATATTGACCCGGACAGCATTCGTACCCGTAAGCTGCTGCTGCATCGCAAAGAGATTGATACCTTATTTGGTGCGGTCAACCAAAAAGGCTATGCCTGTGTGCCTCTTGAGGTGTATTGGAAAAACTCTTTGGTAAAATGCAAAATCGGCTTAGCCAAAGGTAAAAAGCTACACGATAAGCGCAAAACCATCAAAGACAGAGATTGGGAGCGTGATCAGCAGCGTGGCTTTAAGCAGCATCTATAATTTAGTGATGCGCTTAAGGCGTTGTGCTTAGCCTAAATGCTATTTAAAGTGATAAGAATTTAGCATAAATTAAGCGTAAAAAAGGCAGAACTTAGGTTCTGCCTTTTTTTATGTGTGCCTATTATTAATTAACGCCAATTAACGCATAGTCACGAACTCTTCAGAGCCAGTTGGGTGAATGGCAACCGTGTTGTCAAAGTCTGCTTTGGTTGCGCCCATCTTAATCGCAACTGAGAAGCCTTGGATCATCTCATCAACACCAAAACCGATGCCATGTAAGCCAAGGATTTGTTCTTCTTCGCCCAAGCAAACCAGCTTCATTCTGCATTTTTGACGGTGCTGAGTGACCGCACTATACATAGGCGTAAAGGTTGAGGTGTAGCATTTGATGTTATCCGCACCGTACTCATCAATGGCTTCTTGTTCAGATAGGCCAATGGTACCAATCGGCGGATGGGTGAAGATAACGGTTGGCACTAAGTTATAGTCCAAATGCTCATTAGGCTTATTATTAAATAAACGCTCTGATAAACGGCGGCCAGCAGCGATTGCAACCGGAGTTAAGTCGATGCTGTTTTCGATGATGTCACCGACAGCATAGATACCGTCAACATTAGTGTTTTGGAACTTATCTACTTTGATTTTGCCGTTGTCTGTGGTCTCAACACCGGTCACTTCTAAGTTGATATTATCAGTTTGGGGTGCGCGACCTACGGCCCAGATTAAGCAGTCAACTTCTTTGGTGCTGCCATCATCTAACTGTAGAGTTAGGCTGTCATCAGGGTTTTTATCGACCTGTTGAATGCGGGTATTGGCATGTAAGTTAATGCCTTCTTGCTCAAACACTTCAAGCAATACTTCAACAATGCTGTCATCAAACTGACGCAGTGGGCGATGACGGCGAACATATAAGTCCACTTCTGCACCAAGACCACGTAACACGCCTGCAATTTCTACTGCCACATATCCGGCACCAGCGATGGCCACGCGTTTTGGTAAATGATCTAAAGCAAAGAAGCCATCTGAATCAATACCATACTCAGCGCCTTTCACGTCTGGCAGCGTAGGTCGACCGCCGGTTGCAATTAAGATATGGTCAGCGGTGATGTGCTCGCCATTGACTTCAACTGTATTTTTGTCGACAAACTTGGCAAAGCCATTGATCACTTCAACATTGTTTTTGCCCAGATTGGTCTCATAGGCACGGTGAATATTGCTGATGTATTTTTCGCGGGTTTCTACCAATTTTTTGAAATCAAAGCCTTTGATATCGATGTCAAAACCATAATCGGGTGCGTACTTGTGCATGGCTTCGGCAACTTGTGCGCCGTACCACATCACTTTTTTTGGAACACAGCCTAAGTTGACGCAGGTGCCGCCTAAGTGATTGGCTTCAATAATGGCACATTTTTTGCCATACATGGCTGCGCGATTGATAGAGGCGATACCACCACTACCGCCACCGATTGCGATATAGTCATAATGTTTTGTCATAAATATTTACTGCCTTTTTTATATTGAAATGAATAGTAAGAAAATAAAACCAAAAATAAATTTAAAAATAGAAGTCAAAGACCAAAAGATCTTATGGTTTATTAGGCGTGACTAGTTATGCTGCTAGACACTTATTATTTGTACGCGACTTGTTTGTACATTACCTGTCTGTACACGACATTTATTGTACTAGAGGTTTGAGGTTTATTGTAAAGGATAAGCGGGCAACTGTTTATAGCGATTTGTTTACTATTAACTTAATATTAACCAAAACCATACCGATTGCAGCACCTGTGCTAAACAATCGGGCGGCGACGGTAAAATAACAAACCAGGAATGGATAGGCCCAATACCAGCCCTGAGGTGACAAATAGCGCCTCGAATAAATAGGTCATCATCTGGCTAAATAACGCATCAGAGAAACCAAAATAACCAATTTGCACCATGCTAACCATGGCCTTATAGGCGGGAATACCTGGCATCATACAGATCACACTGGGTGAGATTAACGCTTTTGGCGGTAAGGTATATTTTTTGGAAAAATAAACTCCGATAAAGCTGGCGACCATCGCCCCGCAAAAACTGGCAATGACCAAGTGCACCTCTTGTTGTACCAAAAAGCTTTTTAAACCAAAGCCAAATGCAGTCATTAATAAGCAAGGTAAAATGTAGCGCTGAGGCACAGTGAACATCAGTGTCCAGCCTAGCGTAATGATGCTGGATAACAGCATGGTTTGAAGTAGCCACATATCCCACATATTAAAACCCCCAGTGCTGAATTCGTAACAAGACCAGCGCAATCACAATGCCCACGCAAGCAGATAAAGTTAACATATAGGTGAATACCGCGCGGCCGATACCAATATTGATATAGCCTTTTAATATATCGGATAAAGAGTTAATCAGCGGAAAGCTGGGCACCAACAGCAACACACTGGAGGCCACCGCAATATCTGCATTATTACCAATATCAAAGTAGTAGCTCGTAGCGCCAATCAATGAGGCGATAAAGGCAGTGACAATCACTGTAATAAACGGATTAAAGTGATGCTTGGATAAAAAGATTCGGCTCAACATGGCCACTGCACCAGCGACAAAGGTCACAGCTGCGATAGACAGGCTGCCGCCATTAAGATAAGCAAAGGTAGCACAGGATAAGCCAACAAAGATGCCAACCAGCCAAGCCGGATAGACGGTTTTATCCAAGCTATCAAACGCACAGCTGATGTCTTCGATCAGTGCTTGCCGGCTGCTAAGTTCGGCAGCAACGCTAGTAGGCTCAGAGGCAGACACATCCTCAGTTTTGCTAACGATTTGTTGGATTTGTACCAACAGATTGACATTAATGCTTTGGTTGATGGTATCACGCGTGGTAGTGATGCAGCGCTCATTGACAATAGTGGTTAAGGTCAGCGCATTAAAGCCCAAAGCACATTCGACGCTATTAACGCCCAACGCATTCCCTAAGCGTTTTGATAAGTCGACCACTACCGCAGACTCAGCGCCATACTGCATCAATAATAATCCGCAGCGCACACAAAGACGGGTAATGCGTTGCTGTTGGGCGTAATTAATATAACTCATGGGCGCTCACACCATTGATTGTTTGCTTTGACATGGTTTTAGTTTTAACAGCTTTTAGGCTTAAATAACAGGGCTTTAATAAATAGCGATACAGCGCTAACTAGGCTGCTTAAAAAAGCCATCTTCTGTGATGAAGATGGCTTATTTTATACGTTGTTGATGATTAATTGGTGACTATTAATAGGTTAGGTGACAGTTATTATCTGTCTGGTATTATCTGTCTTGCTGTCGACCCCACCAAGACACCGCAGAAACCAGTACCGCACCCAATATCATTAGGCCTAAAGTCACCGCCCATTGAGCGCCGCCTGGATAGTGCCAAGGTGCGACGTTATGAATGGCCTCACTGTTTAATGTGCCTAGTGCATCTACTTTCCAAGGCCAAACCTTTACCAACGAGCCGGCGATAAAGCCAGTCAATAGCGCCAGTGTGCCTTGGTAATAACGTGATAACAGCCACTTAAGCGCATGGGTAAATAATAATAAGCCTGTGCCCATACCGGCCGCTAAGGTAATGATAACGCTTAAGTTAAAGTCATGCACTGCTTCTAAAACGCTATCATAAACACCCAATAACAATAGAATAAACGATCCTGAGATACCAGGTAATATCATGGCACAAATGGCAATCGCACCAGAAAAGAAGATATAAGGCAGGCTTGGCTCAGTGATCATTAATGGCAGACTACTGATACCCACTGCGGCGATGATACCGACAATAAATAGCACAGCACGTGACAGATTCCAGCGCTTAATCTCAGCCAATAATATCAACACAGTGGCGACTACCAGACCGAAGAAAAACGACCAAATCAGTAACGGTTGGTTGTCTAATAAATGCTTAATTATCCCCGCCAAAGTGGCGAAACTGGTGACAATACCCAACAGTAATGCCAGTAAGAATGTCGCATCAACATAGCGCCAAACCGCAACCAATCCTTTAATACCGCCTTGCTGACGATAGACAGACCATAAGTTGGGTCCAATACTGCCTAAAGCATTAATCAAGCGCTCATATACCCCAGCAATCAGAGCAATCGTACCGCCGGAGACACCGGGCACAATGTCTGCAGCGCCCATTGCCATGCCTTTCACATAGATGGCACCCAGCTGTTTGGGGCTATCTGTGCGACTGGGAACTTGCGGGGCTGATGACTGGGTCTGATCAGGACGAGTAGGTTTTTGGGGTTGTGGTGCCGACATCGACATTCCTTTCAAGATAAATAATCAGGGGCTAAAAAAAGTTGTATTCATAAACAGCGTAACGCTTAATGTAATGCTATAAGCCAGCATTTTAACAGGGGCTTATCGATATCGGCAATCATCGTATGTGTTTTACGCACAAAATTCATTAATATCATTGCTCAGATTTGGTTGCATGTAAGGTTAGCGCTTCACGCTGTGAGAAAAACTCAGGGTTTTGCAGGTCTTTTGAAGCCGCTTGTTTATAGGCTTTTGATTTAAATAGCATACTGGAAGTTAATATCTTTGGCGTAGAGGGATGATAGCGATTAGAGACTTCAACCTTATTGTAATCAGGCGCGACAGGGCGACTAAATGGGTAATCTTGATGGGTATGAATGGCGAAGAAATAATCGTCTCCATCGAGCATATAAATATAATAGTTGGGCTTAACATCGGGTGCGTATTGCGGGTCATAACGTTCTTCAATAGAGTGTCCAAGCCCTGCCTCTAAGTCATTAATGAACTGCTTCATGGTGGCGTATTTCGCGCCCGGCAATTGATAGGTATATTGCTGTTGTTGAGGGGTGGCGATAAATACGGTCAGATTTTTTTGATTGGTATCTTGCAGTGGGTAATGGCCTGTTTTTTTGTGATAGGCTTCAATTAAGTCAACCCAGTATTTGAGTTGTTGCAGTCGCACAATATCGGCATCTGCTTGAAAGCCTTTGTATGCTGCTAGCATCTCGGGTGAGTAGATGTCAGAGAGAGCCGGTCGGTCTTGGTGTTGACTGGCTGTGAGTGAGTGGTTTGTTGAGTTGGCAACACTGGGCGTATGGATGCCGATGATTCCGGCTATTAACAGTGCGAAGGGCTTTGTTACAAATTTCAATCGTTGGCGATTTATTGAGCTGCTCATGGTTGAGTCCTTTCTGATGGTTAGCAGTTAGCTTGGTTAAGTATTAACTTTTGGGGTGTCCTTATTTATTTGGCTTTTGCTCTTTGTGTTGTTTAATTACTTATAAGCTGCTGTTGATTATAAATTACTTATAATCGCTTTGATGCGCTAGTGGCATCTAAATGTTGAAAACAAAGATGGCGCGCTATTAAAGCTATTTTAACCCATCTGGACAATAAAAAAGGCTATCCTATCAAGAATAGCCTTTCTAAAAATAATTAAACGCACTATTGGCAAGCCATCAGCAAAATAAATAACCATTAGCGCATAAATCGCTTGAGCACGCTTAGTATTTAATCACGAACTCTTCAGTAGGATTACGCACTTTCGCCATTGGTGCAATCCAGTCGCGCTCTGGGTCAGCCACGCCGACATAGATTAAAGCGATGCTCTTAAGCCCTTGTTTGTCTAGCTCTAATACCTCATCAACTAGGTCGGTGCTAAAGCCTTCGGCAGGGCAGCTATCCACTCGTAACTCAGCCGCTTGCGCCAAAGCAAAGCCCATCGCAATGTAGGCTTGACGAGCGATATGCTCAAAGTTTTGTTGCGTGGTTTGATTATCGAAAATCTCTTTTAGCTTATCCGTATAGCTGCTAAAGCGACCTTGTGGCAGACCACGCTTTTCGGTGGTCATGTCATACACTTCATCTACTTTTTGGTCGCTATAATCTTTCCAGCCAGCGAAGATGAGTACATGCGAGCACTCTCTCATGCAATCTGGGTTTAATGCGCCTTCAACTAATTTATCTTTGATGTCTTGGCTTTCAACGACTAGCAATCTAAAAGGCTGTAGCCCTGATGAGGTCGGTGCCAGTCTTGCTGCTTCAATGATTTTATCGATGTTTTCTTGGCTGACTTTTTTGGTTGGGTCAAATGCTTTTACCGCATGACGCCAGTTAAAATCTTCTAGTAATGACATGGTTGCCCTTATTTTTTGATTGAGTTCTATATTGTTTATGCAGATTATGCAAAAGCGTGTGGACTTCACACAGTGCATTAATGAGGATGACGCTTTGTTTTGCAATATAAGGGCTTTGATAATTAACGAACGATTACAAACTCATTGCAGGAGCAGTATGATGTTGGGCTTTATAATCGTTTAAGCGCTCGCGTGGCATCCGCAAACGCTACTTTTGCATCTTCAATTTCACCAGCTACATTGATAAATACATGGGGCATCGTTTCGTAGATATTTAACTCCGTATCGACACCAGCTTCTTTTAGTTTGCCTGCGTATTCAATGCCTTCATCACGAAGCGGATCAAAACCTGCGACCATAACAACGGCTGACGCAACACCTTTTACATCACCAAATAAAGGAGATGCCATAGGGTCAGTTCTATCCGTCTTGTCCCCTAAATAATGATCCGTGTACCAACGCATTTTTGCGCGCTCTAAGAAAAACCCAGAAGCAAACAGCTCATAAGACTGACGTTCCTGACTCATATCAACCCAAGGTACCCACAATAATTGTAGCTTAGGCGAATAATCATCTTCTTTGGTTTGTTGAGCAACCACAGCAGCTAAGTTGGCGCCAGCACTATCACCACCGACGGCAAGACGCGACGCATCGACACCGAACTTTTTAGCATGGCTTGCAATATAGCGATAAGCGGTTAATCCATCATTCACCGGTGTGGGGAAGGGGTATTCAGGCGCCAGACGGTAATCGACTGAAATGACTGTGCACTCGCTGTCCTGAGCTAGGTGCTGACAGACCTGATCGTGCGATGCGAGCGAGCCACCAACATAGCCACCACCATGATAAAACACTAGGGCTGGCTGATTGTTATGTGGTGCATTGCGATGACGGTAACGACGCAGACGGATAGAATCACCGCCTGATACGTCAAGTTTAAACTCGTCTGTGATGATGTCATCTATTGCAGGCTGCGCTAGCCAAGAGCCTTGCTCATCGAACTCTGCCCGAGTCTCTGCCACACTGGCCAAATAATTGGGCGGCGGACTAAATAACTTGAGTAGCATCTGTAGTGATACATCGAAGGTTTGCCCATCAATCTTAATTGGCTGACCTGCAATCTTTTGTTTAATGGGTGTGGGAAGGCGAATAATGCGTTTAACAATATTCTTTTGCACTTTAAAGGCAAGCTTTTGTAAGGCTGGGTTTTGTAAAGCTTTCACAATAGATATCCTTATCTTGAATGTTTAGTGGTAGATTGTTTTAATTAAATCATACATTTGTGATTGATAATAGTGAGAAGAAAGCTTGCCAAACATTTAAACCATCGCAACTTGGGAGACAACTATACTTGGAGGACAACTATGCCAATCGGAATTTTAACCCTAACTTTTTCACTGCCCGGTTGTGGTTCGCTGAAAGAAAAGCGGATGCGGATGGGCGGATTGCATGAACGCTTTGGGCGCAATCCTGCCGTTGCTGTTTGTGAAAGCGGGGAGCGCAATCGCCATGATGCGAGTGAATGGACGTTTGTGGTGGTTGGGTTAAATAAGCGTGAGATTGAATCAGAAATGAGCCAGATTGAAGACAAGATTCAGCGTGTGGTTGAAGCGCGGATTATGGACGTAAGGTGGGAGTTTATCTAGGGGGTAAAATTTATTGTGGATTTGTTGGGTCTCGTACCTCGACGCCAACCTACACCAATTTTTAGAGAAAAATGTCATATTTGTAGGTTGGTGTGGAACTTATGACACCCAACTATGTTACGTAATAAATGCAAAACTCTAACTACCCCAATCGATTGGAAGTAAGCCTTGAGTGACAAATCTATGGAAAGATGAGTATTGCCAGTCTCTAACAGCATCAACATGACCATGCTTAACAGGGTTCATGTGAATATAGTTAATACGAGCAATATAGTCAGCTTCATCACGAATGCAGTGTTCCCAAAACCGACGTTGCCAAATACCACGTTCTTTTTTAGTATGTCGACTTTTTGAAATGGGCTCTGTTTTAGCGATGCGGTATGAAAAATAATATTTTATAAGTTTTATGCGTTTAGAGAAGTCTGAATCATTATTTGGTAGAGTGCATAACAGATGTAAATGATCAGGCAATATAACGATGGCATCAATATGAAAAGGGTGCTTTTGCTTGACTGTTTTGAAGGCTTCTCGAAGTATGGCGACCTCTTTAATTAATAAGTCGCTCGACCTATCAGCAAGGTTGATTGTAAAAAAGTAGCTTGCCCCTTCTTTATAATACCGTCTATATTGCATGATATTCTATAAATAAGGGTTGGGGGTTGATACTACGTGGTTTTATTAGGTGTCGCAAGTACCGAGTAACCTACGAACTCTTCTTCAAAAACTCAGCCACTATCTTGAAGCACTTGTATATAAGGCTATGCATAGCAGTCTGTATTTCTGCTACAAGCAATCAGCATCATAGGCAAGACTATTAATATGTAGAGTCCAAGCCCTAAACCCTCACCAAGCATACGAATAGGAGATTCTTTGATATTTTCTGGGACTGAATATTCTGTAATAGTAATGGGATAGCTGTGATAAGTTTGTATTGCATTTTTCGCAACGTTTGTCGCTGCATAGACATCACCTTTCAATTCTATTGCAAAACGCTCGCTGCCATCTGGTAAACAGACACTCTGGGCACATTTCCTTAGATTCAAATATTGTTGTTGCTGCGCAGGTGTTAGCTGGTTAGGATTGGGGACAGTGATTGAGAGTTTGGTCACTGCCTGACTTGGATCAGAGTTATGAAAGATCTCAGAATCGGTTATATCTACTTGATAAACCTCTCTTAAGGATGAAGATAATAAGGTGATGACATCATGTAGTTGCGGATTTTTATCAGGTGGGAATATGTAATGGTAAGTATCGCCTAATACCAATAAAGTATCTTTCTTTTCAGTTATCATAAACGCACGAATCGTATCCTGCACGGTTCTTTTTTTCCCCTGATAACGCATCTGACTCAGACTCGTAGGTCTCGTTGATTGACAGCCCGTTATCATCAATGAAGAGGCTACTGTAAAGGTCAAAAACTTACGTCTGTTCATAGTTCCTATCCTGAAACTGCGAGTCAATCTCCAGTTTACTATTAATGATTAGGCTTTACTCAGTGGTTATATTCATCAATATATTCTATAAAAAAAATTAAAAGATAGGCAAGGTTTTTGACACATTAAACAGCTGTAAAGTCAGGGTTTATCCAAAGATGGTTGGTTTATACTCTGGTCAGATTGAAGACAAGATTCAGCGTGTGGTTGAGGCGCGGATTATGGATGTAAGACGCGAGTTTATTTAAGGCGATAGCCCTCTCTTGAGAGTAAGAAGGGTGCGAACAAACCTACTTTAATAGATTTTCAAGTTGCTTGTGATACTTGATGTTGGAATTATACTTTGCAGATTCCATCCATTTTTTTCTATTACTTGCTATTGATTCTGGTGAAATATCTTCGTATCCAGATTCTATGCCACAACAAGGACAAATTTCAAACAGTGGGTACTTCCCATCGTCACCCCAAGGTGTAAAATCCTCATTGGTGTAACCACATACTCTACAGCTATTTATTTGTTGATATTGCATTAAGTCGCCTTGATTCAGTCACATTTTTTACAATATTCGTTCGGAGGACCAATGCTTGATACCTCTCTATGACAAAACTGAGTTGATGACAAAGTCATTAAAAGATTCCGATAATTATGCCTAATACAACACACCCCATATAAAAGTACCACCTAAATGTTCGATTATTGAATTTATGCTTTAGTTTAATCAAAAAAGAAGACTGGACATTCTGACTTTGAGTTAAGTTAGAATGTTGTTTTTCCAAATCTTTAATTGTAAACAATACTTCAGCAGTAGGCTGTGAATAATAAAGCTTATAGTAATCTACTTTAGCACCGACCACTAACAGATCTGACCCTTTATATTTAGATAAATCGTATTGAAACACTGTATCTTCATAACTGTCTTGAATGTACGCCTTTGCTAAAGTGTCATCTATCTCAATAATAACGCCATCACTTCTGTCAGGGCCCATGTGCATCTCGATAATCAGATAATCAATTAAAAAAGGGCGGAATTTGCAAGCGCCACAGCCTACGAATCCTTCTTCAAAAACTCAACCAAAGCCGGCACATTCTCCCTCGCACTGCGCCCAGCACCGATAATAGTCGCTGAAGCAGGGCTGACCCAATCGCCATAGCCGAATAACCATAAGCGAGGCTCTTTTAGCGACTGCCCCTGTTCGGTTAGAACTTTGCCATCCTCTTCAATCACGTCCAAAGGCGCCAAATGTTCAAGCTCAGGGTTAAAGCCGGTACACCAAATAATCGCATCAACTGATTCCTCTGATCCATCTGGCCAAACCACACCTTGTTCAGTCAAACGCTCAAACATAGGCTGAGTAATAAGCAGGCCTTTATCTCGTGCTGCTTTAACTGGTGGCATCATCACGATATCGCCTTTGGGCGCTTGCTTATCGTTATCTTCATTTTGAGTATCGGCATTGCCATCGTTTTTGACACGTTTCGTAGCCCTTTCAAATAAGACGCGACCATCAACATCATCGGGCAAAAATTGTGGCGGCGTGCGTGTCACCCAGCTGGCATCGGTCACTAGCACCAATTCTGCGAAGATTTGCGCGCCAGAGTTGCCGGCACCAACCACCAAGACACGTTTGCCTTTATACGCATCTGGACCAGCATAATGAGCGGAGTGAGTCTGTTCGCCTTCGAATGTCTGTCGTCCTTCAATCTCTGGAATATAAGGATTACTCCAAATACCGGTTGCGCTAACGACTGCTCGAGCAAGCCACGTAAACTTGCCATCGCTAACACGTAAGCAATTGTTTTCCTCATCTCGCTCTACGCTTTGAACGTCATAGGGGCGGTTGAGCTATGCTGAAAAAACCGTAGACAAAAACTTGGTAAACTAAGGAAGACAAATAGGAGTTTACCATGACAAAGAAAGCTAAAAGATACAGTGAAGAATTTAAAGCAGAAGCAGTTAAAGCAATAGAGAATAATGGTGGCAATGTTAGTGCTACAGCTAGGCGGTTAGGGCTGCCAATGCAGACACTGGCTAACTGGCAACGAAAAGCCAATCAAGGCATGCTCAAGGGTACTAAGCAATACGATCCAGAGCTTGTTTCAGCCCTTGAAGAAATGAAGCGTTTAAAGCGTGAACTAAAAATAGCACAAGAAGAACGAGAGATACTAAAAAAGGCCACGGCGTACTTTGCGAAACACGGTCAGTAAGGTACGCCTTTATTGACCATCACAAATATGAATTTAGCATTACCAGCATGTGTAAAACCCTTGATATTAAACCATCAAGCTACTATGACTGGACCAAGCGTAATATCAGTGCTCAGCAAATACATCGTAACCGCTGTGAGCTGCTTGTAAAAGCTGCGCATAGTGAGACTAAAGAGCGATATGGTTATCAGCGTCTGCATGCACATTTAAGTGAGCATGGACATGAGATTAGCAAGTACATGGTGCGTAGTATCAAGGAAGAACATGACATCAAATGTAGACGTCATAAACGCTTTAAAGTGACAACGGACTCAGACCATAACAAGCGAGTCTATCCTAATTTTCTTAAACAACAGTTTGGCGTTAACCGTCCTAATTGTGCTTGGGTCAGTGATATAACCTATATTTGGACAGATGAGGGCTGGCTTTATTTAGCAGGCGTCAAAGACTTATATACCAAAGAATTGGTTGGCTACGCTATCGATAAACGCATGAAAGCAGATTTAGTCTGTAGAGCCTTAAATAAAGCAATCAAGGATAAACGACCTAGCCAAGGGCTTATTGTACATTCAGATAGAGGCAGCCAGTATTGCAGCGAAGATTATCGCAAAATGATCAGTAAATACGGTTTTAAAGGATCTATGAGTGCGAAAGGTAACTGTTATGACAATGCGCCAATAGAGAGCTTCTGGGGCGTTTTAAAGAATGAGCTGATATATCATCATAATTACAAAACTCGATTTGAAGCAATCAACAGTATCATAAAATATATCGAGTTAGATTACAATCAAGTCAGGATTCAGCAGAGTTTAGGTATGAGATCGCCAAGACAAGTTTGGATGGATTTCTATCGTCAAGCTGCCTGATCAAAATCTCCCAAGTTTAGGTGTACGGATTTGACGGCAGGGGTCAGATTACTCCCGTTTTAACAATTGATTTATTAGTTAAAACTTTATTAGGATTATATACTGAACAAATAGTACAGTTACTAGTTCTTAAATTAATTCTATGGATTCTTTGTTTTTCGAACTTAATATAGAAGTTACCTTTGACAACTTCTAAAGGTAATATTTTTTCTTTTCTAGCTAAGTTTAATAATAAGCCATCATAAAAATCTAGCTTTTTACCAATAGTTTTTAGTTTTTGTGTATACTTTTCAACTAAATATGTAAAAACCTCTATTCCATCCTCAACTGTCAAATCTAAGAACTCTTCTTCTTTTACTTGAATCTCAGACTGTATTATAGCGTAACTCTCATACTCGTAAGTTTTAGATTTGTTATTCCAAGCATGACATTTAGCCCAATTAAAGGCTAAGTTCTTGGTATCACTATTTAATCCTTTGACAAAAAAATAAACACCATCCCCTAACCATTCGCCATCTCCTAGAGACGGTTTAAAATTAGAATTTAAAATCAACTCTGCAGAAGCGGAGTTAGTACCATGATGTCCTATTAATAAAACCATAGAATTAGAAAATACCATTGAGTTTAATTTAACAAGACTGTTATATAACTAGTCTATGGTACATTATATCTTAATAAGATACGATGTACTATGACAGTGAAAAGTTCATTAATTTAATTTTTGATAGAGTGTTAGACTTCACGCAAGTTTTCCCACAAAGAAGGCCATCCCAAACAGGACGGCCTTTTTCTTATTCAAAAAATCAAAAGCAATTTAAGATACTTTCTATACTGATATATTCATACTCAGCCCATGTGTTCAGGTGTGTTTTTCGTATGCAATATATGCTCTATCTGTCCACCGAATACCTTAATTTTTTGTTTTTTGGAATTTTTCTGAAAAAGTGAGTAATGCTTTTTCAATAACTTCATCCATAGCGTAATAGCGGTACTCAGCTAGCCTACCGATAAAGGTAACATTAGACTCCTTTTTTGATTCATCCGTATATAAATCTCTAAGCAACAGGTTTCTTTCATCAAGCACTGGGTAGTAAGGATCGTTTTCACCTTGAATGTAGGCCATTGGATATTCTTCATGTATTGAGGTTCCAAAGTGCTCTTGTCCGGTCATTTTCTTATACTCAGTAATGCGAGTGTAGTCGTAATTATTAGGATAGTTTATAACTGCAGAAGACTGAAAAGATTCTTTTTTGAAGAACTTGCGAACAAACTTTAAAGATCTATACTCCAATTTTCCATGTTTAAAGTTGTAGAAGTAGTCAATAGGTCCTGTATAAATTAAATGGTCAAAATGAATAGAATCAAGTATATCTTTATAGTCAGCATTTAGCAGAACATGTATATTTTTACTCTTCAGCATCTTTTTAAACATCTGAGTATAACCGTTCTTAGGAAGTCCTTGGTATTTAGCAGTCTGGTATCTGTTTTCACGGTCTATCCGAACAGGAACTCTTTTAACAGTATCAGGGTGCAACTCTCTTGGATGCTTTCCCCATTGCTTTATGGTGTAGTTTTTAAAAAAGGTCTCATACAGATATTCGCCAACTTGATTAATAATAGCCTCTTCGGCATTTTTAGGGTTATCTGTAAACTTGTTGCTATCTAACCACTCTGCAAACTCATCAGAGCTTAAGTTTTTATTATGCAAGGAGTTGTAAGTGTCAAGGTTTATTGGAAAAGGGACCTCCATTCCATTTATGGAAGCTTTCACTTTGTGTTCATAGTTATGCCATTCGGTAAAATTCTCTAAATACTCCCAAACGTATTTTTCATTAGTTCGGAAAAAATGCGGTCCGTATGTATGTATTAAAACTCCATCGTTGTCATATTGGTCATGAAGATTTCCTCCAATATGATTTCTTTTTTCAACAACTAAAACTTTTTGATTGTTAATATTTGCAATTCTTTCAGCTAATACTAATCCTGCTGGACCCGCACCAACGATACAAAAGTCATATCTCATAATGTCATATTACTCTATAGAGTTATCTTCTTTAAAAATGGAATGTGTTCTGAATGTTACGCGTTATAATAGATTTTAACTGCAGGAAAAAGCTATCCTATTTATAAGCTCATAGCTTCTATCATGGCTTTATTCACAGAGTTTACGTTAAACTTTTTTCTGCTAATTTGCGAGATTTTTTACTCATCTTTAAGATAAGTATTTGGTTTGATATAAAACGTTCCATTGCAACAGCTAATTCTTGTTCAGATTTAACAGATGTATTACCTAAACCAGTAATTAGAGCAAATCTATTTGGTACACATGCTAGTTTAGCAGCTAAAGATCCGTATATAACAGGTTTAATTGTATAGCTCAAAACATGACTAAGTTTAATATTTTTGATATTGAAGTATAGAGCAATGAAAGCTTCAGCATCTTTTGATGGGTTAGTTGCTGTATGTTGCATAGGAATATTCTGAATAATATAACCTGATTTTTCATTTCTTTGAGTTCTTAAAGATGGTTAGAGAATTCAGGAGCTGCTATGTGTATCTCAAAGCCTTTATTGTGTATTGCTTGAATTAAAACTGCACGGTATTTCATGGTTGAATCAGGAGATATAGCAATTATTAGAAATATCACAGTATCCTTGTCAGTAATGTTGTAAAAACGACTATTACTAAAAACAACTTTTTATATTTAGGAGGAGTCAATATATAAAACTATATAACTTAAGTGATATATATATGCCTATATCAATGAACATTGTCTTTATTCGTGCTAATCAACAATTACTTTCGACATTTTAAAACTAACAAATAACAAAAAAGTAAAGAATGCATTGATCAATAGCAAGGGGTATGGTGAGTAGAGGACTGCTATTGAGAGAAAAAAGCAAATAGCAGAGAATGAGTAAATGATTAAAATAGTTTTCTTCACGCTAAATCCTATTTTCCTCAGTCTTAGGGCTAAATGATCGGGGCTTCCCATCATTGGATTAAGCCCTTTCTTTATCCTAATAATAACGACAAACAAAAGATCGAAAAGCATGACAGATACGGGGAGCAGGTAAGAGATATTTTCATGTACCGTTGTAGCTTGTTGGAAAAGGACAAGAACAAGAACAGCTATCAGTCCACCTAATAAAGTGCTACCTGCATCTCCCATAAATATGGAGGCAGGGTTGAAGTTAAATATGAGAAAAGATAACAAACTGATTAGAGTGCAAATGCTGATTAAAATATAAAAAACATATTCACTATTAAGAAATATTAAACAGTTTAAAATAGCAAAAAAAGAAACCCCTGCGGCAAGCCCATCCATAATATCTAAGAGATTTATGGCATTTATGCAAGCTACACAGAAGATAATGGATATCGCAAAATCTAATATAAAAAAACCTGAAATATTAAGTGGCGAGATAAATAGCAGTAGTAAGCTCACCAGAAATGTTTGAATTAAGAGTCTACTAAGGGCTTTGAGGTTAAAACGATCATCTAATATACCTAATAAAAAGATGCCGGATAGAAAAACCATAACAGCTATATTTTGATTATCTAAGTTGTATTGGAAGGTCAGTGCGACCCCTATAACTGTAGATATGACAATACCTAGACCACCTGTAGATGGTATCGGCTTCACATGACTTTTCAGCTTCTCATCGGGATAATCCATTAAACACAAAAAATGACCTGCTTTTTTTGCGAGAAATATTGAAAAAATTCCTATAAGAAAAAGTATTAAAATAATTTTTATAAAAACCTCTTCTATCGACTTTGATAGTGATACACTAAAAACTAATGGGGTTTTCTATGAAAGTAGATCAACTATTTCTTGATGATTAACGACCCAATACTTTTAAGTTTTGATACTTCATCCTAGCTTAAGACCACTATTATTATATAAGCAATGTTTGATATAGGCGATAAAGAAAAAACACTTTGATACTCTGTGCTATTATTTTGTATTATACCTAAGTACTATGTACAGCAAAGAAGTCACGCATTTAGTTTGCATAATTTGACATTACATTCAATGACTTTTATTTAAAGTATTTTAAGCTGTTATACGACGCAAAAAAGGCCATCCCAAACAGGACGGCCTTTTTCTCATTTAAATCATATTGAAAATTTACGACGCTTTATCAAGCATTGGCTTTAAGAACTGACCCGTAAACGACTCTTTGGTATTCGCTACATCTTCTGGCGTACCTTCAGCGATAATCATGCCACCATTTTTACCACCTTCAGGACCCAAGTCCACAATCCAGTCCGCGGTCTTAATCACATCCAAGTTATGCTCAATCACCACAATAGTGTTGCCCTTATCACGTAAGGTATGCAGGATATTAAGTAGCTTATAAATATCGTGGAAATGCAGACCAGTGGTCGGCTCATCCAAGATATATAGCGTCTGACCGGTATCACGCTTGGCTAGCTCACGTGCCAGCTTCACACGCTGAGCTTCACCACCCGATAACGTCGGTGCAGACTGACCTAGGCGAATGTAGCTTAAGCCCACATCCATCAACGCTTGCAGGCGACGATGAATCGGCGGAATGGCAGAGAAGAACTCAGTGGCATCCTCAACCGTCATGTCGAGTACATCGGCAATGCTCTTGCCTTTGTAGTGAATCTCAAGCGTCTCACGGTTGTAGCGCTTACCATGACAGCTGTCACAAGGCACGTACATGTCTGGTAAGAAGTGCATCTCAACCTTGATCAGACCATCGCCCTGACAGGTCTCACAGCGACCGCCTTTAACGTTAAAGCTGAAGCGACCGGCTTTATAACCACGCGCTTTGGCTTCCTCGGTTTGTGAGAACAAGTCACGAATCGGGGTAAACACGCCAGTATAAGTGGCTGGGTTCGAGCGTGGGGTACGGCCAATTGGGCTTTGGTCGATATCAACCATTTTGTCTAAGTACTCAAGACCGGTAATGCTGTCATACTTATCGGCGATAAGGGTTGACGCATTATTGAGCTGAGTCGCTGCCAATGGCATTAAGGTGCGGTTAATCAAGGTTGACTTACCCGAGCCTGACACCCCAGTAATACAAGTAAAGGTGCCAATCGGCAGGGTCAAATCGACATTCTTTAAGTTGTTGCCGGTAGCGCCTTTTAGCTCAATTTGCATTGGCACAATCTTTTTGGCCTTGGGCTTTTTGTTCTTAGCCGCTTTGGCTGCCGCCGCTGCCTTGGCTTTACCCATTGGCATGATGCGTTCTCTTTCCGGCGGGTTATTTAAGTCAATGGTTTTGGCCTTATGACGGGTCTTTGGAATGGCGATTTCTCTTTTGCCAGACAGATATTGGCCAGTCAATGACTCTTCAACCTTCATAATGTCTTTCATCGTGCCTTGCGCAATCACATGACCGCCATGCACACCAGCGCCAACACCGATATCAATCACGTGATCGGCTTGGCGAATCGCATCTTCATCGTGCTCAACTACTAACACCGTATTACCCAAGTCACGTAGGCGAGTTAGGGTCTGAAGTAGACGGTCATTATCACGCTGATGCAGACCAATTGACGGCTCATCTAATACGTACATCACGCCCATTAAGCCGGCACCAATTTGGCTGGCTAGACGAATACGCTGCGCCTCACCACCTGATAGGGTTTCGGCAGAGCGCGCTAGGTTTAGATAATCGAGACCGACGCTAACTAGGAAGTTTAAGCGCTCATTAATCTCTTTAAAGATCTTGTCACTGATTTCACCTTTGGCGCCGCCCATGTGTAGATGCGCATAATATTCAGCCGCATCACCAATCGACATCTGCACAATATCAGCAATGCCTTTGCCATCAACACGCACGTTACGTGCAATCTCGTTTAGACGCGCGCCATCACAGACGTTACAGGTGGTATCGGCTAAGTACTTGGCCAACTCATCACGCACATAGTTGCTTTGCGTCTTGGCATAGCGGCGCTCAAGATAAGGCAAGATACCTTCAAATGGGGTAGTCTTTTTGGTTTTACGACCGCGCTCATCGGTAAAGTTAAATAAGATTTTCTCTTTACCCGAACCATTTAAAATAATGTCTTTGTGGGTTTTGCTTAAATCCTGCCAAGGCGCATCCATATCGATATCGAAGTGATTGGCAACCGTGGTTAGCAGGCCAAAGTAATAAGCATGACGCTTATCCCAGCCGTTAATCGCGCCTTGATTGAGCGACTTTTCAGGATTGGTAATCAGCTTCTCAGCAGAGAAGTATTGACGTTTGCCCAGGCCGTCACAAGCCGGACAGGCACCGTAAGGGTTGTTAAAACTAAACAGACGCGGCTCAAGCTCAGACACTGCACGATCACAGATTGGGCATGAGTGCTTGGCTGACAGTATTTGATCATCGCTGTCTTTGTTAGACGCATCCGGATTTGGATTACCATCCATATAATGCAAAATAGCCAAGTCACTGCCTAAGCGTAGGGCAGTTTCCAAACTTTCGGCAACGCGGTTACCTAAGTCATCACGTACTTTGAAACGGTCAACCACCACTTCAATGGTGTGTTTTTTGTTCTTCTCAAGCGCTGGCAATTCGTCCATATCATAGACATTACCATCGACACGCACGCGCACAAAACCTTGGCCAACCAGCTGCTCTAGCAGCACCACATGCTCACCTTTGCGATCACGAATCACAGGCGCCAAAATCATCAGTTTAGTGCCTTCTGGCAACGCCATGATTTCATCAACCATTTCAGTGATGGTCTGTGCCACCATCGGCTCGTTATGTACCGGACAAAATGGGGTACCAACGCGCGCATACAGCAGGCGTAGATAGTCATAAATCTCGGTAATGGTACCCACTGTCGAGCGCGGGTTGTGGTTGGTCGATTTTTGTTCAATGGCAATCGCAGGGGATAAGCCTTCGATGCTATCGACTTCGGGCTTATCCATTTGTGATAAAAACTGACGCGCGTACGCCGATAAGCTTTCGACATAACGACGCTGCCCTTCGGCGTATAGGGTGTCAAACGCTAGTGATGACTTACCTGACCCTGACAGTCCGGTAATCACCACAAACTTGTCACGGGGAATGTCGATGTCGATGTTTTTTAAATTATGCGTGCGTGCGCCGCGGATTTTAATGTGCTCGTGTGCCATATATAGTACAAAACCTATGTGATCGGATTCAAAAATTAATTAGAATTATTGTGTTAGATAGTCTATTAATGGGTCTTATTGGCGCATAGTTCAAGGGTTAGGTCTGGGTCAATAATGGCTTCACCAGTCACCTTTAACCAATCGATTGTTGGTGCTTGCCACTGTTATAGCCACTATTAAAACTGTTAAAGCCGCTATTAAATAAGTCATGCTGGCCTAAGTGGTTGTGTTAGTTATTGAATAAATTGATACCCAAGCGGCAATGTTCGCCCATAGAGACGATGAATCTATTATAATGAGCACCGTGTTTGATCGGCAGCATCATTATTTTGATTGGTATCGGTACAACCCTGTCAAAAGTATAGCCTCAAATGACTGTAAAAATGTGACAGTATTAGACTCACTCAACCCAATCTCATCTTGAAATATGCAACAGTGGGAGCAATATGAACAGTATTGAAAAACGCGCCATAGCAGGAATTGGTGGTATTTTTGCTTTACGCATGATCGGACTTTTTATGATTGTGCCCGTGTTTTCGGTATATGGCACCAACTATACGCATGCCACGCCATTGCTCATTGGCTTGGCGGTCGGTATTTATGGGTTGGGTCAGGCACTATTTCAGATACCGATGAGTTTGGCGGCGGACAAATTGCCACGTAAGCCAATGATTTTTTTGGGCTTACTCTTATTTGCAATTGGTGGTGTGGTAGCTGCGACTGCAGACAGTATTTATCAGGTCATTATTGGTCGTGCGCTGGCCGGTAGTGGTGCGGTATCAGCAGTGTTGATGGCACTGCTTGCGGATGTGACTCGTGAGCAGGTGCGTACCAAAGCCATGGCAACCATGGGCTTGACTATTGCAACCTCGATTATGTTATCGTTCGCTCTAGGGCCAATGATAGTTGCTTCGGTTGGTATGTCGGGTTTGTTTTGGCTTACTTCTGTTTTTGCGGCGCTGGCGATGTTGCTGTTACTGGTCGTGCCAACTCCGATGCGGGTATTGAAGCACAACCTTGATAATAAGTCGATTGGTGCACAGTTAAAGGATGTGTTGGCCATTGGTGATCTCAACCGTTTGCATGTGGGTATTTTTGCGCTGCACTTGACCATGACTGCTATTTTTGTGATTGTGCCACATCAGCTGGCAGACGTGTTAGGGCTTGCCGTACGCCAACAAGGCTTGGTGTATTTGCCGTTATTGTTTATCGGTTTTGCTATTGCGATTCCATTTATTATTATTGCTGAAAAAAAGCGCAAAATGCGGCAGGTATTTTTGTCAGCAGTGGCATTAATGGCTGTTGCCTTATTTAGCTTGGCGGTGGGTAGTCAATACAGTGTCGGCTTGATTGTTGGGCTAGGGTTGTATTTTATTGGCTTTAACTTATTAGAGGCGACCATTCCGTCTTGGATTTCCAAAAAAGCACCAGTAGCCAATAAAGCGACAGCGATGGGGATTAACTCATCCAGTCAGTTTTTGGGTGCATTTTTTGGTGGCGCGCTAGGTGGGCTGTTGCTATCACAAGGCACGTTTACGGCTTGGGCCATTTTGGGTGCGATCATCGCCGCGGCTTTATTGCTTATTGTGCCTATTTCACAACCGCCTTATTTGACCAGTACCACATTGGCGATTCCAAAAGGCGCGGATGTGTCTCAGTGGTCGCAGCAAATGATGCAAATTGGCGGGGTTGATGATGTGGTAGTGATGGCAAAAGATGGTGTCGCTTATTTAAAGCTTGATAAACAAAAGCTTAGTGACGATTCACGACAACGACTGTCGCAAATGACAGATACGGTGCTAGATATTTAATAAAAAATTCTGTAGAGTGGCTGAATATGTCATTTAGTCAGATAGTGTTAATAATAATTCATATACTTATAACAAGGAAAAATTATGAGCGGTGTTAATAAAGTAATTATTGTTGGTCGATTAGGTAATGACCCAGAATATAAGCAATTTTCTAACGGCGGTGCAGTAACTAATATATCGGTTGCGACCTCTGAAAAATGGCGTGATGCTCAAGGCCAACCGCAAGAGAAAACCGAGTGGCATCGCATCACGTTATTTAACCGTGGTAATTATAAATTAGCGGATATTGCCAACAATTACCTACGTAAAGGCAGTCAGGTTTACATTGAAGGCAAGCTAGAGACACGTAAGTGGCAAGACCAGAATGGTCAGGACCGCTATACCACTGAAATCCGTGCAGACCAAATGCAGATGCTAGACAGCGCTAATAAACAGCAACCAGGTAATGGATTTGGTAATGGTCAAGGTCAGCAGCCAGGCGGCTTCCAAGGCCAAGGCGGTGCAGCAACGGGTCAAACTGGTTTCCAAGGTAATAATCCTGTTGGCCAAGGTGGTTTCCAACAAAATCAAGGCGGTGCAGCAGGGGGTAATCAAGCGCCTGCTAACACACCAGGCCAGAATACTTTTGCGCCAAATCCAGCGCAACAGCCTCAGCAGGGTGGGTTTAATAATCAAACCACGATGCCAGCGGCCGGTGGTATGACCGATACACCAAAAGATGATGACATTCCGTTCTAAATCTTATAAATAAAATAAAGTTCATAACAAGAACCCCTGTAGATTTACAGGGGTTCTTTTTTTTCGCGTCAATTTGACGGATAAGGAGGGTGTTACTCAATAACTGACGGTTACAATTTTTTAAAGGAATCGTCTACAGTGAAATAAACATTAGTGCTACTGTCGTTAATAATCCATATATTAATAACCCATACACCATTATCAATAACTGCTTACAAATAATGAGTGACCTAACTTGGACTTAAAGAGTGGTTGAAACAACCATAAAACACAATAATAATGAGGAGAGTGCCATGAGTAAGATTGCAAGCTCAGATGCCATGATGAAGGTATTATACGACTGGGGCGTAAAGCGAATATATGGTCTACCTGGCGGCTCATTTGATTCAACCATGAATGCCATTCATAACTGGCAAGACAAAATACAATATATCGGTGTGCGTCACGAAGAAGTGGGCGGCCTGGCAGCAGTAGCGGAAGCAAAACTAACTGGCAAAATTGCGGTGATGTTCGGCTCGGCAGGACCAGGTGCAGCACATTTATTAAACCCGTTGCATGACGCCAAGCTCGATAACATTCCAGTATTGGCTCTGGTCGGTCAGGTACCCAGCGACAAGATGAATACCGACTTTTTCCAAGAACTGCCAGAAAACCCAATGTTTTCAAGCGCCTCTGTTTATAACCGTACCGTGATGACGCCAGAGCAGCTGCCACAAGTGGTGGATACCGCCATTCGCAAAGCATTTGCCAAAAAAGGGCCAGCAGTGGTGGTGATTCCTAAAGACTTTGGTTGGGCGCAGATTGAAGATAACTATGTGTCTTCTGCCCAAAAATATAGCACCCCACAATGGCAGATGCCAGCCAAGAAAGAGGACGTAGAAGCCACGCTTGATCTACTTGAAAAGGCGCAGCGACCTATTATTTACTTCGGGCGTGGGGCGCAAGGCGCAGCCGATCAGCTGCGTGAATTGGCTACCATACTGAAGCTGCCAATGGTGTCCAGTTATTTAGCAAAAGGCATATTAGAAGGTGATGAAGAGTTTTATATGTTATCAACCGGACGCGTGGCGACCAAGCCAGGTGTTGATGTGGCACGTGCCGCAGACTTCGTTATCTTTGCTGGGACCAACTTTGAATTCCCGATGTTCTCAGAAGAGGCGACCTTCGTCGATGTTAATTTACAGCCTTCAGTGATAGGTGCCAGACATCAGACCAAGCTCGGTATTTTGGCAGATGTGCCGACTTTTTTAGATCAACTGATTAAAGCAGCTAAAGCCCGTTATGGCAATGACGGTGCTCAATTTAATGACAAAGCGATCAATCATGATGCTTGGTATGATGCGGCAGTAGAAGATAAGCAGCAGTGGGACGCTTGGTTACAAAAACGTGCCGAACGTACCGATAATCCGGTTGGCTTTGAACGGGTGTATCAAGTTATTAATCAGTTGGCGGCCGATGACGCTATCTTTGGTGTGGATGTGGGTAACGTTAATATTGCGGTTGCCCGATTATTAAGCTTGGGCGGTGAACGCCGGCAGGTCACCTCGCCACTGTATGCCACTATGGGCTTTGGCATGCCAGCCTCAATTGCGGCAGCGCTTGAATACCCTGAGCGTGAAGTATGGAGCTTATCAGGTGATGGCGGAATAGCCATGGTGATTCCTGATTTGGTTACCCAAGCTGAGCATCAATTGCCGGTGATGAATGTGGTATTTACTAATAAATCACTGGGCTATATCGAAGCTGAGCAGGATGATACCCATCAGCCACATTCTGGAGTGAAGCTGCAAGATGTAGACTTTGCCAAAGTGGCAGAAGGGTTTCAGGTTGCCGGGCTGACGGTACATAAAGCGGAGCAGCTCGAGTCCACGTTAAAGCAGGCTAAGCAAGTGATCGAGTCAGGTAAACCGGTGTTGGTTGATATCAAGATTACCAATGAGCGTATGCTGCCAGTAGAGCAGTTCCCGCATCGCCGTTCGGGTGAGCCTGATGTGATTGCTGATTTTGATAAGTTTGTGGCTCACTTTGAAGCCGAAGCGCTTGAACCGTTTGGTGAGATTTTAGATCGTCATGGGGTCGAGAGTTTTTAAGCTAATTTGTTAATCAATAAGGCTTTACGCTCATAACGTTGTTAAGTCTGTAACGTAAAGCTGAATAAGATGAAGTCGATAAAAGCTCGAAGATTAAAAACACTGAAGAGAAAAATATGCGCTATTCAAAACTGATAAAACTTGGCACTGTGGCAGCAGCATTGTTGCTGATACCTCGGCGTAGCAGTCGCCGTGCTGATCAGCCGCCGCAGTCGCGCAATCCAAATAAGTCAACAAAGACAGCGGTTGATGCTGATAAGGTTGATAATACGGCCAGTAACATGGATGAGAATTAAAATAGCGCTGACAGCTAAAGCAGTGTTTATTACCAAATTAAAAGCTATTGTTTAAAGCGACTGTTTAAAGTAGCTTTTTAAACTAACAGCCCTCAATACTATCGAGGGCTGTTTTTAACGCACATAACTTTTGGATAAACAGATTTAACTGCTGTTGAATCAAATTTTTTAGACAGACGGTTTGAGTTAAATTAAACCCATAGACGCCAAGTCTTCATTAATCTGATCAACCACTTGCTGGACGTCTTGCTGCGTTAATAACGGATGCATACAGCAGAATCTTAATACGGTTTTGTTATGCAACATAGTGGTGTAGTAAATGGCATTGTTTCTTTGAGTCGACATCTCAGACAGCTTTTTATTAATCTGATTTAGCTGTTGCTCGCTGTGTTTGCCATCATTAAAACGTATATTGACGATGCTTAACTGAGCAGGTGACACAATCTCAAAGTAGGGCTGCTGGCGAAATAAGTCCTCAAAGTGCTGCGCATTTTCAAAACCTTTGTCGATGGCCTTACGCATCTCTTTTAAGCCAACACGCTGTAAGGTATACCACAGGCGCATCCCTCGGGCCGGCGCGGTCAGCTCGATACCCATATCCCAGAAGTTAATGTTGGAATCATCCGATTGAATGTCGGTTAAGTATTCAGGGTTTTCGCTAAAGGTACGCGACATGGCTTGGCGGTCTTTACAGATGACGACAGCGCAACCGTAGGTTTGAAACAGCCATTTGTGACCATCCCAACTGATGGAGTCACTGCGCTCAATGCCATCGAGCAGATGACGGTGCGAGGATAAAATAGTGCTGGCTCCATAAGCACCATCAATGTGTAGCCACATATCGTGTGCCTCACTGATGTCAGCCAATTTATGTAACGGATCGATTGAACCGGTATTGGTTGTGCCACAAGAACCAACAATTAAAAAAGGAATAAAGCCATCGGCTTTGTCTTGTTCGATTTGCTTTTCTAAATCGTCGGTCATCATTTGAAACGCATCATTGGTCTTTACTTTGCGAATATTGGCTCTAGGAATACCCATGATGCGAATGCCTTTGGCCACTGATGAGTGGGTTTGATCCGAGACATAAACTGTGCCTTTGAGCAGCTCATCTTCCTTTAATTTTTCATCGCGCGCCACAATAGAAGCAGTAAGGTTAGCCATTGAACCGCCAGAGACAAACAGTCCGCCCAGCTCTTTGACAGGGTAGCCAATTTGCTCACCCATCCAGTTCATCAGCTTCTTCTCAGCAACCGCCATGCCTTCGCTTAAGGTGTGACTGCCGCCATAAGGCGAGTAAAATGAGTTGATGGCTTCACCAACCACAGATATCGGCGATAGGGCTAATGGAATAAATGAGAAAAATCTGGGATGACTTTGCTTGGTACGATGTTGATAAACCAAATTATTGAGCTCATGCATCACCGCATCGGCAGATCTGGGCTCTTCTTGAAAAGGAATATCTAACAGCGTTTGTTTTTTATCCTCAGGGAGCGGGTTGACGATACTAGAGTGCGCGGTATGAATTTGGTCTTCTACCATCAGCGGCATGAATTTGGTTAAAGTCGCTTTGGCTTCTTCCCAGTTAAATAGGGTAGTGTCGTTAAGATTAGTAGCAGAATTATTAGATGGGCTGTTAGAAGAATTATTAGATATATTATTAGAAGAATTGTCTGAGGTCATAATTATTGCCTTACCTTAAATGAATACGGTCACTAAGCGAAACGCTTAAAAACGAATATCTTAAATAAAAAAGGCCATCAATAAGTTGGCCCGTTTTATAGAATAATGTTTAGAAATCAGTTTAAGGCACTATTATAACTCAGCTATCACTCAGAGACTTTTGCGCTTTCAGTGAGGTGTTGTTATTTTATAGTGACTGGTTTATCTATTGAACTGCTACTATCCATTGAGAGATAAAGTAAGCAGTTTTTAGCAGAATATTTTCAATAAACTTTAACTCACTATCAAATTTAGGCACATATATCATTCACGCTCAAAACTTTTAAATATTAAGGGTGTAATCCATTATTATGTCAAACCGCCAAGATAATAAAGACGCTCAGCACAATAGGTACAATCAAGGTATAGACGCTGTAACTCGTTATCCGTTAATAGACACGCATACTCACTTTGATGATTTTGTGTTTGATGACGATCGACTACAGCAAGCGCAGACTGCGCATCAATCAGGCGTGCAGAACCTATTATTAATTGGCTATTTGGCCAAATACTTTGATCGCTTAATACAAACCCAGCAGCAGATGCACGAGTGGCAGCAGCAAGCAATAGCGGTGCCGCAAGCTCATTTAACCTCAGGGCTACATCCTGCCTATATTGCAGACCATAGTGAACAAGATTTAACAGATTTGGCAGACTTTATTAAGTCGCATCATCATATTGCAATCGGTGAGATTGGTTTGGATACCTTTACCGATGAGCTAAAGACGGCAGAGTCTGTGGAAAAGCAAAAGCGCTTTTTTAAAGCACAACTCGACTTAGCAGTAGAGCATCAGCTGCCGGTACTGCTGCATATCCGTAAAGCGCATGCTGAGTGTTTGGCGCTATTAAAACAGCATGAGTACGATGCGCATAAATTGGGCGGTATTGCGCACAGCTTTAGTGGTGGCGAGCAAGAAGCCAAGGCGTTTGTGAAGCTTGGTTTTAAGCTTGGGGTCACCGGTCAGGTCACCAATCCTAATGCCAAAAAGCTGCGCCGGGGCATTACTGAGGCGGTAAATGAGTATGGCATTGAATGCTTGGTATTAGAGACAGACTGTCCGGATATGACGCCGATATGCTGTCAGCATGGCGATAAGCCAACCCGTAATGTGCCTGCTAACTTGCCTGCGGTATTGGATAGCCTCAGTGAGCTACTTGAGGTAGACAAGTCGAAGCTGGCCAAGCAGTTGTGGCAAAACAGCTGTGATGCATTGCGAGTAGACTGGGCCTATCCTGAATAGCTGTTTTTATTGTAATAAGCAAAACAGAATAAATTAGCGTATTTTGTAGAGCGGCTATTGGGTAAAATAGCGGCCTAACTTATTATTAACTTATTTTTTTATTTATTGATTTAGTCAGTGATCACCTGACACTATAGGACAGAACGCCTTATGACCAATCCAATTTCTGATCAGCCACAAGATAACAACCAATACGACCGCCGCTTTCAAGGCACGCGTACCCTGTATGGTCAAGACAGCTTCGCAAATTTTGAAAAAGCGCACGTGATTGTCATCGGTGTTGGTGGCGTTGGTACTTGGGTGGTTGAAGGCTTAGCACGTACCGGTGTGGGTAAGCTGACGTTAATTGATATGGATGTATTGGTCGCGTCAAACGTCAATCGTCAGTTGCCTGCGCTAGACAGTACCTTTGGGCGCAGTAAGATTGAATCAATGGCAGAGCGCGCTGCGCAGATTAATCCAAAGCTTGAGCTTGAGTTGGTCGATGACTTTTTAACCACAGAAAACGTCGCTGAATTGCTGCCAAGCCGTCAGCAGGCTAAGCAGATGCTGGCAGAGGGTAAGCGTGTGGTTGTGCTCGATTGTACCGATGATATGTCGGCCAAGCTTGCCATCGCATTGCATTGCCGATTTAATAAGTTAAAGCTGATTTGCGCCGGCGGTGCTGGTGGTAAAACCGATCCGCTACAAATTACCGTCAGTGATCTAAAAGACACTTACCAAGACCCATTATTAGCACGTATGCGCACCAAGCTGCGTAATGAGCATGGGATTAATAAAGAAATGAAAGAAAAGTTTGGTATTAAATGCGTCTATTCGACCCAGCCGCCGATTGTGAATAAGTCGGCAGACGGCAGCTGTGCTGTAGGCGGTCTGCACTGCGGCGGCTATGGCTCTGCGGTAGCTATTACCTCTGTGGTAGGAATGGTGATGGTCAGCGAAACCTTAGCGCTGCTTAGCAAGTAACCAAATAAAAAAGTATTGTGGATAGCGTGGGTGCCAGCTTGGATGTCGCCACGCAAAACCCACGAATAATATCGTATCTTTAAAACCGCATGATTCGTAGGTTGCTGTCGAGATACGAGACCTAACTTTCTCCAACTATTATCCAGTAATAGAATATCTTCTTTATCCTGTAAGGGCTGACGCTTTTTTAAGGTGTTAACGGCTTTTGCAATGCCTTGCGCTGAGGCGACAGTCTCGCTAATAAGGTACTGGGTAGGGCACAAAAGCGGCCCATCATCATATCAGCCAATGCCTGGGCGCACAAAGGCGCGAATGCATAGCCCTTAGATCCCATCCCACTTAGCGTCCAAATCAAGCCGTCCTCATCGACTGGCCCAACCAAAGGATGATAGTCTGGGGTTTGCGCACGAATACCGACTCGTGCCTGCCAACCCTCAAGCGCACTGTCAGCCAATACCTCTGTAAGCTCTGGAATGGCAGTGATCAGCTTGTCATGATTGACTTGGTGTTCAGACTCACGAATGTCCGTCTCTGTCTGATTGCGCACAAAGCTAGCACCTAACAAAAAGGTAGGTGTATCAGGATGCACTGGGTTAATAAGCTCATCACCAGCGGTTGGCGTAAAGCGGGCGCAATAACCGCCATATTTCAACGGCAGTTTGGGTAAACGCTCTAGCTGCTCGGCACTCGGTTCAAACCAAGATAGCTGGCCACGAATTTTACGGAATTCAAAAATACGCTCATCTAGCGCTTTACTGGCAAAGGCAGCAGCAATAATCACCGCATCTGCCGTTATTGGTGCTTGCCCCTGACAACTGAGATGTACTTGTTGTGTCTCTGTTTGATCAGGGTTGGCTGCAACTGGCGTTATCTGTTCAATATTTGCTTGCACAAAATTAATATTCGGATGACTTAATACTTTATCAGCCAGCGCACGCGGGTTGACCAGTCCCGCTTGTGGTAAATACAGATTATGTTGCAAGTCTTGATGGGATAAGCCGCTGACCTGCTGAGCATCTTCATGGCTTAAGGTAGTGGCCATTTGCTGTGGATAGTCAGCAATTTGCTCGACACTGACATTGGCTTTGGTTAATAAATCCAACGTTGCTGTGGCACTAAGGATAGGATCGGTCGTCTGGTTGCCTAACTGTTGGTTGTCTAGCTGTCGATATAAGCGCTGACTGTATAAGTAGCTGATGCTGTGCAAGTGCTCAGCCACATGTGCTAGCGGTGTCATTTTTGGTGCTAGCAGCGCGCGTGGGTTGCCAGAAGCGCCTGAGAGTGTGGCATCTTTATCGATTAAGGTAACCTGCAATCCGCACTGCGCCAAGCTCCATGCTGCCATTAGTCCAGAAATACCTGCACCAATTACGGCGACCTGCTGATAGTCCTTTTGGTTAATATTAGCTTGATTGTTTAGATGGTCGTTGAGCGAGCTGTCTGTTTCTGCTTGTTGGCTTATTTCTGCTTGGTCTATTTGTGCTTGCTGCGTTATTTTTTTACCAGTTTCTGTTTGCTGGCTTTCTGATTCTGATGCAGACGGCTGTTGTGGCTCAGACTGAGTAACGATGGCGGTAACCATTTCTCGTTTACGTCCAAAGCCTTTGACTTTATTAACGCTAAACCCTGCTGCAGCCAACCCTCTTCTCACCACACCAGCACTGCTAAAGGTCGCCGCTGTGGTCCCAATGGTTGATAAGCGTGCGATTTGGGCAAAGATTTGCTGCGCCCACAACGACTCATTGCAAGCTGGGGCAAAGCCATCGAGATACCAAGCGTCGATATAAGGGGTAAGCGCATAAGGGGTAATCGCTGACGGGTGCTGACATGGCCCTGGTTCTGATCCAAGCTGCTGTAAGCTGTCAGCGGCATCACCAAGCCATAAGTCTAAGGTCACATCTGTTGCTAAGTGCAAGCGATGACAGCCCGCCACTAAGGTTGGATACAGTGCCAATAGTTGCTCGATATAAGGCGCTAGGCTAGCATCTTCTTGTTGCCAACTGGCCAGACTTCGACTCAGATCTTCATGGGTCAGCGGAAACTTTTCGGTACTAATTAAATGTAGGTGTGGGGTTGGTGCGGTAGTGTGTTCTAGTTGTTGAGCAAACTGCTGCTGCGTTTGACGCCACAGTTGCCATGTCACCAACACATTTAGCCCTGTGCCAAAGCCCAATTCGGCAATGGTAAAGTGTGATTTTTTATGATTCGCTGTGAGCAGTGGTTGATTTTGGTTTTGCTCATCATGCTTATTTTGTTTATCAGAGCTGTCAAAGTTTTCAGGAACATTAGAGTGTTGTAGCGCCTGTTGAAACAGCTGCTCAAAGCGAGCTGGCAGGTTATTTTGCTCAACGAACACATAACGTGACTCTGCCAGACCATCGACCAAAGAGTAATACACATCACCGAACACATCAGACACAGGCACCAAGTGACCTTGCTCATCGGCACGCCACGATAGCTTTGCAGGGGTTACTGACGACACTTCGTGATTTGCCTGCTGCGTCTCTTTGCTCATCTTTTACTCTCCAGCTAACCATCTGACAATGACTCTACCAGTAACGCGTCGTTAGTGACTAGGGATAAACGTCTCGCTTAACAACGCTTATCAATGCTTACCAACGCTGCTTACCAACGCTGCTTACCAGCGCTCACGACGACCGAAGATAAAGCCGCCCAATACCAAGCCCAGAATAAAGGATACCCCAACACTGAGCGCACCATACATAAACAATAGCCCACTGCGCTCATTAATCAATACGTTGACTCGGGTTTCTAGATCGTTGACATCCCGTTGCAGCTGCGCATTTCGGCTAAGCAGCTCTTGATTGGCATCAGACAACTCATTATCACTGGGCTGCATGCCACTGGCCAGACTATTGGGGTTGTCTAGCGCATTGGGGGCGTCAGAATCTGCTTCTGGATTGGCAGCATCTGCAGTGTTGTTTTGGCTAAATGGGCTGTCTGCTTGCGGTGCTACTTGCGGGTCTGCCGGTTGTTCTTGTTGAGTAGCGTCAGTAACCGCAGCGGCAGTGATGGGTGTCAATGTCGCTGTGCAGGCCAATAGCAAAAGGGTAGCCAAAGGTTTAGCGGCAGCAAAGCGGTGAGCAGGTGCCGGTGCGCTATGAGTAGAGTGAGCAGTGCAGGGCAGACGTGTTGCAGGCATGATAAATTATTCCAGAATTAGAAAATTGACGTGGTTTTAAGGCAGGACTTGAACAAAGGGGCGAATATCGACATGGCTGTAGACACCGGCTTTTAAATAAGGCTCTTCATTGGCCCAGTCTTGCGCTGCTTGTAGGCTATCAAACTCTGCCACAATCAAGCTGCCTGACATGGCCTCAGCGCCGTGTTCAATCGGGGTTGGGCCAGCAAGAATAATACGGCCTTCTGCTGCCAGTTGTTTTAAACGGGCCACATGCTCAGGGCGGGTTTGTTGTCTAAGCTCAGTTGAGTTAGCAACATCATGTCCGACAATCATAAAAGCAGGCATCGAATACTCCAAAAGTGAGATAGTGATGAATGAGATAAAGGATAAGTAAGTGGTTAAGCTTTTATTATATTAGTAGAAGGGCTTTGGGTTTGTCTTAACGCTTACCCGAATTTTCATCGGTAATTTCAGGGTTAACGTGATTCTTTAATACCACAAACTGACCGATTAGGAAAATCAGCATAAACGGAATCCAGCCCCAGGTTTTAAAATTCACCCAAGTCTCTTCGCTGGTGTGGAACGCAAAGTAGTATTGTAGCGTTGCCATAAAGATAAAATAACCGGTCCAAGCGTAGGTCAGCTTGTTCCAACCAGATGGGGTCAGTTTAAAGACGTTTTTCATGCCCATCTCTAACAAAGGTTTGCCAATAAATACGCTGACCAATAATGCAATGGCAAACACCCCATTAATCACCGTTGATTTCCATTTTAAATAAATATCATCATGGAATAACAAGGTTAAGCCACAGAACAAGACGGTTAATACCAAAGTGATGGCTTGTTGTTTGGTTAATTTACCTTTTTGGGTCACCAGATGCACAGCAGCAACCGCCACAGTGGCAATCAAAATGGCACCAGCACCGGCTAAGATGCCTTGAGTTTTGGCCACGATAAAAAAGGCGATTAACGGAACTAAATCTAGCAATGCTTTCATAGAACTCACAATAAATAGGCTAAAGGGGTTGCGGAGGGCTTGTGGCGATAGTTTACACGCCCAAGCCGTTAAAAAAAAGCCAAGGCCGCTGTTTTAATAGAATTGACAATAGGTGTTGCTATTATTTTCACATCAACGATGATTAAGCGTTACAATAGCGTATAGAGTCGAATCAATAGAACACAACAATACAGAATATAAAACATGGTTGATAGTAAAACACAACAGTTAGTCAAAAACAGCCACGCCAACTCCCTAAGCGATGGCAACCAAACCGCCTCGCAGCCACAACAAATTTCTCAGCGCGCAACAGCCTATCAGCGCATTGATTTGCACAGTCACAGTACTTGCTCTGATGGCAGCAACAGCCCAACTCAGTTATTACACAAGGCGCATGAGGCCAATATCGATATTTTTGCATTAACCGATCACGATACCTTATCGGGTATTGCTGAGGCCAAAGCAGAAGCCGAGCGCTTAGGTATCACTCTAATTAATGGGGTAGAGATCAGTTGCCAGCATACGCTCACTGGCGGTTACGGTAAAAATAAAGCCAAAGACAAAATCATTCATGTATTGGGTCTCGGTTTTAGTGACTTTGAGCAAATGAATGCAACCTTGACTCACATTCAGACCAGTCGCGGTAACCGTGGGCGTATGATTGTCGAGAAAATGGCTGAGCTGACTGATTTTGAGTTTGATGAACTGTGGACGGCGGTATTGGCCAAAGCCGATGGTAATGCTGATGCGGTCGGACGTGCGCATATTGCCAAAGTACTGTTAGAAAAAGAAATTGTGCCAACCATGCAAAAGGCATTCGATAAGTATCTGGCTGATAACAAGGCCGCTTATGTGCCGATTGAAACCTTAACTATGCAAGAGACGATTGATCTGATTCATCGTTGTGGCGGCAAGGCGGTATTGGCGCATCCAACCCGCTACAACTTATCAGCGACACGTGTTCGCAAACTGATTGCTGAATTTGCTGAGCTGGGCGGTGATGGCTGTGAATTACCGAGCACCGATGAGCCAATTAGTAAGCGCCGCATGGTCGATCGCAGCATTGCCGAACATGGGTTACAGGTCTCGACTGGTAGTGACTTTCACGGCACCAGCATGCCATGGCGTAAGCTTGGTGATGTGCCACGCTTAGCCGAGGGGCAACAGTTGGTCATCGCTGATATGCTTGAAATGCTCAGCGCGTAATCTGCATGGTTAGCTATTCGGTTGCTGTTTAACTGTCCAATTGCGCCACTAAATTTGCCAACACGCTGGTCGCAAAGCTGCCAGTTGATAAGGTGAAATCTAACACAAGGGTGTTGTCAATCTCATCCCATGACCAGTTCAATTCGCTAACCGGTAGGCGTAGAGCTCGGCGCATGGTTTTGATTTGTTTGTTTTCTAAACCCTGTGCCAGACGCTGTAAAATAGGGTCGTCACTGACAATTCGTTGCTCTAACGCTTGAGCCTCTGCACTGACTTTATCATTATTAATACCCCATAATGGCCCGGTTGGATGAATGTCACCGCTGGCGAGCCTGTCGTGTATTTCCTGATCAATCTGCTCAACCGTAAACACCGAACCTGAGCCATCCAAATTAAACACATCACCTGCAAGCGCTGTATTCCAGCTGCCATCGGTTACCCGCTGCGCCACGACTTGGTTAAAAATAGCGCTGCGAGCAGAGGACAGCAGTAAAGATTGCAAATCACGGCTTTTTTTCGGATGCGGCTTGCGGCCATGAATGGTGCCTTGCTCAAACCATTCCAAAGCAGTGGCAATATTGTTGCCATCATGTCCAAAACGCTGCTCACCAAAATAATTGGGCACGCCTTGAGTTTTTATTGTCTCTAAAATACTATCAACCGCTTGCTGGTCTGCAAATACCAAGTCCTGTAAGCGAATCAAAAAGCGGTTGGCTTTATGCGCCCCTTTATGCAGCTTTTTGCTGTGCCAAACTTGCTCTAATACTTCCAGCGCTTCTAACGAACTATTATCATTAGTATTGTGAGCAGTAGCACGGTTTTGATGAATAAATTCGGCAAAACCAAACTCTGGTAACTCACCTTTGGGAATACGTAAGCTAAACCATTGCGTGGTCACTGCCTGACGGTCTTTGAGTCCAGAGTAGCCGACATCACGGCTGGGTATTTTCGCCCATTTAGCCAATTGCTGTGCCACAAACAAGGTATTCATTCCGGTCTTTTTAATCAGCAACCACAGATGCTCACCCTCACCACTTAAATCGATGTCTAATACCTCATCGACCTGAAAGTCACTGGGTGTTTGCTTAAACGAGGCACTGGCAATCGGTGCCGGATAAGGTTGAGGTAAATCGCCAGTATCAGTCAGCTTGCTAATTTGAGCTTGAGTAATATCAGGAGACCGATTGCTATCAATAGGCTGTGCGTTTTGGTTTGTTGGTTCAGGGTTAGTCATAAAAAACTCGGATGATAAAAATAAAAATTGGTCGATAAACAATAATCGATTTGATAGTGCCAGTTTAAACTAAAATTGAGTTAAATTAGGTAAGCGTATTTACGTTAATGCTATTTTTATTTGATAACGGTCAATGCTTTAATAAGGAGTTAACTAAATGACGCAACTTATATTACGCGATTTATCTTTAAGCGTTTAAGCTTTTAACTGATTATTATGGAGCTGCTATGTCTCGTTCAGATTTGTTTTTACGTCAAGCCACTGCCGAGGATGCTGAAGCCATCGTTGAGCTGTTAAATTTAACCTTTCGTAGTGATGTCGGCTGGACCAATGAGTCGAGCTTGGTCGGCGGTATTCGCACCACAGTGGCGGAAATCAAATCCATTTTGGCAGATCCAAATAATTACTTCTTTGTCTATCCAGAGCTTAAAGCAGAAAATGAAGAAACCGGTAAGATATTAGCGAGTATTTCTGTCACTTTTAAACGTGAGTCTAACAGTGCCTATATCGGCTTATTTGCGGTAGACCCAAGCCTGCAAGGTCAAGGTATTGGTCATCGGGTTTTAGAAGCCGCAGAGACTTTCGCGACCCGTCATTTAGGTACTGACAGCGATAAGGTACGCCTAACCATGAGTATCTTGTCACAGCGCCCTGATTTGCAAGCCTATTATGAGCGCCGAGGCTATCAGCTGAGTGGCAACAGCCAACCTTTCCCAGTCGATAGCAATAATGGCGAGCCTAAGGTGGCAGATTTACGCTTATTAGAGATGGTGAAGCTGGCCGAATAAAGTGTGTTAGCGGCTAAAACATATCCGGCTCATTAAAGTGATTGGTGGTCACAAACATCAGCATAAACAGTAAGACCATAGCAAACAGCAGCACTAACAGCGTTAATAACAGATAGTTTGAGGTAAACACATCTGAGCCGGTAATGAGCAGAATAAATGCCAATAACGCAGAGCCTAAGCTAAATATAGTCAATATATGTTTGCCAATCTTAATCAGCCATCTTAGCGGATAAACGTAGGAGCCAAGGGTCATCAGCAATACAGGTAGCATGGGCGCAAGCCAAACCAGCGGCGAAATATCACCAGGTTTGGGTACCAGATAATCAAGACTGTCAGTGAGTTCAAGCGTCCAAGGTAGGATGGTGGTAAACAGTATCAGGCAAAAGGCACTCACCCAAAGGATGTGCTTTAAATGAGCCGGACGCATAAAGCTGGTCAGCGCTAATAGTGCGCTACAGCCAGCAAGATGGGCGCCGTAATAATAATTAAATACTGTTGCGGACATATAATCAGCAACCACGGGATAACCGGCCGATAAACCCCATAACAGCAGACTGATAGCCGCCCAGCCAAACCGAATGCGTTGACTGACGATATTATGTTCTGGATGTATCAGATAACCCACATACAGCTGCCAGTATAAATAGGTCAGGCTCAGCACAGTCACCACGCCGATATAATCATATAATGCCGAGTGGTAGGGGAATATTAATGCCAAATTTGCAATGACTGCGCCAACCCCAATGCTAATAAGCACAAAGTCTGTCCAATGAATCATCCCAAAGGGAGTCAGGCGCTGCTTTAATATCAGTAGCTGTGGATAATTTAGTTGTTTGTTGTCTATGGCATCACCGGCAGCTTCGGACAGCAGCTCTGTTTGTAACCCATTAAGCTGAGCATTTAATTCAGGCGCTGATATCGGGAACCAGAGCCGCTTAAAAAACTGCCAACGGTCGGGTGCTTTTCCATAAGGCAGGCCAAAATCCCAATATTGATATACCACAGGGTATGCTTTGGCCATGTATTTTTGAAACTGTAGCTTGTTAATGAAGTGAGTGCTGGCGGAGTAGCCTTCCTCGATCTGCTGCAGTAAATACCAAGGGTAATCCGGCTGCTGCCAAACATCAAAATATTGTTGCCAGTTAAAATGAGATTTGGCCAACGCATAAGCAGTGGGATAGGCTTTAATGTGGTCATCAAAGAATATAATCAGCGCTTTTTCGTAATCTTCTAATGCATCGAGTGGAAAGTCTTTAAGTTGCTCAAATTGCTCGGTTAAGCAATGGGTAAGCTGGCTATCGGTATCAGCATAACTGTCCTTTCCTTCCTCGTTCACACGATCAACACAGTTTGCCCACTGCTGGTGCCACTCGATGAGTTGCTGCTGCGCTTGGCGTAACACATTGATATTTTGGTTACTGTGCTGTGTCGACTCAAGTTGCTCAGTTGGCTGGAAATAATAATGATTATCCTCAATGACTAGGGTTAATTTATCAATAACAGTCGAGTCAATCGCTTCGTTTTCATGGTCTAAATTATTTAAAACGGCATCATCAATAACATTGTCAACATCATCATCAGTAACTTCTTGATTAGAAGTCGCTGAGCTTACAGGATGTGCTAGGTCAGACCTAGATTTGCCATAGTTAATATCATTGTCAGCGCCATCAGCTTCATCGTCATAATCAAAGTCGTTCTGGTCTGTTGCCCAAAACAAACGCTCATCCAATGCTTGCTCATAAGCCTCGCGCACTGCACGAAAGCCGGCTGGATTTTTATCCGGTTTGTTCTGCTTTAATTTCAGCGCATAGGCCTTTTTAATTGCTTTGTCATCCGCTGTCGGCGCAATGCCTAGGATATCCCAGCAGCTTTTGTTCATGGTTGAATGCTCGATGTGTGCGTATTAATCATATAAGGCCTGTATGGGTTATTGATTTTGAGCAAAGTTAAAATAAGCAATGGCTTTAAAGGTCATCAGCATAATCATAATAATGGCTGCCGCCAACAGTAACGCTGAAAACACAATACCATGATCTAATAGGGGCACAACCAAGTTAGTCATCAAAATATAAAACATAAATAACGGCACCAGCAGCAAGTAATTGCTTAAGGTATGACTAATGGTAGCCAATAAGTCTGACTTTCTTGACAAAGTGCTGAGCGCCACAGGTAGCGTTAATAGCAGCCAAAAGATGGGACTGATACTGATAGCGTCTGCAGCATTAACCGTGGTGATGCTGCCTGTCATTTTAAGATGAAAGGTTGCCACAATGAATAATAATAAGATGGCAATCAAGTTAATCAGCTGCTTGGATACAGGCTGTGCATTTTTTAAATTTAGCAACAGAATGAATATAAAGCCGCTGCTATGTAAGGCTAAGTAGTGGTCTGACGCATCAGAGCTAATGACATGATTGGCATACAATAAGCCATATACCAACAAGCTGACCACAGTCAGTATCCGCAAAAAGGGTATCAATAAAGGGTTGCTTTGAACAATATCAGGCTCAGTGTTGTGATTTTGATTGAAATCATGTGCAGCGCTGAGGGTAATAAGGCTCAGCTGCGTTTGCCAATACAAATAACACAGGCTGATAATAATCCAGCTACTGATGCCATCGATTAGGGCATTTTGATAGTCAAACACCCAGCCTAACAATTGAAACAGCATCCAACATAGTAGGCCGATAAGGATAAAGTCAATCAGCTGTATCGCTGTAAAAAATCCCAGTCGTCGCTCAAGATTGAGCAGCTGCGGATGATGGCGCCAATCTTTTGCGTCAGTATAAGGAGTGTTTTGTTGCCCGTTAGCTGGGTTAGTATCTGGGTCAGTGTCTAGATTAGAGTGCACATAGCTGTCTAACTCTTGGATTAATCCTTCAAGCTGTTGCTTTACATCGTAAGCGGTATGCGGCCATAAAAACCAGATAAAAAACTGCCAGCGACTGGGCACACTATGCTCAGGCAGCTCAAAATCCCAATAGCGATATACCATGGGGTATTTGCTGGCGATATACTGCTGAAAGCTGACCGGACTTTGCAGATACAATGGGATATTGAGACGTTGATCAAGCCAGTTAAGGATGGACCAAGGATACTGATAGTTGTCCCAACTATCGAGATGTTGCTGCCAGTTAAAGTGCTGCTTTGCCAGTTTATAGGCTTGCGGATATTCGCTTTGCTGCTGATCAAAAAATACAATCAGTGCCTCTTCAAAGTCATCGACCGTATCAATGGCACTAAGCGCTAATTGGGAGAATTGATGTTGTAAGCACTGGGTTAGCTTTTGATCAGCGAGTTGATTGAACTGTCTACTGGAAGAGATTTGATACTCTGAGCTGTCATCGTCGATAATGCTGTTTTCAGTTTCAGTTTCAGTTTCAGTTTCAGTTTCAGTTTCAGTTTCAGTTTCAGTTTCAGTTTCAGTTTCAGTTTCAGTTTCAGTTTCAGTTTCAGTTTCAACATTAACACAGTCTAACCACTCATTTTGCCAAGCAGACAATTGCGACGCCTCACTGTCAACTGGGTTGTCCAGTATTTGCTTATTTAATGTCTGGCTGTCTAGACGAATCTCAATAACTTCTGGGCCAGACCCTGATTCTGCAGTTAATGATTCTGAATTTAATAATGAGTCTAATTGTTCTGCTGTGAGCCGATTGTCATTGTTTTGAGTATCGTTATTTTGAGTATCGCTGTTTTGAGTGGTGCTGTCTTGATTATCATTATATTGAGCGAAATCGTTTTCTTTAGTGTCAGTTCCAGCTCCAATATCAGTTTTGTTTTCAGCATCGATGTCAGTATCAGCCCAGTCGTCACTATCATCTTCTAGTGCCAGCCAATAACGCGCTTCGAGTGCCTGCTCATAAGCCTCGCGCACCGCACGAAAGCCGGCAGGATCTTTATCTGGCTTGTTCTGCTTTAGTTTAAGCGCATACGCCTTTTTAATCGCTTTTTCATCGGCGGTGGGCGCTATGCCTAGGATATCCCAGCAGTTTTCAGTCATGTTTGCTACTCAAGCAGGTCAGAGGTCAGGGCTATCAAATCTAATTAGAGCAATTAAAACCACTCATCTTTTTCAAATTGGTCCAAGCTATTTTGCAGTTCGCTATTGGCTTGACGTATTTTGATCGCATCTTGGCCATCAAGTACAGATTCATACCAACCAATCAGGCGCGCCAATTGCTCACGCTCAAAGCCAAGACGCTGGGTATATAGTCGTTCCGCTCGAGCCAGTAAATTGCGGTTTTCGGCTTGATCACGCGGATGAATCTTTAATTGGCTAAGCTTTTGTCTTGAGCGCTGCATTTCAGCCTCATCAATGTGCTTAGCGCCATTTTGAATCACTAAGTTATATTGCTTATCACTGCCTTCAACATCGATATCAACTTCAAGCAGCCCATTGACGTCATACGAAAAGCGCACATCGATGGGTAGCTGCTTGGCTTTACCACGATATTGTGCCGGCAGCTTAATGCTCATCTCACCAATTTTAATATTATCTTGGGTTAGACGGGCTTCGCCTTGATAAATATTAAACTGCACTTCAGTTTGTCGATCATCGACCGGATAAAAGGTGTGCACCTTGCTGGCAGGAATTACCGTATTGCGCTCAATAATGGGCGCAAATACCCCATGCTGATATTGGTGATTACCAAGCTCGATACTGGTATCAACGCCCAAGGAGTAGGGTGACACATCGGTCAAAATCACATCATCCAGCGCGGCATCTTCTGCAACCAAACCGGCCTGAATAGCGGCACCAATGGCAATGGTCTCATCGGGATTTAGGCCGACTGAGGGGAAGCGGCCCAGTAAGCGGGTCATCAATTGACGAAATAACGGCATACGCGTGGCGCCGCCAACCAATACCACATCATCGAGTTCTTTGATACGCAGCTTGGCATCACGAACGGCACGCTCAATCGGCTGACGAAAGCGTTGTAGCAACGGTTCGGCCAGCGCTTCATAATCACTGGCAGTGACTTGCCACTCATAAGCGGTATCATCAATAGTTAAGCGCAGTGTGGTGCTGTTGTTGCTGCTCAGCTCACGTTTGCCATTTTCAGCAACCGCATACAGCAAGGGCAAGTGTGGTCGCCAAAAGTCAGCATTGAGCTTAGGATCAATGCTTTGTTGATGAGCGATAAAGCCATCGATCAGTATTTGAGTGAAGTCTTCGCCGCCAAGGGTGTTGTCACCGGCGCTAGCACGCACTTCCATAATGCCCGAAAACAGCTCTAGTAAGGTGACATCAAAGGTGCCGCCGCCTAAATCTAGTACCAAAAACTTACGATCATCGCCGCTTTCATGTAAGCCATAAGCCATGGCCGCAGCGGTCGGCTCATTTAGTAGGCGGCGCACATTAAGACCGGCCAATTGAGCGGCATTTTTGGTCGCTTGGCGTTGATGGTCATTAAAATAAGCAGGTACCGTAATCACCGCATCAGTGACCGGGCAATTTAAATAGGCTTCGGCATCGGCTTTGAGTGTGCTTAATAATAAACAGGACAGCTCTTCTGGGCTAAATTTATGTTGCCCCTGACCTGGCGCTAAGTTTAGGCGATATACCTTTTGGCTGCCCATAAAGCGTTTGAATACACTGGCGGTTTGATGCGGGTGACTAATTAAACGTTCTTTAGCCGCTTGACCGACTAAGATAGAGCCATCGCTATCGACACTGACCACAGACGGGGTAAGAGGACGACCCAAGGCATTTGGAATAAGGGTGGCGCTATCATCTTGCCAGACAGCAACTAAACTGTTGGTGGTGCCTAGATCGATACCGATGATGGGGGAGGATGTGCTGCTCACTAAAAAGTCCCTATTTTTGTTGTCGCTACTTTGTTGGTTATCGCTAAGCCAATATTATAGTCAAATTTAAATCATAACCGCAGCTTAAAATCGCTCATCGAGGGTCTGCAAATTGTATTTAATCGCCTCAAAGCAGATATTGGGCTTAAAGCCACGGTATTGCAAAAAGCGCAGCTGCCGAGCTTTGATTTTTTGATCGGTTGGAATCTCATCGCCATATTTTTTGACCCGCGCTTCAACCGCCAAACGCAGCCAGTCCACGCCCTCAACCAGATCGTTATCCGAGACCACATCGACAAAGGCCTTATTGTCATCCATCGCCATATCTATCAGCTCATCGATGTTGGTGGGCATGTCGACTTTGCGTTTATAAAAGTCATTTTTGATACGCACTCGGCCATAACGCTTACGGATACCCTCACGGATTAACATGATGGCGGTTCGATAGTCGCTTTGATAGCCTTTTTCACGGAACTCTTCCAACAGTGCATCAATCCTTTCAGGATCTTGGTCTTTAGCAATCAGCTTGTCTTTGAGTTCTTGCGCTGAGTGTTCCCGGCGCGATAGATAATAAAAGGCGAGCCAACGCAGCCGGCTTTCGGCTTTAATCGCTTCTTTTTCAGCTTCTCGTTGCTCAGGTGTTTTTAGGTAGGCCTTTAACGCTTGTGGCAGATTATCGATTGAGTTATCAACTGAGCTATCCGTTGAATTATTATCTACTGAGCTTGATGCTGTGGTTGGCTGCGACTCTGATTCTGATGAGATTGTTGAGTCGAGCTCAGCGTTTTGTTCAGCTTCCGCTTCTGCTTTGACTTGTGCCAATAAGCTTTTGATGCTGTTGGGATCGACTTCTTTGACCGGCTCTGTCAGTTCTATCTTTGGTTGATAGGGTGAGGCAGGGTGAAACTGTTTTTTCCTTTTCGATTTGCGGCGTTTGCCATTTGCTGTAGAGGAGATTGCTGTGCCAAGCGTGAAGTCCTCTGCGCTGTTTGAGTCCGTATTATCTAAGTTATCTAAATTATCTAAGCTATCTAGATTATCAGTGGTTGTATTGAGTGAGGTATAAGGGTCATCGCTTAAATGGGACGCAGCACGACGCCGAGCAGCTGATGAGTGTGCCCAGTTTTTTTTATTAGTAGAGTATTGCTGTTGCTCGGATTGCCCAGTTTGTTGACTAGATTTGACAGCTTTTTTATTTGGTTTTTTGTTTGCTCTGTTATCTGGCCTTTTGTTTGCCCAGGGGTTGCGATTGTTATTATCGGTATTATTAGACTTGTTCGATGTCTGTTGCTGCTTGTTGGGCTTATTTTGCTTAGTGGGTTTGTCCGAGTTTTCAGCAAGTATTTGCGCGAGTGTTTTTATCTCCATGGTATTTTATATCAAACCTCAACGGCTTAAATCAAAAAGGATGAGCACCTGTGACTCACAAAGTACCCATCCTATCTTAACTAACGATCATTATAGTCAGTAGTCACTAATAGCTCAGTGCGGTTATTAACCAAGTGCAGCTAATAACAAGCACCTCGCTGATTAGGCTTCAGGCGTTGGCTCTACCGGTTCAACCGCAGCTGCTGCTTCTTGTTCTTCTTTTGAGCCTGGCTCTGGTGCAATCGCCAGCTTTTCAGCGCGAATCTTAGCTTCGATTTCTTCGGCGATGGCTGGATTGTCTTTCAAGAATAATACCGAGTTTGCTTTACCTTGACCAATTTTCTCATCGCCATAGCTATACCAAGCGCCGGCTTTACCGACTACGCCGATATCAACACCTAAGTCGATGACTTCTGCTAAGTGGTTGGTACCTTCGCCGTAAGTAATCTCGAACTCTGCTTGACGGAACGGAGGTGCCATTTTGTTTTTGATAACTTTCACACGGGTTTGGTTACCAATGATTTCATCACCGCTTTTCACCGCGCCAATACGGCGGATATCTAGACGGACAGAAGCGTAGAATTTCAGTGCGTTACCGCCAGTGGTGGTCTCAGGTGAGCCAAACATAACACCAATCTTCATACGAATCTGGTTAATGAAGATAACCATACAGTTTGAGCGCTTGGCGTTACCAGTAATTTTACGCAGTGCCTGACTCATTAGACGGGCTTGCAGACCCATGTGGCTGTCACCCATTTCGCCTTCAATTTCAGCGCGTGGAGTAAGGGCTGCTACCGAGTCAATAACGATCATGTCTAGCGCGCCTGAGCGTACCAACATATCGGTAATCTCTAGTGCTTGCTCGCCATTATCAGGCTGTGATACCAATAGATCATCGGTGTTCACGCCAAGTTTACGTGCATAAATGGGGTCTAATGCGTGTTCGGCATCGATAAAGGCACAGGTACCGCCTTGTTTTTGACATTCGGCAATCGCTTGCAGGGTCAATGTGGTTTTACCCGAACTTTCAGGGCCGTAAATCTCAACGATACGACCTTTTGGCAGACCGCCAATACCTAAAGCAATGTCTAGGCCCAGAGAGCCAGTAGACACCACGTCCACGTCTAGAGTGGCTGAGTTATCGCCTAAGTGCATGATGGTGTTTTTACCAAACTGCTTTTCGATTTGACCCAGTGCGGCTTTTAGCGCTTTGGCTTTGTTGTCATCCATAAGAGTGTCCTAATTGGTTGGTTTCTTTAATAAGAGGTTTGATTAATTATTAATTATTTAATGGGTATTATGTGTTAAGTTTTTATTGATTATGGCTAACAAAAATAACACATATATTGGGTAAAAGAGAGGGGTGTTTGCGTTTATTTAATAATTCTCAGTATTGAGGTTTTAATTATCAATTTAGTGTCTATTGAGTCGTTATATTATCTATTTAATTGTTATGTGACCTGCTTTTTTAAATGGCTTTGTTTTTGAATAAAGTTTTATACGCTGCGGTGACTGTATTTTCGTTTATAGGATATGTTTATTTAGTGGAGTAATTATACCAAATATAGCCATATTGGATAGGGTAAGTATGATGATACTCGACAACGGATGTCGTGTGACTTTTAATGACTTAAAAAAGCTTGTTTAGCAGACAATCAAAAAAGCCAGTCGCAAATAGCAACTGGCTTTTTCTCAATCTAATACCGTATCAATGTCTCAGTCTAATAGTGATTGAGATACGTCTAATGCTTGAGATTAATAGCTTTTGATCACGCCACAAGCGATACGGTCACCGGCGTTACCGGCAGGCTGGCTGATGTAGTCATCTGTACCAGCATGGACAACAAAGGCGCGGTTGTAGACACTGTTTTCAGCATTGGTGTCAACTGAGATACCTTTTTTAAGGAAGTTCATGGTACCGACACCATTGGCGTTGATTTTCACGTTTGGTAGGTCGCCAGCATGGCTGTTAGCACTTTTTGGATCGCCATGATTGGTGCCATAAGGGTTGAAGTGTCCGCCAGCTGCTTTACCCATGTCTAAGCAGCTGCCTTTTTCATGGATATGTACCGCTACGGTTGAGCCTGGCGCAAAGCCTTTTAACTCACCAAATACTTGAACACCGCGCTCATCCGCACGTAAATACATATCGCCCACATGCTGAGCACTACCATCTACCGTATAAAGTTGTGACTTTAACGTTGGTTGTCTGTCATCAGCAACGTCCATATCAGGGGTTGCGGTGGTTTGACAGGCGCTTAGTGCGATAGCAGAAGCCAGTAGGGTAGATGTGGTTAATAACTTTTTCATATCATTCTCCGAGAATGTTGAGTGCTTGGTTTGTTAGTACTTAGTTTATTTAAGTCTATGCAATTTTTGATGTTTGTTAAATTATTTTCTTAATTTAAATGTGATTAACAGATTAAGTATATTTAGTAAATATTGTTATATCAATAATAGAAAGTTTAAGGCTGTGTTGGTTTATCGTATATTACGCCCTTTATTTGTTAGTAAAACCCATTTAAGCGTTCTGTTTAAATGGTTATCTACTCAAGCAACTTACTGACTAAAGCTTCTTATAATTACTAAATTTTCTTATAGCCACTAAATAAATGATAACGAATACACCCTCTTATGATTAATAAATAAATACTTACTAATAAATGACAGCCAATAAAAAACCGCCCAAGTGAATCTTAGGCGGTATTGATACAGCGTAATTTGTATTCAATATCAGCTATTGCATAAGCTATTAATCAGCCAGTCAATAGCAGATAAATTTCGCATGTTAGCTGCGTAATGGTTTGGTTGATTTGGTTGTATCAACCGCCACTTTACTTGGCTTTAAAGGCTTCGGCATTTTTACCAACGCCTCTTTTAACACCTCATCAATGGTCGAGACCGGTTGAATGGTCAAGCCTTCTTTCACATTATCAGGGATATCAACCAAGTCACGCTCGTTAGACTCAGGAATCAACACATGCTTGATGCCGCCACGATGCGCCGCAAGTAGTTTTTCTTTTAGACCGCCAATGCGCAGTACTTTACCGCGTAAGGTAACCTCACCTGTCATCGCAATATCAGGGCGAATCGCAATACCAGTCAAGGCAGACACCAGGGCAGTGGTCAACGCAATACCCGCTGATGGACCATCTTTTGGTGTCGCACCCTCTGGCATGTGAACGTGCACATCTTTTGACTTGAAGGTGTCATAGTCAACGCCTAGCAGCTCACCACGGGCACGTACCACACTCATCGCCGCACGAATCGACTCTTTCATCACGTCGCCCAATGAGCCGGTGTAAACCAACTCGCCTTTACCCAGCATGGTGATGGCTTCGATGGTGAGCAGCTCACCGCCAACGCTGGTCCAAGCAAGGCCAGTGACTCGGCCAATCTCAGGCTCTTCTTCAGCAAGACCATAGTCATACTGATGTACGCCCAGATAGTCGCTGATGTTTTTGTCATCGACAACCACAGTTTCGATCTTGGTCTTTTTCGATGGCTTCACACCATACTTTTCAATCGACTCGCGCACCACTTTACGGCAAATCTTGTTCACTTCGCGCTCAAGGTTACGCACACCGGCTTCACGCGTATAACGCTGAACGATACTGTGTAGTGCTTCTGGAACGATTTCAATTTCGTCATTTTTCAGACCATTTTGCTTAATCGCTTTTGGCACTAAGTATTTTTCAGCAATGTTGATTTTTTCATCTTCGGTATAACCGGGCAGACGAATCACTTCCATACGATCTAGCAGTGCTGGCGGAATATCCATACTGTTGGCGGTACAGATAAACATCACTTGCGACAAGTCTAAGTCAAGATCTAGGTAGTGATCATTGAACTTATCGTTTTGTGATGGATCAAGCACTTCTAGCAAGGCTGAGGCTGGATCACCACGGAAGTCTTGCGCCATTTTGTCGATTTCATCGAGTAAGAACAGCGGGTTTTTGACTTCAACTTTGGCCAATGACTGTACGATTTTACCCGGCATCGCACCGATATAAGTACGGCGGTGACCACGAATTTCGGCTTCATCACGTACGCCGCCAAGTGCCATACGCACGAACTTACGGCCGGTGGCACGAGCGATAGACTCACCCAGTGAGGTTTTACCCACACCTGGCGGACCGACCAAGCACAGAATAGGACCACGTAGCTTTTTCACCCGTGACTGCACCGCTAAATACTCTAAGATGCGGTCTTTAACATCGGTCAAGCCATAGTGGTCGGCATCTAGTACTTCTTGGGCTTTATCCAGCTTAATAGACACTTTGCTAGATTTCTTCCAAGGCGTATCTAAGATCCACTCAACATAGTTGCGTACCACAGACGATTCACTTGATGCTGGCGGCATGGTTTTTAATTTCTTAAATTCCTGCTCTGCTTTTTTGCGTACATCGTCTGGCAAGTCCGCTTCTTTTAAGCGGTTCTCAAGCTCTTCGATGTCATCTTCAGCATCAAAGCCGCTGTCACTGATTTCTGAAAGCTCATTTTTAATGGCTTTCATTTTTTCATTTAAGAAGTACTCGCGCTGATTGCTTTCCATCTGACGGCGCACAGCTTCTTGAATGTCTTGCTCGATAGACTGCTCAGCACTTTGCTTGGCTAAGTATTCAGTCAGCAAGTTAATGTGGGCATTGATGTCATCTTGCTCAAGCAGCTGCTGCTTGTTCTCAAGATCTATCGAGACACGGGTGGCAATAAAGTACACCAACTCTAATAAGTCATCGATGCGATCGGTAACCCGAATCAGTTCACGGCTATTGCGCAAGCGCGCTTCAGCGTAACCGGCAAATAAGCTGCGCAGTGCATTTAAAGTGTTTTGCTGCTGCTCATCACTCATAGTTAAGGTGATATCGCTACGGTCAAAGATACCGGTTAGATAATCGCCTTGATCCTGAACAGACTTTAACTGGACACGATACAAGCCTTCGATCAGAACTTTAATGCAGTTTTGATCGCTGTCATGGGGCATGGTGCTCACGATACGACACACGGTACCGTATTCATATAGATTGTCTTGCTGGATATCTTCAGTCAGCGAGTCTTTTTGAGCAACGACCAACACCAAGTCATTATAAGACTCTTGGGCGATCTCTACGGCTTCAACCGATGGCTGACGTCCAACAAATAGGGCAATTTGCATGTGTGGATACACCACAACATCACGCAAGGCCAATAATGGCAACTGAGTCACCTCATCTTGCGTATTAGGTGCCACATCCGTTGGCTCAAAATCTGTGGTTATGTCAGCATCAGCAGCGTCATCGATGTTGCTAGGTGCTTGCTCATCGACTTGATCGTTTTCGATGTTGTCATCGAACGCTTGCTCAATGTTGCTGTCATAATCTTTATCGGATTTACTCATATTTTTTCCTTTTCGTGTGACACAACTCTTCTGTTCATTTTATGGCAATGAAGGAAGTTGTTTATGTTATGTCTATCTAAATGGTGGTGGTTGCGACTAATTGCAAGTTTAAATATGGTTGTTCCTTGTCTATCAAGCACTTAACGCCCAAAAATCAGGTAGAATAGTTGCCTTGTGATGCGATTGTTTCACTGTAATCGTCAATTGTTAAATATGTTATTAAACGGTAGGATAGATGGGTTTTATAAATAACCAACCTATTGAAGTATAGCCAGTTAATAAGCCGTAAATATCCTGTTTTAGCGCAATCTTCGGTATTCACTGGTGGCTACCCTGTCTGTAGAAGGAACAAAATATGGTAAATGCAGTATTGTTGGCGGTGATTGTGATGTTAGGTCTGTCACTGGCCAGAGTGCATGTGGTACTCAGTTTGTTAATTGGTGCCATGGTCGGTGGCTTAGTGGGAGGTCTGGGTGTTGATGCCACTTTGGTTGCTTTCCAAGACGGTATCAAAAATGGGGCACAAATTGCCTTATCTTATGCGTTACTTGGTGCATTTGCGGTGGCCATTGCGCATTCAGGATTGCCACAGTCGTTATCTAATGGCGTTATTAATCGTATTAATAACAATCAAGGCGGCACTCAGTCTATCAAATGGGGTCTGTTCTTTGGTTTGGTACTGATGAGTGTGTTTAGCCAAAACCTAATCCCGATTCACATTGCTTTTATTCCATTGATTATCCCGCCATTACTGGGCGTATTTAATCGACTGCAAGTGGACAGACGCTTGCTGGCGTGTTTGATGACCTTTGGTTTGGTCACCACCTATATGTTCATCCCTTATGGCTTTGGTGAGATTTATTTAAAGCAAATCATGCTTAAGAACGTCGCTGAAGCGGGCATGAATGTCGAAAATGTCTCGGTGATGCAAGCGATGGCCATTCCAGCCACGGGAATGTTGGTGGGTTTGTTAACCGCTATCTTCTTTAGTTATCGTAAGTCACGCCATTACAATTTGGCAGCGCCACAAGCGCAAGCCACATCGGTTGCTGGGTCTAAGGCTGGCGCAAATGTGCATGCGACTCAAGGCGGCCAAGATACCTTAACCTCTATGGCAGCCAATGCCACAGCGCCTAGCAAAGGTAAGACCTTAATTGCGCTATTGGCGATTGTCACCGCCTTTGTGGTACAGCTTTATACCGAATCATTGCTACTGGGCTCATTATTTGGCTTCGGTATCTTTATGGCGACTGGGGTAGTGAAGTGGAACGAAGCGGACAGCGTGTTTAATGAAGGCATTAAGCTGATGGCGATGATTGGCTTCATTATGATTACTGCTCAAGGCTTTGCGGAAGTGATGAAAGCGACTGATCAGATTGCGCCACTGATTGAAGGCGCGACCAACTTGTTCGCCGGTAATAAAGGGGTCGCTGCAATAGTGATGTTGGCGATAGGTCTGATTGTGACTATGGGCATTGGCTCATCGTTCTCGACCATTCCGATTATTGCTGCCATTTATGTGCCTTTGTGTATGGCGATGGGCTTTTCACCACTGGCAACGGTGGCCATTATTGGTACGGCAGGGGCGCTTGGGGATGCGGGTTCTCCAGCTTCTGACTCAACGCTGGGCCCAACCTCTGGTCTGAATGTCGACGGTCAACACGACCATATTAAAGACAGTGTGATTCCGACCTTTTTACACTTTAACTTACCTTTATTGGCGTTTGGTTGGATTGCAGCGATGGTGCTGTAACCCATTATTTTAGTTGTAACGTTTAAATAAAAAGCGAGTGTCGATGGTTCGATGCTCGCTTTTTTTGTGGGTTTATTTGTATGTTGGTGCTATTATTAATTATAACTTCAATAACCCAATTTATCATCAAATTAGTTCATCTTAATTATTATGAATCTATCACGCCTTAAATTAAAACTGTCTATTATCCTATTCTCTTTGGCTTTATCCACAGCGAGTTTGGCCGCTTCTTTTACAGAGACGCAAAGGTTAGCCCAGCAGGGCGATCCAGTAGCGCAACTCAATTTAGGCATTATGTATGATAATGGCGACGGTGTGCGTCAAGACTATGGCAAAGCAGTAGAGTGGTATCAAAAGGCCGCCAATCAAGGTAATGCAAATGCACAATACAATTTAGGCGTTATGTATGTTAATGGCGACGGTGTGCGTCAAGACTATCAAAAAGCCAGAGAGTGGACTCAAAAAGCAGCCGTACAAGGGTATCCAAAGGCACAGTACAATTTAGGTGTTATGTATGAGTATGGTGAAGGCGTGCGTCAAGACTATCAAAAAGCCAGAGAGTGGTATCAAAAGGCAGCCAATCAAGGTGTTGCAGAGGCACAATATAATTTAGGCACTATGTATGAGAATGGCAATGGCATGCGTCAGAACTATGCCAAAGCAGTAGAGTGGTATCAAAAGGCAGCTAGTCAAGGACTTGCAGAGGCACAATACAATTTAGGCATTATGTATGATAATGGCGAAGGTGTTCGTCAAGACTATGCCAAAGCAGTAGAGTGGTATCAAAAAGCGGCCAATCAAGGGGATGCAGAAGCGCAATATAATCTAGGTGTTAGATATTATAATGGCGAAGGGATATCTCAAGATTATCAAAAGGCGAGAGAGTGGTTCCAAAAGGCCGCAAATCAAGGTGATGGAAAGGCACAATTCAATTTAGGTGCCTTATACTACTATGGTCAAGGCGTACGTCAGGATAAGGCTAAAGCCAAAAGCTATTTTGGCCAAGCATGTGACAATGGTGACCAAGAGGGTTGCGAACAATATCGTATCTTAAATGAAGCCGGTTATTAACCAGCCATTTTAATCTTAAAGTTTAGAATAAAAAAGCGAGTTTCGATGGTTCGATGCTCGCTTTTTTTGTGGATTAAGACTGTTATGATTTAAGACTCAGTTTGGTTGTCAAAGTGTTGAGCAAGTTGCGAACAACAGGTTAATAACAGATAGCCAAAGGATACCAGTAACCATAAAATTAAGTGTGCCAGTGGCGGTGGTGCATGCAGTAGCCTAGGACCAAAGAAGCCCAACAATACGAAGGTGATAACCAGCATCACTAAATACTTATAACGGCTCAGCATAAAGCGGTCAGCGACGGCAAGCAAAGTGATTTGCAGTAGCATGATCGCATTCATCTTCATAACCAGATTAATAGGATAATAGTCTGTGTCAGGTTGATCCATGAAATGTATCGCATAATGATCAGGAATATAGCCTGCCATGATGATTTGATAGACAGCGATTGCCCACAAAATCACAAACGTAACCTTAAACGGATGGGCTTTGATATAAGCAATGATCTTATTTAGATAAGCTGATTGAGCCAAAGTTGATTCCTTTGTTGTCGATAATGGATTGTTCCCAATCAAAAAAGTAGTTATGGCAAGCGATGATGACAAGGCAGTAGCGTTAAAACCGCAACAGTTAAGATGCCGCTAATTGTATAAATAGCGACAAACTTGCCAAATACAGGTTAATAACAGATAGGCGCAAGCTAATACGGTCCACATCATCATCCATACCAAGGCAGGCGGGGCATGCATAATCATCATCCCAAAGAAAAACATCAGGGGCAGGGTAACGATCAGCATCAGGCCAAACTTCCAGCGACTGCGCATATAAAAATCGATCGCAGCGAGTACAGCAAGATGCAACAGCATTATGACATTTAAAGTGACCACTAAGCCAGTCGCGTAAGGCTGTGGCTCAGGGCTATCCATATAACGCAAGGCAAAAGGGTTGGGGCGATAGCCTGCCATGATAATCTGATACACAAACAGCGCCCACAAAATCACAAACACAACTTTAAATGGATGCGCCTTGATATAAGCGATAACAGAAGCTAAATACGGCGTTGTATTTTTCATAGAGTCCTTTGAGGTGGTGTGCTTTAGGTTAGGATTAAACTGCACCAGTGATGCGTATCGTATGTGCTGCTTATGCGTTCATTAGTCTTCAAACTTATCAATCTCACCGGTTAGATAGCCCAAAAAATCATCGCCATTGCTCATTAATGCTTTGAGCTTATCGGGATTCACCAGTCTTGCCAATTCCTCTTCCGTAAATAGCTGTTCTTCAGGCGATAATTGACGTTGCTGTGCCACTCGGCTGCTATTCTCTAGGCTTTGTAGGTGTTTGTCTACATTGTCTGCAACGCTCTTAGTGCTTGAGCTTTCAGGTTTCACGCTCGCAGCGTTGTCTTTATCCTGCTTATTCTTTTTTAAATTATTATTTAAATCATTATTTAAATGCTTGGTATCTAAATGTTTGCTCATATTTTGGCCTTATGAAAACCAGCGTATTTTTTCTGGGGTAATCAGTGCATTTAAAGGCACATCCCAAGGCTGGGTGTCTAACTGCTCAACCACTTGAAACTCATGGCACCAACCAACGCGTAGTGGATGACGGCGGTGATTCTTTGAACTGCTGTATTGATACGACTTGGCCAGCGTGGTGTCATAAAAGCCGCCGCCCATCCCCATACGATTGCCGTGTTCGTCAGCGGCGACCAACGGACACATAATCAGATCAAGCTCATCAGCGAATAACAGATGCCGGCTTTTGGACTCTTTCATTCCAAAGCTGTGGCGAACGCTGGCAATATCAGACAGCTGACTGTTATAAACCGGCGTAAAGCGGATGTGTCTGTTGTCTTTGCCCAACGTATTAATCACAGGTATATAAGCCTGATAGCCCATGCGCTGACACCACTTAAGCAGAGGCTGAGTCGGCAGCTCACCAAAGTCATCGATATAGATGCCGACTTTGGCACCTTTAGGCAGGCGAGGGGTTAGCTTAGATAAAAAGCGAAACGCCATTGAACCGGCGTGACGGCGCTGCTGAGCGGTTAAGGCGCGGCGTTGACGATTGATATCTCGGCGAGAAGGATTGGTTGTTTTCATGTTGTCACTTATATCTTACTGGCGTATTTAACGGTTATATTGTCTATCAGCTCTGGTTTTATAGTGTCGATATTATGGTTGATGCTGTTTTTATACGGGCTGGCATGTGCAGATAGCGATCTTATAGCAGCCACAGCAGATACAGCAATGTGCTTGAATTATGGATTCAACTAGGCGTATTATTAACGCCGTCTTATAGGTGTCATGGCTTATTGAAACTATCTTTTATAGCTCCTCTAAATGCGTTTGACTGTCAGTCATGCTATCATAATTGCGCTATAATCAAAGCAATCGTAAACCAAGTCAGGTCACAACTACCATAACAAATTGTTTTAGCTTTTATATAATAAATAGGAGACAGTATGACAACTCGTACCGAAAAAGACACCATGGGTAATGTAGAAGTACCTAGTGAAGCGTACTGGGGTGCACAAACTCAGCGCAGCCGCGAAAACTTTAAAATTGGTGGTGAGACTCTGCCACGTCCAATGATTGAAGCCATGGCATTGGTAAAAAAAGCAGCCGCCATCACTAACGCAAGCCTTGGCCGTATCGAAGAGAGCCAACGTGACCTTATCATCCAAGCCGCTGACGAAGTCATCAACGGCGGTCTAACTGATCAGTTCCCATTAGTGGTATGGCAGACCGGTTCTGGTACTCAGTCAAACATGAACATGAACGAAGTACTGGCCAACCGTGCAAACGAAATTGCCGGTTCTGAGCGTGGTACTTATTCTCCAATCCATCCAAACGACCATGTTAACCATGCACAGTCAACCAACGACAGCTTCCCAACCGCTATCCGTGTTGCTGCTGCGCGTCAAATCAACAGCCTGTTAATCCCAGCGGTTAAAGCGCTACGTGACACGTTAGACAAAAAAGCCAAAGAATTCGACAGCATCGTAAAAATTGGCCGTACGCATTTACAAGACGCAACACCACTGACCCTAGGTCAAGAATTCAGCGGCTATGTTAGCCAGCTAGACCATGCACTAGTTCGTATCGACAATGCCCTACAAGGTCTGTATGAATTACCACTAGGTGGTACGGCAGTTGGTACCGGTCTAAACTCACACCCAGACTATGCGGTAAAAGCTGCTGAGCAACTATCAGAGCTAACCGGCCTACCATTTGTCACTGCACCAAACAAATTCGAAGCGCTAGCCGCTCGTGACGCAGAAGTATTTGCATCAGGCGCGCTAAAAACACTAGCAGCCAGCTTAAACAAAATCGCTAACGACGTACGCTGGTTAGCATCTGGCCCACGTTGTGGTCTTGGTGAATTAACTATCCCTGAAAATGAGCCAGGCTCATCAATCATGCCAGGTAAAGTGAACCCAACTCAGTCTGAAGCGATGACAATGGCCGTTGCTCAAGTAATGGGTAACGACGCAACTATCAGCTTCGCTGGTGCATCAGGTAACTTTGAGCTAAACGTTTATAAGCCAGTAATCGCTTATAACTTACTGCAATCAATCAAACTAATGGGCGATGCGTGCAACAGCTTTAACGAAAACTGTGCAGTAGGTATCGAGCCAGTTAAAGATAAGATTGATGACTTCTTACACAACTCACTAATGCTAGTGACTGCGTTAAACCGTCATGTGGGTTATGAAAACGCAGCGAAAATCGCTAAGACTGCTTATAAAGAAGACAAAACATTGAAGCAAGTTGCGGTTGAGCTTGAACTAATGACTGAAGCGCAGTTTGATGAGTGGGTGAGACCAGAAGAGATGGTTCATCCTAAATAATTGCACCATAAAAATCTGATTAGCATCTTTAGTCAATTTCAGCCTACAAGTCGTAGTACTTTAAATTGACTGCCTCGCTACTCAAATTTTTAGCATTTGGTTGATTAACTAAAAATGCTAACAGCCATTCAAAAAAAGACCCTGTCACATTTGGTAGGGTCTTTTTTTTATAACTTTTATTTAGTTTTTGGAAGTATTCTATTAGGCCTTAGTTTTGAATGAATGATTACGCTCATTATAAGAACCAATTGTACACATGGTGAAATATTTTTTACGTAATATTAACAGGATATTCAATAATCATAACAGCGCCGTTAAAGTAAATCACTTATCATAGTAAACATCAAAGCAGACATTTGTTTGAAAATTTTGATAATTAACTCCTTTAAGTCTAGAAGTTAGATCAATAATCTCTTAAGTGTCACTTACGATAAAAATCACTTTAATGACTATTAATCCAAAAATTATAAGAGGATATTTATGAAAAAGTTAACAACTGTATTATCAAGTGCTGCTTTGTTGGCGGCTGCGTTAGGCTCTGTACCAGCAATGGCTTATACTAATAAAGTTATGGACCCAGCTAAAAGCCATGACACAGCAGTTAAAGTTAGAAAAGTAAATTATACTTGCGGTGGCAACGAAAAACTAAGCGTAACGTATGGTTTTAACAACCAGTCTTTACCAACTTATGCGCAAGCTAATTTAAATGGTAAAGACAGATTTTTACCAATTAACTTAGGCCGCTCAGACAGCGTTGATACTGTCTTTGGTGATGAAGAAAACTTTAGTATCATGACCGATGCGATGCGTTTAGGTAACTATCACAAGCTAAGCATCAACGTACAAAATGCGAATAGTGAAATTGTTTATAAAGGCTGTAACGTCAGATCAGTTCAAAAGTTAAAAGGCTAATTGACTAATTTAGCAATGAGCTCTTCGCTTAAATAAAAAGACCTTGTCGTTGTGGCAAGGTCTTTTTATTTCTTACAATGTTATTTCTTAGAGCATCGACTCACCACGATAACACTCAGTACAATCAATAAGGCCATGATGATTGACAGCGCTTTGGTGCTGGACAGCCAATGAGTAGCTTCTTTATCGACACTGTTCTGCTCATCGGTGTCAGGTGACTGTCTATCGGGCTGCTGTGCCAGTGCTTGCATCAAATGCTGATGAATTTTTTGCCCCGCTTTACCGTCAGCGTCTAAGTTATTATCAGTCTGATACTGCTGAATCACTTTGCGCGTGCCATCGCCGATAATACCGTCAACCGCAACAACCTCGTAACATAAGTCATTTAACGCCTGTTGCACTTCTCGCGACTGCTTACGACTTAAGCCTGGATCATCCGTCGGCCAGGGTTGCACAAAGTTAACCTGATCGTTTTTTTGTTCAATCAGTTGCGATAAATGTGCAATGGCCAGCGCATATTTTTCCGAAGCGTTATAGGCATAAAAAGCGTCAAAGTTGCGACCAACCAAAAATGCAGGACCCTCAGCACCGGCCGGTAATAACAGTCCTGCTTCAGATAACTCATCGGGTAGCGGACTGCCATCAGCCAAGGTAATACCTAAGCTGCGCCAATGTGACATCGACTTCTTGTCTTTGCGATCACTGGTCGCTTCCAAATCTGCTGGCAAGCGTACTTCATAGCCCCAAGGCTGATTGGATTGATAGCCTCTGTTTTTCAGAAAGTTAGCGGTAGAGGCGAGGGCATCAGCTTGGCTGTTGACCAAGTCTTTGCGGCCATCACCATCAAAGTCTTGCGCCAACTCCAAAAAGGTAGACGGCATAAACTGGGTTTGCCCAAAAGCGCCTGCCCAAGAGCCTTTTAGGTCAGCGGCTTTAATATCACCATTTTGCAAAATCTTTAAAGCGCTGGCATATTCACCGCGGAAGTAGCTTTGACGGCGATCAAAACAAGACAAAGTTGCCAGTGAATTAATGACCTCTTTTTTACCCAGTTTAGTACCAAAGTCAGATTCTACGCCCCATACGCCAAGCACATCATGACGATTCACCCCGTATTTATCCTCAATGCCTTGTAAGATATCAGCATAGCGCTCGCTGGCTGCGATACCATCATTGACCCGTTCAAGATCGACCAAGCTTGCCAAGTAGTCCCACGGCTGTTTGGTAAATTCAGGCTGATAATTGAGTGACTCAATAACGCTGGGATCTGCTTGACTGGGACGATATTGATCAAAAGTAGATTGCAAACCAGCAAACGCATCGCTTTGCGCCAGCTCATCTAGACAGCGCTGAAATTGCTGATTGTCTAAGCCCTTTGAGCTGTTAGAGCTATGTTGTTGAGTCGCTACAGCGGTTTCAGAGGCGGTATCTGATTGGGCAATGGCTTGATTAACCTGAGCCATAGACAGCAGGCATAGGGCAAGGGGTAGATAAGATGAGGATTTACGAATAAATGACAGACGAATAAATGACATAACAGGCTGCTTAAAATAAGGTAGCTAAAAGGTTCGGCACAAAAAAAGACACATGGCATAATATCATGTGTCTTTTATAACGCCAGTCAAACTGACTCATTCAATTTAAGCAGCGCTCTGTCTGTTTTGTTTGAATGCTAATTATTTGATCTCTAGCTTTTTGCTTAATGAACCAGTTTGCTTTGGTAATACCAGTTGTAGAACACCGTTTTCATAAGCGGCTTCTGCCTTATCGACATCAACTTTTTCAGGTAATTGGAAGCTACGTGATACTGAGCCAAAATAGCGCTCACTGCGCAAGACCTTGTTGCCGTCTTTTTGCTCATCACGCTGCTGAATTTCAGCATTGATAGAGACCACATCGCCTGAAATAGATAAGTCGATATCTTCTTTGGCAACGCCGGGTACTTCTGCGTTGACGTAGTAAGTGTTGTCTTTTTCACTGACGTCAATTTTGATTTGCCCCGCAGTTGGCAATGCATCACCATGCAGTGGACGCATAAAGAAGCCAGGAGTCATATCATCAAATAAGCTATCAAAGATTGAATTTCTAGTGACTAATTTATTCATATTACTATCCTCATATTTGGTTATTCTGTTGTTATGAAGGGACAGTTTATGTCTGTCTTACCTTATATATAAGGATTGAATATATTATTTCAAGTTATGATTAATAAAAATTATAGGAGTGAGTCAGTCTTAATTGTTGGCAGTTAATAGAATAAATTAGCGCGCAATATAAGGATTACCAATACCAAGCTTCTCTAAAATCGCAATCTCAAAGCCTTCCATTTCATCCTGCTCAGCCTGTCCGAGCTCATGATCAAAGCCCAATAAATGCAAGATGCCATGCACCAATAAATGTGTGGCATGTTCTGCAATTGGTTTGTTTTGCTCAGCGGCTTGTTGCTCGACAACCTCATGACAAATGATCAGTTCACCCAGTGGTATGCTTGGCATTTCGGTCAAGATAAAGGCAGGTAAGTCGCTGGAGTAGGATAAAATATTGGTCGCATAATCTTTGTCACGGGCTTCTAAGTTAAGCGCTCGACCTTCTGTACTATCTGTGAGATAAACGCTTAACTCTTTTGGTTTTTGCGACCACTCATCTTTGGCCAGCTCTTCAAAATAAGGAAAATCAACCGGTTGTGAGCTCATATAGTCCAGAGTAGTGGTTAGTACTTGCTGGATATGCTCCAGTGAATAATACTGATCTAGCGTGCTGTCAGTGATGGCGTCTGAGGCACTGATATCAATGGTGGGAAGCAGTGAATTGCTCATAATATAAAGGTTTCCGATCTGTATTTATAATGGTAATAAAATTGTTGAACTAAAATATACGTCCTAGAACATAGGTCCTAAAACACAACAAGCCGAAGAGACTCCGACTTGTTAATTACAAATGCTTGCTTAGCAAACTGGCTACGCGGAAAGCTGATCAGCGATTAAGACTTGCTATCCGCTTCAGCCTGTTTGCGCTCTTGTTCAGCACGGCGGGCCTGCTTACGCGCTTCTTTTAACGCTTCTTGTTCTTCGTCCCATTCGCCGTAGGCTTCAACAATCTTTTGTACCAACTGATGGCGTACCACGTCTTTTGAGTCAAACTTAGTGATGTGGATTTCTTCAATTTTGCCTAAGATTTGTAACGCTTGCGCCAGACCAGATTTGTGACCGCGTGGTAAGTCAACCTGAGTCACGTCACCAGTAATAACCGCGCGTGAGCCAAAGCCTAGACGAGTTAAGAACATTTTCATCTGCTCAGGGGTAGTATTTTGCGCCTCATCGAGAATCACAAATGAGTTATTCAGCGTACGACCACGCATATAGGCCAGCGGTGCAATTTCAATGATTTGCTTTTCAATCAGTTTGCCGACTTTTTCAAAGCCCAACATCTCATAAAGCGCGTCATACAGTGGGCGCAAATATGGGTCAATCTTTTGAGTCAAGTCACCGGGTAAGAAGCCCAATTTTTCACCTGCTTCAACCGCAGGACGCACCAATAAGATACGTTCAATTTCGTTGCGCTCTAGCATATCAACGGCGCAAGCCACGGCCAGATATGTCTTACCGGTACCGGCAGGGCCAACACCAAATGACACATCTGAGGTCAAGATTCGCTTCACATAACGCTGCTGATTGCCGCCGCGAGGAATGATTTTGCCCTTGCGTGTCTTAAGCGCAATGCTGTCGTAATTGGCTTCAGCATCGTAAGCTTCTTCTGTGTCGTCATCCTCTGCTTCAGGCTTGGCTACAGACTTGGGTGAGGCGAAGCTATCGGCATCGCGTGACATACTGGCTTGGATGATTAAATGCAGTTCTTCTGGGCGAAGATCATCGGTGGTCTGTGCCTCATTGGCCAGCTTATTTAAGATAAAGTCGCCACGCTCAACCGCGGTGAGGTCGCCGGATAAGATAAACTTATGTTGGCGTTGATTGATATGAATACCGAGGCGCTCTTGGATATATTTTAAATGGTTGTTGAACTCACCCACTAAGGTTCTTAGCTGTGGTGTGGTCAAAAAATCTAAGTTAATTTTGCGTGTGACGGTGTCAGTCAAGTGAGCATCCTTTTATTTTTATGTCTATTTTAAAGTTTGTCTGTTATAAGTTGCTTGTTGCTCTTTATTATGGCTGTTCACTATTAAAATTCAAGTCATTAGCCGACTTTGATTGCAGCCTTTTTGTAATATAGTCTGTGAGTGATGATACGGATGTGGTGTAAATAGTATTTAGCTGTCTTTAACAGATGATGGTCAGTGGTTAATCACTATTGGTTGGCTTCATTATCAGTGTAAGCTATTAGTGTCAAACTTATATAAAAAACAATCAGCGCTATTCTGACTGTGCTGCATAAGTTACCTACGGTGTATTAAAGTCTTTAATCAGGTAAGATATAGTCTATGAGTGGCAATATTTTGCATTGCGTCATCTATCTAGCAATAACAGCAGCACAATAAATAAAAATCCATCACAAAAAGTGAATGGCAAACCAAGCCACAGCTTAACTAACAACAACTGAAAAATAGCGATGTGATGCTGCACATTAGCGGCTATTACCATATACCATAATTTAATTAAATAAATATACTAATCCATTAGATTTATCCGAATATCACTAACACTTAAATATAATTAATTATCGAACGTAACAATCAATATAAGGGGCAAACAATGATAAGAGGCAAAAGCAGAACAGCACCCAAAGCCAGTCGTGGCATTCAAGCAGCGACAGCAGCCAGTCATTCACAAAATGATCAACCACTACAGGCCGCTCAAATCTCTGAGCCAACAAACGTAGCAAGCCATACCATTACATCTGAAGAGCAAACCACGCACAAACAAGCCATCACTGAACAAACTGTACTCATTGTTGGCGGCGGACATGTGGGCTTATCTTTTGCGCTATTGTTGGCCAACCAAGGCATTGCCAGCACCTTACTTGAGAAAAATACTTATCCCAAAATTAGTCCCAAAGACGATGCACAGCGCACCCATTATTTAGACAGCCGTAACACTGCCTTATCACGACGTACGGTACAAATTTATCAAGAAATTGGTCTCTGGGATGAGCTGCAAAGCCATGCTTGCCGTATCGATGCGGTACAAATCAGTGAGCAAGGTAGCTTTGGTGCGGCTCAGCTTAAAAAAGAAGAAGAAAAAGTCGAATCCTTTGGTCAAGTGATGGAAAACGCTTGGCTTGGTCGTAAGCTGTTATTAGCGGTGCAGCAAAACCCATTAATTACCTTGATTGATGGTGCCAGTGTCACCGAAGTGACTCAATCTGACAGCAGTGCCAGTATTATCTATGACATCGATGCCGCCAAACAGCAGACGTTAAGCGCTGATGTGGTGGTCGCCTGTGATGGTCGTGATTCGACAGTACGCAATCTGCTAAATATCGGTACCAAAGACTACGATTATGGACAATCTGCCATTGTGGGTGTGGTGCAAACCGATAAGCCGCATGAGCATGTGGCCATTGAGCGCTTTAGTCCGGCAGGCCCACTGGCAGTATTGCCATTAACCGATGCAGATGGTGATGGTAACAACCCAATACAGGCAGGCTATCGTCGCTCTGTGGTGTGGGTGTGCAAAAGCGGGGAAGAGCAGCAATATCTGGACGATGATGCGTTATTCTTGGCAACCTTGCAGCAAGCCTTTGGTCAGCGTGCTGGGCGCTTTGTCAAAGCCGGTCGACGTGGCGCTTATCCATTAACGCGAGTATTGGCCAAGCAGCAAGTAGATGGTCGCGTGGTGATTATGGGTAATGCAGCACACACCTTGCATCCTGTCGCTGGTCAAGGCTTTAACCTGTGTATGCGTGATGCTCACGTGTTGGCCAAAATGTTAGCTAATCAGGTGCTCAGAGGCGAGGATATTGGTGATGCACAAATGCTGAAAAAATATGAGCAGGCGCGTCAGACCGACCAAAAACGAGTGATTCGCTTCTGCGATGCTGTAGTGCATGGTTTCACTCATCCGAACCCTGCAGTGAAGCTGGCACGTAATGTAGCATTGCTTGCCTTTGATAAACTGCCACATGTGAAGCCTTTGGTCGCCACTTATGCGATGGGATTAAAGTCTTAGTATCAGTTTAAGCATAATTAGCGTAATCATCAGCAGTGCACGAAGCATTTAACCTGAGTGATCGCTTTGGCCCAGATTTTATTAGATAATTTAGTTGAGTAAATGGCTTATTTATTCAGTAGATTCTTTAACGTTTTGGGCTTAAGTCTGATTTAACCTTTTTTAATTTTCCAAGTTTTGGATGGCTTTTATGGCAACAGTAACCGCAACAAATACCCTAATAATAGGTGGTGGCATCGTCGGCGCCACATTGGCACTAAAGCTGGCGCAGCAGCAACAGCAAGTGACCTTGATCGATGCGCGACCTAAGCTGAGTGAGGCACAGTGGCAAGATAAACTGGCGCAGCGTGATGCCCGGGTGTTTGCATTAAGTATCGCCAGTATTGAGCTGCTAAAACAGGTAGGCGCTTGGCAGCTAATTAGCCAGTCTGGGCGCAAAGCCGATTACACCCAAATGCAGGTGTGGCAGCAAGACGGTAAAGGCGAGTTAAAGTTCGGTGATGAAGAGTTGCCGCAGCTACTGGGCAGTATGGTTGAGCCATTTGTCATTGAGCATGCGTTATATCAGCGCATGCAACATGAATCAGTGGCGCCATATTTGACGGTGATTAGTGGTCATAAAGTCACTGAGCTTGATTGGTTTGGCGCTCAGCAAGGCTATCAAGTGCGTCTCGATAGTGGGGATACCTATCGTGCCAAGCTGCTTATTGGCGCCGATGGGCGTGGCTCAATGGTGCGTCAGCAAGCCAGTATTCAGTTGGACACATTAGATTATAAACAGATTGCTATTTGCTGCGCTATTAACACCGAGCAGCCGCATCAAGCAACTGCGCGACAGCTGATGTTACCGACGGGTACTTTGGCCTTATTGCCACTGGCAGATATTACTGACGATGACAAAGCGCATCCGCAGCACTGGCAATCCGTGGTGTGGAGCTTACCGAGCAATCGAGCGCTTGAGCTACTAGACTTGGTCAAAGAGGGTGATGTTGAGACCTTGCGTTATGAGTTGGCAGCAGCCAGTCAGTATGCACTCGGCGATATCAAACAGATAGAATCTATTGCCAGCTTCCCGCTAACCGCGCAGCAGGCTAAGCACTATGTCAAAGATAACTTGGTCTTGATTGGTGATGCGGCACATGGCGTGCATCCGCTGGCAGGTCAAGGTTTAAACTTAGGCATGCTTGATGTCTCAGCGCTAGTTGAAGTGCTGATGACAGATTATCAGCGCAGTGGTGGCAGAAGTTGGGGTGAGCTTGCGACCTTGCGTCAATATGAGCGCAATCGTCGTCCTCACAATAGTGTGATGATGCACAGTTTTTCGATTATGAATGGATTGTTCGCAGGGGACTTTGCGGCACTTCGTCCTGTGCAGCAAATTCGCAGTGAAGGCATGTATCGTGTGGGTAAGATTAAACCATTAATGCGATTCTTTACCCAGAAGGCGAGTGGGCTGTAAATGAAATCTTCATCATTAATTTCAGTCGCTATTTTAAATATTAGTCTGTTAAGTCTGGTTGGCTGTCAGACTGTGCCAATAGATACAGATACAGATAGTCCAAAAGAGATAGTGACTACTTCTACTGATTCAAGTCAGTTAGACAGTGATGGAGATGGCGTGCCTGATATCAATGATGAGTGTCCGAACACACCGTTTAATATGGTCGTTGACCCAAATGGTTGCCCAGCGTCTTTATTGCCAAAAGAGGGCTCGGTTCGTTCAGAGTTTAGAGCTTTTTATGATACTAATAGCAGCGAAATTAAAAGTAAATATATAGAAGAGTTAGACCGCTGGGCTAAGAAGATGGATGAATATCCTGACGCTTATATGTTAATCGAAGCTCATATTTCTGAGCCAGAAGCAAACCTTGAAGAGAATGCATCGCATCAGACACTAGCTTTAGCTCGAGTAGAAGGTATTAAAAACTACCTCATTCAAAAGCATAATATTGATCCCAATCGTATTAGAATTTATACCTACAGTGCAGAAAGGCCTATTGCTCCAAATGATGATGCCGAAGGGGTTAAGCTGAATCAACGTGTGTATGCTGTGATTGATAATGGTGATTACTTTATACATGATATTTTGAAGATTGAAGATTGAAGATTGAAGATTGAAGATTGAAGATAATTAACAGCCTTCTAGCACTAAAGCGGGCAAAGCCATATAGCGAGCAAAATCATATAGAAAGGAACCTTTATATGCAGCATATCTTAGTCGATTATGAAAGCATCCAGCCGACCAGTATTAAGCTATTAGATTCGAAAGACTGTCATGTTTGGCTGTTTTTAGGGGTGCAGCAGCAAAAGAATCTGCCCCTGGCCTTGGTTGAATCGCTGTTAGAGTTCCAATCGAAAAATATTCATATTATTAAAATGCCTTATTCTGGCAAAAACGCACTCGACTTGTACTTGGCTTATCATTTAGGTCATATCTTAGCGCTTGATCCAAAAGCCAATATTCAGGTGCTGGCGCGTGATGGCGGTTACGATAAGCTGATTGATCACTTAAATCAAAGTGAGGTGCTCTCTAATGTCATTCGTGTGGCAGAGACAGTCAAACAACTGACTTATAACCACGAACCCAAGTCCAAAAATAAGCACAGTACAGCAGAAAAGCAAGAGGCGCCAGTTGATTTAGCAAAAGACAGCAAGCCAATCAAAAGCCAGCAGCCAGATCCTAGTCGTCCAAAAGATAAGGACAAAAGCAATAAAGCTAATAAAAAAGCAAAGCGTAAAGATCAAGACAAAGCACAAAAGAAACGCTTAAAGAAGCAGTATAAAAAATCTTATAAACGCGCGGTTGCCTTACTTGAAAAGCAAACTGCAAACTCAAGACCTAAAAATAAACAGAGTCTGACTAACTTTTTACAAAGTAAACTGCCAGAATGCCAGCCAGATATGATCGCAAAGATAATCAAAAAACTGGCTAAAAAGCAGCTGATTCGCATAGAGAAGGGTAATAGCGTCCATTATAGTCTATAGTAGGGTTACAGGTATTACCCCAATCACGATATTAAGCGCTGTTCAACCGGCCTAAGGCAATCCATGCACATCCCCAAATACTGGGCACAACATACACAGCGCTTTGAGCAGTCCAACCAATCTGCTCATACCAGACCGATGAGCATCACACGCTATGGCTGGTCAGCGAATAGCAAAAGTGACGCAATCACTCATGCCAAACAGCGCGTTGTTCAAGCGCATACTCAAAAGCTAGAACAGAGCCCATCTACTCGGTTAGTCGCTTGGCAAGTTTGGTTATGTGTAATAGCCGCCATGCTATTGGTAGTTATCATTGCTTTGTTTTCACTGTCTTGGCTATGGCTTATTTTATTTTTAGGCGTCGCAAAAGCGGTATTGTGGTGGCAAGATAGAGACAATGCTTATTAATGAGGGGCTGTGATAAAGTCTAGTGACAGGGACTGATAGCCAGTCTATAGAAACCAGCTGCTGCAACAAGTCTACCCAAACGATGCAAACACCACCATCAACACTGGGGCGACAATATTAATAATAAAGCCAAAGCTAATCGCTAATGGCACAATGCCAAGCCCGCCAGATTGTTGAATGATAGGCAACGTAAAGTCCAAACTGGTTGCACCGCCTAGACCGACAGCAGCGGAAGGCGTCTTACGCATAAATAGCGGAATAAATAACAGCGCAAAGAACTCACGAACCAGATCGTTAAATAAGGCGACACTGCCCCAGACAGCCCCATACGCATCAGTCATTACAATCGCTGATAGTGAGTACCAGCCAAAGCCAGAAGCCAGCGCTAGACTTTGAGTTAACGATACTTCAGAGAATAACAGTGAAAAAACCACGCCACCTAGTAGAACCGATAAGGTAAAAATCATACTGGTTTGCATACCACGCTTGCTCAGCAGTACTTCTTTTAGGGTAATTCCTGACCCTTTTAAGCCAATACCGACTAATAAAATAAGCACCATCAGCAGCCAAGTCATCGAATTACTTGGTGGCATATAGCTTTCTGGTAAAAATACGCCAATTACATATCCTATGACCACACAGCATACCTGTACCAGACTGCCTCGAATACTAACCTTTGGCGCAGCATGGCTGTTATTGCCCAAAGGTTGCCAAGGTTTAAGACGGTCAAATATCATCAGCGCAACCAAACCAAAACCAATGGTCAGAACCGACAAAACGCTGACATAGAGCATGATATCGCCAATTTGGCTGCCCAGTCCTTCAACTTGTGCCAGCTCAATACCAATTAAAGTCAGAATAATATAGACCAAATAGCTGAGCCCCTTATCAGCGTAGTGCACCAGCTTGGTATTCAATGGCAAGGCAAAACCAATGAAGAGGGGAGCAAGTACTAAAACTAGAGTGACAAAGTTTTGCATGTTTTCAGGTATGGACATAGCAGCGGCACGCAGGCAAAAGGTTTCTGTGTAAGCGGCAAGAAGTCGGAAAGAGGCTGTATTGGTTTAGAAAGTGATATCTGCTAGTCGCTAACGATAGGTAGGCATTCGTTATTAAGGAGTAAGCTAAGCAGTAAAGTTAATACAGTTCCAGCAGTAAATCCGTACTCACAAGGCAGTGACGTCAGTGGTTGATGATATAGTCAGCGAACGACTAAAGGGTTACGGTGTTAACCATTTTAGATCTGTTTAACTATAAATAAAAACCGAACTGCCGATTCTATCACAGCTGACAAAAAAAAGAGAAAACCAAGTTGGTTTTCTCTTTTTCCATCACTTAAACCGTTCACAAAATGGCTTACTAGACTGCCAGCAAGTTGGCCTCAAGTTCGACGTCCGCATGAGGCTGGTCTAAAGCCTGTAATAAGCTATGCAGACCATAGTCGATTGATTGTGATATAGGCGCTACCACACTGATGGCAGCGGTATCAGCGGTATCAGGATAATCATTACGACAGTGTCCGCCACGGCTTTCGACACGGGTGATTGCTGATTGCAACAGCAAGGTAGCTAGGGTGAGTAGTCGCTGCCAACGTAAGCCATTCAATATGGTCGACTTATCATGACCTAGTGTTGGGGTGTTAGGTCTATAATCAGACTCAATCGGATGCTGACTTTGAGACTGCCAGCTCAGTACTTGTTGTAAGGCTTGTTTAAGTTGGCACTCGCTGCGTCTGATGCCCATTTGATTGGTCATTAGCTTTTTCAGCTCACTCATTTTCTGATTAAGCTCAGCATCTGTTAGTTCAACTAGCTTTTTAGTAGCAGGCATTTTAACAGGAGCCACAGTCGTGCTAAACATATCTGATTTGCTATTAATTGTACCTAGTAGTGGCTCAAGCGACACCTGAAACTGTGCTTGATTGCTATCTAAGTTAACCGACACTTGAGGATTAGCTTGAGCATCTTGTGAATCAATAAGGCAGTCTTGTTTCAACCCTGCCAACTTTAATCCTGCCAGCTTTAATCCTGCAAAGTAGTCAGGCAGCTGCTTTGCAATGGCACGGCCGACAACCACACACTCCAGCAAAGAGTTGCTAGCAAGACGGTTTGCGCCATGCAGTCCTGTATTGGCCACCTCGCCAGCGGCATAGAGACCTTTCACATCGGTTTGACCCTGTGCGCTAGCCATGATGCCACCACAAGTATAATGCGCAGTGGGTGCTACCGGTATCGGATCAGTGGTGATATCAATACCAAGCGTCAGACAGTGCGCATAAATGTCTGGGAAATGCTCACGAATAAACAAGGCTGGCTTATGCGAGATATCCAGATGCACATAACCTAAGCCATTATTGACAATTTCATTGGCGATGGCACGCGCAACGATGTCACGAGGAGCTAATTCTTCTCGGCTATCATAAGCGGGCATAAAGCGCTGTTTGCTGATAGGGCAGTATAAGTAGCCGCCCTCACCACGTACTGCTTCTGAGATTAAAAAGTTACTGTTAATGCCGTTTTCATCTTGATGCACCAGGCCAGTAGGGTGAAATTGGATAAACTCAAGATTGGCCAGTCGGCATCCTGCTTCCCATGCCATCATCATCCCATCACCCACGCAGACATTAGGCGCTGTGGCACGATCAAACAGTTGACCGAGACCGCCACTGGCTAATACCACGGCATGACTGTTAAATTGAATCAATTCATTGGTTTGGGTATTGACCGCAATAGCGCCGACACAGCGGCCATCGTCTGTAATCAGAGATAACGCATCATGATAAGCTCGTACCTGGATATGTGATGCAGCAAGTGCCTGCGCATGTAAGGTTTGCATCACATGCTTACCAGTTGCATCATCGGCATGTGCCACACGGCGGCGACCATGGCCACCTTCTTTGGTCAGGTGCAAGTCTGCTAAAGCGGCATTTTTTGTTAAGCCAGTATCAATATTCTCGCCATGCGCATTGGTGGTAAAAGGCACTTCATGCTTGAGTAACCAATCAATGGCATTGGCACCCTGAGACAATATTTGGGTCGTCGCCTCGACATCACACAGACCGTCACCCGCTATTAGCGTATCGTTGACATGCTCAGCAACCGTATCGTCACGATCGATCACTGCAGCAATACCGCCTTGTGCATAATGGCTTGAGCAGGCTTGCAAGTCTTGTTTCGCCAGTATGGTAATACTTAGATGCTGAGGTAAAGATAAGGCAGTACTCAAACCTGCCAAACCGGCACCAATAATCAACACATCACATTGAGCATGAGTTAGCTCATCGTTTGCATCATAGTCACTTGAATCATAAATCGGTGAACGCGTTTGGCGTGTTGGCATAAAGGGTGCCTCTTATGGGTTGATGAGGTCTGTTATCAATAGACTTTGTTTATAAACGACAGATTGTGTCTGTTGTTGTCACTTTAAAAATGCCACTTCATTAGAAAATGGCAAATTGAAGAGGATACAAAGGCGCAAGCAGAGGTTTTCGCAGTCTCTGCAATCAAGTACAGTCAATAAGAAAATTACTCGCTTGCACCATTATTCGCTGTGCTACTTTTAGAGTGAATGACTTATCGAACAGGATTAAGCTGGACCGACGTTTTTGAATAATTCACGGTCTTCAATGATGTCACCACTGGTTGCCACACGACGTTTTTGTTCAGCAGCAAAGTCGAGCATGCGCTGTAGTGGTTTTAACGCAGCGGCGGCCAGTTCTGGCTCAAGTTTGATTTCGCCAGTACCTTTTTCTAAACACTGCTCAATACCTTTAAGACCGTTCATCGCCATCCAAGGGCAAAAAGCACAGCTTTTACAAGTGGCGCTTTCACCAGCGGTTGGTGCGGCTAAGAATAGTTTGTCAGGTGACTGCTTTTGCATTTCATGCAAGATGCCAAGGTCGGTACCAACAATAAAGGTCTTAGCATCCATCTCTTTGGTTGCGTTCAACAGTTTACTTGTCGAGCCGACTACATCAGCAAGTTGTACCACACTGTCTGGAGACTCGGGGTGAACCAATACAACCGCTTCAGGATGCTCGGCTTTAAGTTGCTCTAGCTCTTTGGCTTTAAATTCGTTGTGCACAATGCACGAGCCTTGCCATAGCAGCATATCAGCGCCAGTTTCTTTTTGGATGTATTTACCTAAATGACGGTCTGGACCCCAGATGATTTTTTCACCTTGCTCATGCAAGTGAGTCACAATCTCAAGACCGACAGAAGAGGTCACAACCCAATCAGCACGGGCTTTAACCTCAGCACTGGTATTGGCATAGACCACAACCGTACGATCTGGATGTTGGTCACAAAACGCACTAAACTCATCGATAGGGCAGCCCAAATCAAGCGAACATTCGGCTTCTAAATCTGCCATTAATACCGTTTTTTCCATGCTTAAGATTTTGGCTGATTCTCCCATAAAGCGAACACCAGCAACCACTAAGGTATCGGCCTCATGTTCTTTACCAAAGCGCGCCATTTCTAGTGAATCACCCACGCAGCCGCCGGTTGCTAGCGCTAAGTCTTGGATATAGGGATCGACATAATAATGGGCAACCAATACGGCATTGTGTTCTTTAAGCAGACGCTTAATATTTTCTTCAACCTGTTTGCGCTCACTACGTGATAGCTCGGCTGGAATCTTGGCTCTGGCATAATCAATATCGATGCTATTAATGCCAGATTGTTGGTTGCTTTGTGCCAGTGTTGGCGCATCGTAGGCAAAAAGTTCTACTTTCTCAGCGGGCTGTGTTGAGGTGGCTTGTGAGGTTGTCATAGAAAATCCCTTGTCTTAGTTATAGGCGATAGATGTTGAGGAGAGATGTTTAGACCGTTATTAAGTCGGCGTTAATGGGCAGCGTTTAATAAACAATCTAGACTCTGCGCTATCAATAAAATCCATCTTCAAAATAAGTGAGTGTGTTAATTATGCTCATTTTGAGCATAATTACAAGAATTTTTTAGTATTATCTTGTTGGAAAGGGGTGTAGCTGAAGTGTAATTGACTGCATTTATAGCTATACTAAGGCTTTCATTGATAGGTTTGATTGATTGATATGAGTTTGTCTTTTTCTCACGCACACGCTCAAGGTAGCGGTACCACAGAGGTTGTGGCAGTATTAATTGCCATTACCAATAACAGCGCTCGGGTATTGACCGTCGAGGGTGGCAAGCTATTACCTAATGGGCCATTGATGCCTTTGCATCGCTCGCTGCAAGCTGGTGTTCGACAATGGGTCGAGGAGCAGACGCAGCAGCCATTGGGCTATATTGAACAGTTATACACCTTCGTTGATACCAACCGACGTAATAAAGACGGGCATGCGCTGGTCTATGTCAGCTATATGGGACTGGTGCAAGAGTCTGATATAGATGTAGACGCGCAAGCCACACCAGATACCGCGACATTGGACACGGCGACACTAAACACAGAGACCAAGGACAAACAATCACTGGCATCAACTGAAAAAGCAGCCAGTACCTCACGCCGAGCGTTGTGGCGAGACTGGTATGATTACTTTCCTTGGGAGAATCATGTCGATCCAGAAGGCAGTGAGTATGTACAGCTCATTACCACGCAATTAAAGCAGTGGGCCAATGCTGCAAAAGATGATGAGCTGCGTAAAAAGCGATTACAACGCATTTATTTGTGCTGGGGTGGTGACTGGGAAGAGGATGACTCTGAGCTAGATCGAGTCATTGCAGCAAACAGCATCAGCGCCAAAGAAATGTTTACCCAGTGGGTCGCTGAGCATGCGTTACTGCGTTATGAGATGTTATATGAAGCTGGCTTGTTGCCTGAGTCGCCTTATTATAATGCGGCTAAGTTACCTGGCGACTGGCAAAAGGTCACCGGTGAGCCAATGTATTATGATCACAGACGTGTGATAGCCACTGCCATATCAAGGCTGCGCGCTAAGATTGAATATCGTCCGCTGATTTTCGGGTTAATGCCGCCTGAGTTTACGTTACTGCAGCTACAGCAAAGTATTGAAGCTTTATCCGGTGTGAAACTACATAAGCAAAACTTTAGACGGGTGTTGGAGAGTCAAAACTTGCTGGAACAAACGGGCAATAGCAGTCAAACCGGTCGAGGCCGTCCTGCCAAGCTATACCGATTCCGCTTTGATATCGAATTACAAAGCCTGCTGATGGACAGTAAACTGCCCAAACGAAACAACCGTTAGCGTTGATTTTATTGGTTCTAATTTTGCAAAATCTTTCAAATACAGTAGGGTGTAAATTGCAAGGCGTACTGTCAAATACGGTCTGATCAACAGCAAATGGTGCATATTATTTATTGCTAATGTGTGTTTTGTCGGTTATATTTATGCTCATTATGAGTATTAATGATTAGATGGCTTTACGCTATAAAGACAACCAACAATACCAAAGACAGCTATTGGTAACCAAAGGAAGGTTATTGGCGTTTATGATCAGACAATCAGCTTGCTTATCCCTCTCATTAAGCGATTTAAGGACAAACTATGTCGATATCTGCAGTTTCTAACACCACTCAAGCAGCGTCTCAAGGTCAATCATCACAACAGCAAGCGCATAGAGAGCCGCCATTAAACGATGTTTTATTGCTGCCGCTGATCGATGCGGCGCTGGTAGAGGATTTGGGCAGACGTGGCGATGTGACGTCCCAAGCCACTATACCTGCCGATAAGCAAGCGACTTTGACATTGACTGTGCGCGAAGATGGCATCGTTTGTGGATTAGATTTGGCTCGTTTGGCATTTGCGCAAGTCGACAGTAATATTGAATTCACGCCACATACCTATGATGGCGCTCAAGTGACCAAAGGCAAGGTGCTGGCTACCATTAGTGGTAATGCGCGCAATTTATTAACAGCAGAACGTACCGCGTTAAACTTTATGACTCACTTAAGTGGTATCGCCACAGCGACCAAAAAGGTAGTCGATTTGGTTGCCGATTATCCGGCTCAGATTACCTGTACTCGTAAGACCATACCTGGCCTACGTACGGTACAAAAATATGCAGTACGTTGCGGCGGCGGGCGCAATCATCGCCTTGGCTTAGACGATGCTATTTTGATTAAAGACAATCATATCGCCATTGCTGGGAATATCCCCAATGCGTTAGCGCAAGCCAAACAGTTGGCAGGTCATTTAATTCCTATCGAGATTGAAGTCGATACGTTAGAGCAGTTGCAGCAAGCGATTGATGCTGGAGCTGAGTTGGTGCTACTTGATAATATGAGCCCAGACACACTGCGTGAAGCGGTGGCCTTATGCAAAAACCATCCAAGCGGCCGTGTCAAAACTGAAGCATCAGGCGGCATTACGCCAGATAGCGTCGTCGCTGTTGCTGAGACTGGCGTTGATTTTATTGCTATGGGTTATTTGACGCACAGCACTAAGGCGCTAGATATCGGTATGGACTTTTCTGCTTAAGATTCGCTTAAAAGCGCCATAAACCAAGCATTATACATAAATTCTACACGTCACCCCTTGCGCTATCTACCGATAGCGCTTACCTTATGGGGGTGCTGTTATAAAGCTGTGCCTCTTTTATAACCGCTATCGCTGCACTCAAATGATGATTGCGTCATGCAATAGGACGGGCATGTGATTGTGAAAAATTGCTTAAATGCATCTATTTCATTGAATTTAATCACTGCTGTCACGTAAAATTGGGATGTGTCATTTGAGTGTGTTAAAATCGCCCCCCGTTTGCAAACTGAGGCGCCCGTTATGGACACCGAAATTGTCAAAATCATCCTAGCGTTTGTGGTGTTGATTAACCCCTTTAGTGCCCTGACGCTTTTTTTAGATTCCACTCGTGGTTATAGCATGATTGATAGGCGCCGATTTGCGCGTATCAGTAGCATGACTGTGTTTATAACCATTACCTTCTTTACGCTTGCTGGCGAGCTATTGTTAAGGGCGCTCGGTATCTCTATCGGCTCGTTCCAAGTGGCAGGTGGTATTTTGGTGTTATTGATTGCCATCAATATGATGAATGGTGAAGGTAATCCGGTAAAACCTGACCAAGAAAATGTCGAGTTTGATGACAGTATTGAAACCATGGGTAGCTCAGCGGCTGCCGTTGTGCCGCTTGCCATTCCGATGATGGTCGGTCCGGGTGGTATCTCTACGGTAATCATTTACTCAGCACAAGTAAGCGACTGGTATCAAAAGTTGGCAATTATCATTGCCGGTTTGTTGATTGCTGTATTCTGTTATTTGGCATTAATGGCAGCGGGCCGCTTAAGCCGTATTCTAGGCGATACCGGTCTCAATATTATTAGCCGTATCATGGGTATGCTATTGGCAGCTGTGTCTATCGAGATTTTAGTCAGTGGTCTGCGTACCATCTTCCCGCAATTGGTGTAGCTTTGTTGATGAATCAAGCTGTCGGAATCGAGCGTGTTATTTAACACGCTCTCTGCTTTCTACTAGCACACCGTCTTTTAACGCACTCACTGTTAATACGCTGACTAATAAAAAACTATCCAAGTAATAAGTGCCATGCTAAATACAGCATGAGCACGCCTACCAGCGCATCTAATATATTCCACGCTTTCGGGTTTGCAAATAAAGGCCCAAGTAAGCGTGCCCCATATCCCAAACCAAAGAAAAATATAAACGATGCGCTGACTGCACCAGTAGCAAATAGCAGCTTACTGCTTGCGCCTGTAGACACCATTCCTACCAATACCAAGGTATCTAGATAGACATGTGGGTTCAACCAAGTAAAACCAAAGCACAGTAGCAATGACTTTTTTAAGCTGCTAGGTACTTGCGACTCAGCATTTAACGCATGAGACTTGGTGAAACTGGCGTAAAAACTTTGTAGCGCATAAACCACTAAAAATAGCGCACCTGCGCCTTTTGCAATGGTGACAATACTGGGGTATTTTGCGGTTACTGCACCGAAGCCAGCCACACCTGCCGAGATTAAAATAGCATCTGATACGGCACAAAATAAGCAGATGGCAAATACGTGTTGTTTTTTGAGGCCTTGCTTTAGGACAAACGCATTTTGGGAGCCAATGGCCAAAATAAGCGAAATCCCCAGTCCAAAGCCTGATACATAATCCATCTGGTTATCTCATATAAAGTTATTAAAATATTAACGTTAATCACGCGTTGTGTTATGTTTATAGCCAAGCTGCTGTGACAAGATTGCTATGCACAGTCGTTAACAGTATACAGGCTTCTAGCCGTATATAAGCTGTTCGATAGACCCAAATATCAAAAAAGGATTGATCCGTTATGACCGCAACCACTGCCATGTTTTTCATGTTTATCCTATATGGTGTGCTGCCAGCGACTGGCATTTATTTGGGTTACCGAGGCATCAAAAAACTGACGCAGCCAAAGATGTTGGAATATAAGGCGATGCCGCAGTTAGGCTATATTCCTGAAAAAAGCCTGCCAGTAGAGATTAAGCAGAAGCTAGATGTTATTAACGATAAAGGCGAAAAGCTTAAACTGCTCTATGGTGACAGTAATAATGATGGCGTGATTGATGATAAAGATGCGGTCAATGAAAGCTACATCATGATCCAAAATCTAATGGACAAGCATATTCCTGAAGCCGTGGCTGACTATCGCCGTCTGCATGATCTAAACAGTGATACGGTAGACAATACGACTATCAAAAATTCAAATGTCACCGGTCGTCAGGCGCTGCTCGAAGTCCTTAATACAGTAGACGCTCAGTTTGATGAGCTATTAGATGCTGCGTATCATCAAGATGGACAAAAGCTGCTAGCGACTAAGCGTTATTTGCAGCAGAGATTTGACCAGTAAGCTGCTATTTAAGGTTTAACCAATAAGCTATTTGCTAATAGGCGGTAAGTTTTAATGTCAATAATAGTCACAGTCGGAGTCGGGGTTGCTGCCACAATGGCAGTGGGCTACATCGGCCGCAAAGGTTGGCTGGCATTTCATCGGGCAGTGGGCATTACGCCTGGCAAGATGACTTATGTTGAGCTGACGCAATTACCGCCACCGCCAATGCTACAGCTGTCGTTAGCCAACAGTCAGCTTCAGGGTCTGCCCATCGTTATTATGGAGCAGTTACAGCGCATTGATAGCAAGGCAGATATTTTGCAGCAGTGGCGATCAGAGCGTATAGAAGCGGGGCAGACACCTGAGATTAGCGAGGATGAGTTTGTGGTCAGTAAACTATTACAAACCCGTTTGCCAGAGCTACTCGATAGTTATCAGCAATTGCTGCGTCATGAACGTCGATTGCAGCAAGTAGCAACTGGCCCCGGTCCATTGCAGGGAAAATCTTCGAATGCTAAGTCGTCGCAAACTCAGTTATCGCAACAGGACTTATCGCAGCAGCAAGCTCAGGCACTTCAACTGGTGATGGAGCTGTTATTGAACATCGAAGATAGGCTAGATGGGCTATTACAGGGCTGCCAAAATGACGCATTGCAGCAGCTTCAAGTGATGCAGCGTTATATGCAGCAGCGGCAAGATTAATACGGGTTATATATATGAGCGTATAAGCTTGAGTGTTTATTAAATTTTTTATAGTAAAACCAAAACAGGCTGAGGGTATCCCTCAGCCTGTTTTTTATTTAACCACGTATTGTGACTGGTGTTAAAGCAAACGCTTAGCGTCTGCCGCCACGAGAGCCACTGTCTTTGCCGCTAGAGCGACCTTTAGAAGCAGGTCCGCCAGAGCGAGGTCCTGATTTAGGACCAGTGCTTGGACCTGACTTTTGGTTATTGCGGACATGACGCGCTTTCATTGGCTTTTTCTGGAAGCGTTCTTTTTTCTCTTTGGCTTTACCATGAACGCCCATCTCTTCACGGGCACGCAATCCAACCAGCTCAATCAAGCGGTGAATGTCTTTACGATCCAGCTCAATAAAGCGGCCAGTACGTAGTTCTTTAGGTAGATCTACTGAGCCATAGCGAGTACGCAATAAGCGGCTGACTTTTAGGCCTTGTGATTCAATCAGACGACGAACTTCACGGTTACGACCTTCTTTTAACTTGACGTGATACCATTTGTTAACACCTTCACCGCCGCCTTGCTTGATGTCTTCAAACTTAGCAAGACCATCTTCAAGCATGACGCCATCGGTTAGGTTACGCATCATCTCTGGTGTTAATTCACCTAAGATACGTACTGCATATTCACGCTCAATCTCATTAGACGGATGCATCAAGCGATGCGCCAACTCGCCGTCGTTTGTGAACAATAACAGGCCAGTAGAGTTAATATCTAGACGGCCAACCATTACCCAACGGTCATGAGTTAGCTTAGGTAAGCGCTCAAATACTGTGGTGCGACCTTCAGGGTCATTGGCAGAACAAATCTCGCCTTCAGGCTTATAATAAGCCAATACACGACGGCGTTTTTCACGCTCAGATTTGTATTTAATCAGACGTCCATCGACACGAATCTCATCACCTTGTTCAACACGGTCGCCAATGGTAGCAGGCTTTTGGTTGATTGAAACACGGCCTGATTTAATGACTTCTTCCATCTGACGGCGTGAGCCCAGGCCCATACGTGCTAAGGCTTTTTGCAGCTTTTCGGTACCGGCAGTACTGGTTTTAGTGGTCTGCGCTGGGAACTGATAGTCGCCGTTATGGTCAGTGGTTAGTTGGTCGTTTTCTGGGGTAGGATCGTTTTGATTTGAATGAGGCATGGTATGCATCCTTGAATCGGTGAGTGGCAACATTTCACAATGTTGGTAATTCTATGACTTAGAAATAACGAGAGCTATTATACGCTATTTTTAGGGTTTAATCGCTATGGATTCGTAACTTGCCTGAAATTGAGTGAGGGACATACATAAGTTATGTCTTTCAATGTTAAAAGCAATCCTGCTGTTTGTTCTTCACTTACTGATTTTTAATATTCTAAAAGCGCCCTGAATGACTAGCGCAAAAACGATGCTACCGACAATCAAATCAGGAATATTTGAGTTTAGCCAGTACACTAAGCTACCCGCAATGATGACACCTAAATTAATAATGACATCATTTGAAGTGAAAATCATGCTGGCTTTCATGTGTGCTTCTTCTTTGCTTTTAGATTTTTGTAATAGAAAAAGACAAAGCGCGTTGGCAGTAAGCGCAAGAGCAGAGATGATAATCATGGTTGAAAAGTCGGGCAATGACTCGTTACCAAAGAAGCGTCTGAGTACTTCTATAAATCCAATAATCGCTAATACTATTTGAAAATATCCCGCAAGTTTGGCGATGCGCTTTTTCTTAACAACGGTGCCGCCAACCGCCAATAAGCTGATGGCATATACGAAGCTGTCGGCCAACATATCCAAGCTATCAGCGATCAATCCCATCGAATGTGAGATTAATCCAGTAGTCAGCTCAATAATGAAGAAGACAAAGTTGATTGCCAGCACTATCCAAAGTAGCTTTCTTTGTTCTCTCTCTTTTTCAGGACTGGATTGGCGGTTTAGAAGGTCGGATGACGCGACTTGTTTGGTGCTAACAATTGTTGAGCCCAGATTGAGCGATGCAATAGACGAATCGATGGAGTCTGCTGCGCCATGATGCAACACGGTTAATTGACGATTAGGGATGTCAAAGTCAAGATTCACAATGTTTGAATCGCCATCTAAAGTCATGCGAATTAAATTCTCTTCAGAAGGGCAATCCATCTTTTTAATGTCAAAAATTGTTTGATTCATCTGATTTCTCAAATTTTAGAATACTATCGTCACTCGCTCTAATCTTGCTCTAAATTCAAATCAGGCAGTGGCGGTAATTCGTCTAAGCTGGTCAGCCCAAATGAATCCAAAAATTGATCCGTGGTGTGTAGCAGCGCAGGGCGACCCAGTGTTTCTCGGTGACCTTTTTCAATAATCCAACCTTTATCAAACAGCTGTCTTAAAATGTTACTCGACACCGTCACCCCACGTACTTGCTCAATATCGCTACGAGTCACCGGTTGCTTATAAGCAATCACGCTTAACGTTTCTAGCAGGGCTTGGCTTAAATGCTCTAGACGTTGTGGGAATACTTGTTGAATCAGCGCGCTATATTCACTACGAATTTGCAACCGATAGCCACTGGCCGAGCCGTTTAACGCTAATACACCGGTGCTAAGACGCTGTTGTAGTACCATCAAAGCAGTCTCTAGTTCTTGCTTAGACAAGGACAGGTACTTGCGCAATTGACTGTCGGTTAACGGTGTTTCTGAGGCGTGTAGCAACACCTCAATGCGTCGACTTAACTGATCAAAGCGGTTAAAGTTCTTTACCTCACTAGGCAGGCTGGCCGTGTCAGCTGTGAGTGATTCATCTTGGATTGCTTCAGTCTGGGAGTCGAGTGTATTGGGTATAGTAGGCATAGGTGATTTATCATTATTCAATGAATTTTTAAATGACGTATTGGATAAGCAATAGTCAGCGAAATACTAAACAGTTACGGTGTTAACCTCGCTAAGCCTACATTTGTAGTACTTGCGCTCGGTTGCTTGGTAACCATATTAGATTTCTTTGACTATATGTGATAAAAAAGGATGACAATAATGAGAAGCTAAAATGAGAAGCTAAGCGACCCAGCGTAATGTTAAATTTGACAAGGTATAACTGGGATTGGCCTCAGGCGTATTCTCAGATTCAGTCTGCATCGCTTGTTTTAAATCATCCTCTTTCAAATCAGTTTCTTTTATATCAATAATGTGCCGCTTCATCAGCTCAAGCACTGCCACAAAGCTGACGACCACGCCAAGTCGGCCTTGACGCTTATCGAGTAGCTCAATAAAGGTGCCTTCGCCACGCTCACTGAGCTGACGGCTGATACTGGCAATACGATCGGATAACGGCACTGGGTCGACTTTAATATTGTGCATCTGATAGTCAGGCTTTAACTGCATTTTGAGCAAACTTTCGACCAACATTTCAGCAGGATAATTCGGCAGCTGAGCAGCCATCACCTCTGGATCAGGCATACTGGCCATGGCTAAAAACACATCACGCTCTAGTCGGATTAAAGTATCCAAGCGTCGAGCAGCCTCTTTAATCTGCGCATAATCTTCCAGTCGTGCAATCAGCTCAGCCTTAGGATCACGCTCATCTTCGACCAGCTCAGGGGCGGGCAGTAACAGTTCGGTTTTGATCGCAATTAAGGTCGAGGCCATTAATAGATAGTCACCGGCCAGCTCAAAGTGATCGGCATCAAGCTCATCGATATAGGCTAAATACTGCTCAGTAATTGGCAAGATGGCGGTATCTGTGATGTCAAAGTTGTTCTTTTTGACCAGATATAACAAAAAATCCAGCGGCCCTTCAAATTGCTCTAGCCAAATAGCAAATGCCTGAGGCGGAATGTATAAATCCTCAGGCAAGGCTTGTACCGGCGTGGTATAAATCCGAACGTTTAAAGGGTGTTCAGTTTGATTTGTCATTTGCGCCATCGAGTTTGTGGATAAAAGAGACAGGGATAGAGTCGGTGAGCCAGACGCCATTATCGGCTTGATAAAATTGATGACCCGCATCGAGCATGGCTTGGGTATCTACCGCAAAAACAACCCACTTGCCATGACGTTGACCTACAGCACGCGCGGTCTCAATATCGCCGCTTAGGTGAACATGATGACGCTGCATTTTTTCGATAGCGCCGGCTGCAAATATACTCTTAACAAAGCGACTGGCAGTACCATGATACAAGGTCACTGGAACTTGCTCGGCGGGTTTTGCCACATAACCCAAATCAATATCAATCGAATGGCCTTGATTGGCGCGAATCATGGATTTATCACTATTAAAAACAAAACGCTGTTTACTGTTATTTTCAACCAGTAAATTAAGTGTTTCAAAGTTAATCGTCTTGCCATACTGATTCAGCTTACCAAGTAAGTCATCGACGTTTGCCCAACCATTGTCATCTAAGCTTAAACCGATTGCTTGTGGCTTATGGCGTAAAACCAAGCTAAGAAATCGACTTAGCTTGGTTTGCTGTTGCTCATTCATCATAAGCGGCTTTTATTAATAGGCACGCTATTTTAGTTTGGCCAATGGTTTAATACCAATCGCGCGGCGTGCTTTGTCTAGCTGTTTGCGGCTATGACGACGTGCTTTTTCTGCACCCATCAGTAGAATTTCTTCTAGCTCTTTTGGATTGGCCATTAGCTCAAAATAACGCTCACGGAATGGGGCAATCTCACCATTAATTTTTTCAAATAAAATTTGTTTGGCATCACCCCACGCAATACCGGCTTCAAACTGAGCACGCAAATCGGCAATTTCCTCTGGTGTGGCAAAGGCTTGATAAATCTCAAAAATCACTGAGTCATCTGGATCTTTTGGCTCTTCAGGCGCTTGTGAGTTGGTGACAATTTGCATAATGGCTTTGCGCATTTGCTTTTCAGGATCCACTTGCGGATTGAATTCGCCAAATAGAGGAATGGTGTTGCCGTAACTTTTACTCATTTTGCGGCCATCTAGACCGGTTAACAACGCCACATTATCATCGACCACTGCTGATGGTAGGGTAAACAGTGATTTGTACTTGTGATTAAAGGTACCGGCAATATCACGTGCCATCTCAATATGCTGGATTTGATCACGTCCAACAGGCACATGAGTGGCATTAAACATTAAGATATCCGCTGCCATTAATACTGGATAACCAAACAAGCCCATGCTGATACCATGATCTGGATCGACATCTGCTTTTTCAGCATTAGCATCAACAGCTGCTTTATAAGCATGCGCGCGGTTCATCAAACCTTTAGGGCAAGAGCAGTTCAAAATCCATGCCAATTCCTGAATCTCAGGCACATCTGATTGACGATAAAACACCACTTTTTCGGGGTCTAAGCCACACGCCAGCCATGTGGCAGCAATGGCTTTGGTTGATTCATGCACTTGCTTAGGATCTGAGCATTTGATGATGCTGTGGTAGTCGGCTAAAAAGAAGAAAGACTGATCTGCATCACTGCCATTGATTGAAGATTGAATGGCAGGACGGATGGCACCAACATAGTTACCTAAATGCGGAATACCCGTAGTGGTGACCCCAGTTAGGACGCGTTTGGGCTGGTTGTCTTCTGCTTGAGCTGGCGTATTATTGGTCGTGTCTTGTTGTGTCATAACGGCATCTTCTTTTTAGCAAGTTGTTAATCAAATTATTAATCAGAGTATTAATAAGGTTAGGGTTAATGCATTGCTGTATTTTAGAGATATGCAGTATAACAAATTATTGCTATTTTGCTTAGGTTTATAGTGGCGAGCAGGGACTGATAGCGTTATTGGGGTGACAAATTTGGATAATATGACTGACCGGTGTCAAAACAAGTGGGCTTCTGGGTTTATAAATATTTGCTAAATTTTTAACAATACTACATAATTTGTAAGGTTACATCTCAAGGATGAATCAAAATCAGGGCTGTCAGCATGCTTTGTCGATGACTGATAGGCCCTCTTCTATTGACACTCTTTTCTCACCTATTCTCTTTCTTATCCTTGACTCAGCCTCTGCGTTTATTTGGAATCACAACACAAAACAACACACTGTAAGGACACACGTGTATGAGCATGTTCGACTATAAAGATTATACCAGCGAAGAAGCCGCGCAACTGGTGCAAGACACCAGCCGCTTATCTGCTTACACCAATGCTGCCTCATTTTTTGGCATCATTCCTGGGGCAGACGCTCTAAATGGGTTAGGTCAATTAACAGGAGAGTTATTTGATAGCCCAACCAATATAGGCGTCCCTAATGGATGGCAGGAGTTAACACCGAGTGATATTGGCGTCAGCGATGATACACTCGATTCCGAAGGCTATTTCAAGATTGAAAGCCTTTATACCGGAGATATGACTGGAGGTCCGCAAGCCAAAATATTTGGTCAATACAATGAGGCCGGCGAGCTGGTGCGCATTAACTTGAATATTGCTGGTACCAATAACCTTATCGATGTGATTGATTATTTTGATTTTAATAGCCGCGAAGGCGCTGAACTATTAAATCCTATTTTAGACGTGGTCAAAGCATTTGCCGTTGAAAATGGCTTAGAAGGTAGCAATGTGGTCATCAGTGGCTATAGCGCAGGCGCGGCTGTTACCAACGTTATTGCCGCTGAGCGTCAAGACTTAGCAGAGGGCTTTTTTGCTGACTCTGATTATATTGCTTTTGCAGTACCCACTATTTATGAAGAGCCAGGCGTGGTAATCAATGTCGGTTATGAAAATGATGTGATTCATCGTATTACAGGCGATGAGTCTGATATCGGTGCCGCAATTTTAGCGATGGACTTTGGCTTTGTGAATCCGGATAAAGACTTTAATAGCTCAACCGACAATATTGTTTTGTACGATGATGTCTATGCTTCACCGATATGGGATTTAAGTATATTTTCCTTTTTAAATATTCCTTTAGGCTGGTATGCCCACATTCACGGTGTGTCTTCAGATGCGATAGATCGTATCGTTGATTCTAGCTTCTACGAACATACGACGATGGATAGTACGGTTGTGGTATCTGGTTTAACCGGCTTTAAACGTGCAACGACCTGGGTAGAAGATGACGCTTCGCCGACCTCAAGTCATTATGGCAGTGCTGCCTTTTTAATTGGCACTCAATATGATGACCTTATTGCAGGTGGTAGCAACTTTGACTATATCGACGCTGGTTTAGGCGATGACACCATTAAGGCGGGTGTTGGTGTTGATCATGTCGATGGCAATGCAGGTCATGATGAAATACGTATTGCCGGCAAAAGTGATGCCTGGAACGTGTTCAAAATGGCAGGCGATACTTTGTTCTTTGTTGATAAAGATGCAGACAGTATTAATCTGGTCGAAGTCGATAATGTGGAATCAGTCAGCTTCGATAAAGAGCTACTTAGCCATTTAAACAATTATGATATTGGTGATAATGGATTGGTCGATACGCGTCCCATTATGAAGTGGTTTGATAACAAGGATAAAAGCTATTCAGATCATGTCGAAGGTAGCGAAGGCAATGACCAATTAACTGGCAACGTGGTATTCAGTCGTGATGGCAATGACAAGATAATAGGCACAGACGCAGACGATGTATTACATGGCGGTGAAGGTAATGATGTTATTCTAAGCGTGGCCGGCAATAATAAGCTGTATGGTGCCGAGGGCAATGATGTTTTAGTTAGCGGCGCTGGCGATGACTGGTTGGTAGGCGGCATTGGTCACGATGTGTTTGTTATCGGCAATGATCCCTGCTCAGACACTATTGCCGACTTTAACAATGATATTGGCTATCAGGATATCATTCAGTTCTCAGCCGATTTATTTAGCAGCGTTACTGATTTAGTGCAGCAAACCGTTCAGTATGGCACTGACGTGGTCATTGGGTTAACAGAAGCCAATCAAGTAACTGTATTAAATTCTACAGTGGATGACGTATTGGCAGCATCATTTATTATTTAGAATGCAATATCTAGTTTAGTCTTTGTGAGCATAAAAAAAGACAATACTTGAGAGCAAGTGTTGTCTTTTTTTATGCTGGCCGTGCTATAGTTTAACCTTAGTATAACCTTTCTTCAGTAAGAATACATGGAGTTGGTATTTCATCTCATAAGATAAGGATGTATGTACATGGGAATGTTCGATTATAAGAATTACAGCTCAGATAGTTCAAGACAGTTAGTGAAAGAGACGTTCTCAGTATCGGCCTATACTCGAGCGGTCGGTGATGAGGAAGCTCAGGCAGAGATTAACTTGGGTAAGGTACATGAGCTATCGCCCAGTGATTTAGGTGTCGGTGATGACAAGCTAGATAGTTTAGGATTTTTTAAAATTGAAAGCTTTTATACCGGTGACTTAGAAGGTGGCCCGCAAGCCAAAATATTTGGTCAATACGACGATGCAGGTAAGTTGGCACGTATTCACCTTAATATTGCAGGCACCAATAATATTATTGATGTGCTTGATTACTTAAATTTAAATAGTCGTGAAGGTTCAGAGCTGCTTGAGCCTATCTTGCAGTTGGTGAAAGAGTTTGCAGTTGCCAATGGGCTTGAAGGCAGTGATGTGGTGATCAGTGGTTATAGCTTAGGTGCTGCCGTGGCCAATGTGATTGCAGCCGAGCGTCAGGTGTTAGTAGATGGCTTTTTTGCTGACGCTGATTATGTGGCTTTTGCAGTACCTACGGTCTATGAAGAGCCGGGTGTGGTGCTTAATATTGGCTATGAAAATGATGTGGTGCATCGTATCACTGGCGATGAGCCAAATTTTCTATCAGCTGTGAACGCGTTAGATCCATTTTTTGTTAATCCAGACAAGAATTTCGACAGTTCAACCGATAACTTGGTGTTGTTTAATGATAACTATGCTTCCCCTGGTTGGGACTTAAATGTATTTTCTTTTTTAAACATTGTTTCTGCCTGGAATGCGCATACTGGTGGTATGGACTCAGATGCCATTACCCGTATCAGTAACTCAACGTTTTATGAGCATACTCAAAGAGATAGCACAGTAATAGTTTCTGATTTGAGTGCCTTTCAGCGTTATTTTACCTGGATTGAGGACGACAGATCGTCAAGCTCCAGTCATTATGGTAGTGTTGCTTTTTTAATAGGCTCTCAATATGATGATCTAATCTCTGGTGGCAGCAACTTTGACTATATCGATGCTGGATTAGGTGATGACATAATTAGAGCCGGTGTTGGTGTTGATCATGTCGATGGTAACAAGGGTCATGACCAATTACGAGTGACTGGTTGCAGCCATGAGTGGGATATATTTAAAATGGCAGATGACACCCTGTTTTTTGTCGACAAAGACGCAAACAGTATTGATCTGGTTGAAGCGGATAATGTCGAGTCAGTTAGTTTTAACAGCGAGCTACTGAGCTACTTAAACAACTATGATATTGGTGATAATGGACTGGTCGATACGCGTCCCATTATGAAGTGGTTTGATAACAAGGATAAAAGCTATTCAGATCATGTCGAAGGTAGCGAAGGCAACGATCAGTTAACCGGTAATGTGGTATTCGGTCGTGATGGCAATGATAAGATAATGGGCACAGAGGCTGACGATGTGCTACATGGCGGTGAAGGTGACGATGTTATCCTGAGCCTAGTTGGCAATAACAAATTATATGGCGCTGAGGGTGATGATGTCTTAATTAGTGGCGCTGGCGATGATTGGTTAGTAGGCGGCATAGGTCACGATCTTTTTGTTATTGGTAAAGGTTTGATATCAAGTGCCATGAGTTCAGAAAGCTTTGGTTCAGATATCATCGCTGACTTTAATAATGATGTCGGCTATCAAGATATCATTCAGTTCTCAGCAGATTTGTTTGACAGTGTTAGCGACTTAGTTCAGCAAACCGTACAGTACGGCACTGACGTGGTGATGAGTTTGACAGAGGTGAGTCATTTAACTGTATTAAACTCCACAGTGGATGAGGTGTTGGCTGCGACGTATATTGTATAGTCAGTAAAAGACTGACTTAGCTCTCTTAACTTTCAATTAAAATAAAAAGACAGTGCTTATTAAGCGCTGTCTTTTTTTATATTAACTGTTGTTAGTCAGTTGCTCATCAAGTTTAACTCTTTGTAAGCACAAAAAGGTTAGTCATAATAATCAGTACGACCTTTTTCGCTATTTTTAAAGCGGCGATGGAACCACATCCACTGCGTCGGATCAATACGAATTAAGCCTTCTATCAGATCATTCACCCGTTTGGCATCAGCAACTTCATCTTTACTTGGATAATTTTCTAGTGCCGGGGTGATGGTTAGATGGTAATGAGGACGTCTGCCACGCTCTAACTTATCAGGACTTTGTCGATAAGTATGCAGTGCCATTAATGCAGGCGGGTTGGACTTATCTCCCATGCGTGCAATGCGTCTGGGTGCGGTTAATGTCGCGGCTGGCACGCCAAAGAATGGCGCCATGACCCCGTGTTTTAAACCATAATCTTGATCGGGGGAATACCAGACAATTTTGCCCTGCTTTAAACGACTAATCAGCTTACGCATATTACGGTATTCGATTTGCTCATCAAATATATTGCGGCGACCGTTATAGATAAACCATTCAAGCAGCTTATTATTTTGCGGTCGATAGACACAGTCTACCGGTGCAAACTGAGTAAATAAGCGGCCTCCTAGGTCAAGCATAGTATAGTGACCGCCAAGCAGCAGCACCGCTTTGCCTGCTTGCTGAGCAGCAATTACGTGCTGGATACCTGATATTGAAATAGTACGGGTAAATACGTCAGGACGGAACCAAGCACACAAGGTTTCAAAAATACCAATACCTTGGTTAATAAACACTTGCTTCGCCATGCGCACCCGTTCTTCTTCCATTTTTTCAGGAAAAGCGAGCTTAAGATTGACCAAGGTGGTCTTGCGACGGCTGCCGAGTAAGTGATAAAACGCCTTGCCTAACTGTCGACCCAGCCAAAACTGAAAGCGCAGTGGGGTATAGATGATCGGGTAGGCGATACCGGCAGCCAACCAAATCGGCCAGTACTTTGGTGCCAGAAACTCACGCTCAAAGGGCTTCTTATCAGCGACATGAGTTTGCTTGTGGTTTTCACTGATCGTAGGCATACCTGGCGGGATAGGCTGCGGTTTTGGACGCTGTTGTCCCGACACATTCAGCACTTCCTCTGGGCTCATTGGCTCAGAAGTACGTGATTTGGCTTGTTCAGAACCTTGAGGCGAGTAATGCTGAACAGCAGACTGTGCCTGTTGCCTACTAGGGGTAGGTTGTGCTGGCGTATCGTTATTTTTATCGGTTGTACTCATAATTCATCATTACATAACAGTAGGTAAGTGTCAGTGACTAGCCTTCTAGCTCATCCCAGCGTTCCAGCTTGATCATCAGCTCTTCATCAATCTCTGCCAATCGCTCACTGGCTTCGGTAGCAGCTTGCAAGTCAGTGGTAAACCATGAACCATCGGCCAGCTTCTCTTGTAAGACAGCTTGCTCTTCTTCAAGCTTAGCAATTTGCTTCGGCAAGGCATCTAACTCACGTTGTTCGTTATAGCTCAGTTTACGTTTAGCAGGCGCCGGCTGTTCAGGTTTGGCTGCTGCTGATGGCGTATTGGCTGGTTGAGCTTGAGACGCTTCGGCTGATTTCTTTAGGCTCCCAGTTTTGTTATCTTCAGGGCGGTTGCTGCTTGAGATGACTCCAGAGGCCTTTTTATTTAACTGCTCTTCACGCTGTTTTTGCGCTAAGTAGTCTTGGTAGCCGCCGACATATTCTTTAACAATACCGTTGCCTTGTTCATTTTTGTCAAACACCCAAGTAGAGGTAACCACATTGTCCATAAAGGCACGGTCATGGCTAATCAGTAAGATGGTGCCGTTGAAGCTGGCAACCGATTCTTCTAACAGCTCAAGCGTCGCCATATCCAAGTCGTTGGTTGGCTCATCGAGCACCAGGATATTGGCAGGTTTGAGCAGCTGTTTGGCCAGTAGTACACGGTTACGTTCACCCCCAGATAGGGCCTTAACCGGTGTACGAGCACGTTCTGGTGCAAATAAGAAGTCCTGTAAGTAGCTCATGATATGGGTCTTTTTACCGGCGACTTCGATAAAGTCTGAGCCCTCAGAGACGTTCTGAGCCACACTGGCTTCTAAGTCTAGCTGGTCACGTAATTGGTCAAAAAAGGCGATTTGCAAATTGGTGCCCAGTGTCACGCTACCAGTTTTGATAACGTCTTGATCAGATTCACCTAAGATGGCTTTGATTAAGGTTGTTTTGCCTGCGCCGTTGGGACCAATGATACCGATTTTGTCGCCACGGATAATAGTCGTGCTAAAGTCATCGACCAAAACGTTGCCATCATATTCAAGATGTAAGTTTTTGACTTTGCACACCAGCTTGCCGCTTTTGTCGCCACTGGTCATGGTAATGTTGACATTACCGACTTGTTCGCGACGTTTACGACGTTCTTCACGCAGTTGTTTTAGTTCACGCACACGGCCCTCATTACGGGTACGACGTGCTTTAATGCCTTGGCGAATCCATACTTCTTCTTGTGCCAGTTTTTTATCAAAGTTGGCGTTATTTTTCTCTTCTGCTTGTAACTGTTGTTCTTTTAATTCTTGATAACGAGCATAGCCGCCAACCCCTTGACTGACGTCATAGCTAGATAATTTACCTCTATCAAGCTCAATAATACGGGTCGCAAGCTTATCAACAAATGCTCTATCGTGGGTTACGAACAGTAGGGTAAGCCCTTGCCAGTCTTTCAAAAACTGCTCAAGCCACTCAATACTGGCCACATCCAAGTGGTTAGTTGGTTCGTCGAGTAATAAGATATCTGGCTTGGTCACCAATGAACGGGCCAATAGCACACGACGTTTTCGGCCGCCCGATAATGAGGACAAGTCATCTTCTGGATCAATACCCATCAAGGTAATCAGCTGTCTTGCTTCACGTTCTAAGTCCCAACCGTGCTTGGCATCGATGTCATGTTGCAAGTTTGACATGGCTTCACAGGCATCCATATCGCCTTCGGCACAGGCATTGGCTTTTTCGTTATAAGCAATCAATAGCTCGGCAGTTTTTTTATCGCCACCCATCACGATGTCCAAAATACGGCCGCTACTTTCTGGCACGTCTTGCTCAAGCATCGCCACTTTGACGCTACTATTAATGACAATTTCACCACTATCTGGCGTGATTCTGCCATCAATTAATTTGAAAAGGGTTGATTTACCTTCTCCGTTGCGACCAATCAGACAAACGCGTTCACCTGCTTCAATGCTAAGATCAATACCGTCCAAAATAGGCGCAATGCCAAATGCAAGGTGAATGTTTTTTAAATTAATAAGTGCCATATATGTTCTTTTACCGTTATTGTATAAGTTGTTTTTTTTGAAGTTGGATACTTTGAAACTGTTTAGCTGTTTGTTTTGTTTAAGTGCTGCCTTTTTAATGACTGCCTTTTTAAGTACTGTCGTTTTCAGTTATTTAAGGGGATGCAGGTTCAGTTATGCAGCTATGCATATTATTCACAGTATATCATGCGCAACGCGCTTCATAAGCGGTTATAATTGGGAATAGCTTAGATTGTGATAGATCGAGATGCTATTCAGTGGCTTTAGACCACTGTATCTGATTGGCTGTCTGTTGATGATGATTGGCTTTTATTTATCAAATCGTTAGTGCCCAGTCATTCATTGCTAAACGGTTATGGTTGCTTTATAGCAGTCAGCCATAAGTCAGCGCTTATGTTTAACACAGCGTCAGTTTAAGACAACGCTAAGCAAAAACACGCTTTGCCAATTAGCCCAATTAATTCAACACAAACGGATAGCAATATGAATAGTAAGCAAGACCTTGCTCAACAAATAGCTGATTTACAAGCCAATGTCGCCTATTTAGAGCTAACAGTAGACAGCCTGGATGCGGTAGTTGCTAAACAAGACAAGCAGCTTCAAGACATGCATAGACAGCTGCAACTGATGTATAGCCAAATAAATGGACAGGGTGATGCGGAAATCGCCCCTTTTGATGCAGCAGCAGAGGTGCCTCCGCATTATTAGAATACTGAATGGGGAGTGCTGCTAAAAAATTTAGATAGTGATGACAGAGTAGCAATTAATCTGTAAGCAATTGTTTTGATTAGATATATTTTTTAATTTATCTATATCAGATTCACACTGAATAAATCTGGGGTTAATGATTTAAACATACATTAAAAATAAATAAAAAATATAATTATATCAAAATGTTGCAATTTATTACTGAGTTGGCTAGTATTATCACAAATTTAGTCGCTTATATGATGTTAAGTATGCTTATTGCTAACTTATGTATAACTGCTCACTAAATTGATTCTAATCGCTATTCCCTATTAATTATCCCTTATCTACCTTTAATTACGAGCGTTTGTGCTCGTAATGCATCAATCATAATCCTATAAATGGAAGTTTGGAGAAACAAATGCGCTCATCCTTTAAGATAAAACCCCTTATCTCTGCTGTTGCTGCTCTATCAGTATGTAGCCTTGCCTCTGCTGCTGGCCTTGATCGTTCTGGTCAAGATGTCACTGCTTTTTTACAAGACGGTACTTACGCAGAAGCGGTGTACACTTATATTGATGCCGATGTAACTGGTCACGGCTTGAATGCTGACGGTAGTAAAGGCAAAAAAATCAAAGATATCGCAGAAGATTATGACTTCTTCCGTTATGGTGTAAAAACTGATATCAACGACACCTTTAGTATTGGTGTGCTATATGACGAGCCTTGGGGCGCGGCGGCTGACTATCATGGTGACAACTCTTTTGTTGGTGCGCCTACTAATGTTGCAAATGGTATTATTGCATCGCAGTTAGGTAGCCAAGGCATTACTGATGTTGATGGTTTTAAAGGTTTCGTTAATGGTGTTGGTCAGAAAGTTGAAGCTGGTCGTGCTGAATTAAATCAAGCAAAACAAGCGCTAGCTCAGAATCCTGCTTTAGCACCTATTTTAGAGCCAAAAATTGCTGAAGGCGAAGCTAGATTACAAGCAGGTGAAGCTCAATATCAAAGACTAAAAGGTTTAGAAGGTACACTTGATACTGCTCTTGCTAATACCGACCCAACTAAAGTTGAAGTGCGTACTCAAAGCATAACCGGCCTACTGGGCATGAAGTTTGGTCAGAACAAAGAATTCCAGATTTATGGTGGTCCAGTTGCTCAGCGTCTAAAAGCAGGTGTAATGCTTCGTGGTGATGCCTATGATCGCGCAACAGGTTATAACTTAGAAGTTAACCCAGACATGGATTATGGCTGGATTGCTGGTGTTCAGTACAGTAAGCCAGAAATTGCGTTAAAGGCAGCATTAACGTATCGGTCTGAAATCGATCATAGTATTGATGCTATTGAGTTTATGCCCCTGGTTGCTTTAACAGGACAAAATCCAAGTCAAACCAATAAGATGGAAGTTACGACGCCTGAATCAGTTAACTTTGACTTCCAAACCGGTATTAATCCAACGACGTTAGCCACTGCAAAAGTACGCTGGGTACCTTGGAGTGACTTTTCAATCACACCGCCATTATATAATGAAGCAACCAAGCGTGCTTATCCAGACAAGCCAAATGGTCTAGATTTAGTATCTTATGATGATGATCAGTGGCTTGTTGAATTAGGTCTAGCAAAGCGTTTATCTCCTAAGCTAGCTGTATCTGGTACAGTCGGTTGGGATAGTGGCGCTGGCGATCCAGTTACCTCATTGGGTCCAATTGAAGGCTATTATAGTGTTGGTCTTGGTGCTAAGTATAACTTCACAGAAAACTGGGCCGTCTCAGCCGGTGGTAAATACCTAATGTTTGGTGATGCTAAAGGTATTATTCCTAATGGTAACTTAGTCAGCAAATTCGATGATAATGATGGCTTTGCTTTAGGTGTTAAACTATCTTATCAAGATAAATAAGCTTATATTTAAGTTTGATATCCATTTGAAAAAGGCAGCTAGTATAGCTGCCTTTTTTATTGTCTGTTGTTTGGTTTAAGACAGTGGCTGTTGTCTGTTAATCGAGAATAGTTTAAGTGAAAATTAAATATAAAGATTAAAGTAGATAGTAGTTGTTAAAGTGTTGTTTGTATTTAATTTACCTAAAAGCAGTTTTAAAAAAAGATTGACTTAATGTAACTAATTTGTAAAGATTGACTTACTGCAATCTAACTGTTTCATTTTATTAATTTAAAATGGAATTCACATAACTTCATGGAGGAAGTCAAATGTCGCTAATTAAGCATCCAATCTCAATCGGTTCAAACACCCAATCATCAAAAAAACTAAATACCTCGCTCAAAGTAGGCGTTACTCTTATTTCGTCTGTTATTCTAGCTTCTTGTGGATTGGATAGCTCTTCTACCGCGTATTACACTCAGCCTACAACTGATATCGGTAGTGATGGTAGTGCTGAAGAAGATAAGGAAGCGGCTGATAAGAAAGCTGCTGACCAAATGGCTGCCGATGAAAAGGCCGCTGCTGACAAGAAAGTTGCTGACCAAATGGCTGCCGATGAAAAAGCTACTGCAGATAAGGAAGCTGCTGACCAATTAGCTGCCGATGAAAAGACCGCTGCAGATAAAGAAACTGCTGACCAATTAGCTGCCGATGAAAAAGCCGCTGCAGATAAGAAAGTTGCTGACCAATTAGCTGCCGATGAAAAAGCCGCTGCAGATAAGGAAGCAGCTGACCAATTAGCTGCCGATGAAAAAGCCGCTGCAGATAAGGAAGCAGCTGACCAATTAGCTGCCGATGAAAAAGCCGCTGCAGATAAGAAAGTTGCTGACCAATTAGCTGCTGATGAAAAAGCCGCTGCAGATAAGGAAGCTGCTGACCAATTAGCTGCCGATGAAAAGGCCGCTGCAGATAAGGAAGCTGCTGACCAATTAGCTGCCGATGAAAAAGCTGCTGCCGAAGAGGCTGCTGAAGAAGCTGCCGCTGATGCTCGATTGGCTGAGTCAAAAGCTGCTGCTGACAAGGCAATGCCTGATACTGAAATCACTGGCTTCCAAAGCAATACACTAAGTAGTAAGAAAGGTGCGGTTACAGATGATGCTATTGGTTACGCTGAAATTCGCAATGATAAATCTGATTATACGGAAACACAGACAGTAGATGGCGCAGTAGTACCTATTGATAATGGTCAAGGTGATAACTTTACCAGTTATGATAAGGTGACCGTACGTGCTGATATGACTAAGCCGGATTCTGTAAAAGAGAAGGTTGAGATCAATATTAGTAGTGATTCAGATTCTGATTATGGTAATGGATTTAAACTTCATACTGAATCTACTAAAGTACAAGGACCGGTTGCGTTAGATCTAAACTATACTTCTGTATATAAAAACTTTGATTCTCAAATGCAGATTGGTCATATTTACGGTAATCCACGTACCGACTTCTTTAATATAGGTGATGCAGCACGCGTATCTACTGTATTCGTGCAAGGTAATGCGACTAATCTTGAAGATATAAAGTATCTGAAAGAGCTGGCTCAATATAATATTGATAATAATATTAATGATGGCATGGTTTCTTATACAGGTGTTGCCACTTATATGGAAAACCTGCATCTTAAAGATGGTGTACGTGGTGGTCCAGTTGTCGATGGTGTTTCTAACTTTAATGTCGACTTTGTGAATAACTCAGTGAAAGGTGAGCTTGCCTTTGAGGGTGATTTAAAATATAACCCAACCGGTAAAATTGGTATCGAAGCAACGATTGATGGCAATACATTTGCTGGTAGCGCCAATAAAATTGACACCGCTGGTGGTTTTTATGGAGAAGAGGCTCAGTTCTTAGGTGGTATTTACCAACAAGCATTAGCGCGTGGCGGTAAAGGAGAGCAACCCGGAGAAGGTACCACTTTCCAAGGTACATTCGGAGCTGAAAAGCAATAAGCCAAAACTTAGTGGTTCGAAAATATAAAAAAGCGTCCCATTGGGGCGCTTTTTTTGTCACTATGATTAATATTTAATATAAATAATAGCCATTAAATTTTAATAAATAAAATTTCTTAAAGTACAGTTCTTAATGACTGATCAAGTTGTGGCTTAAATTAGTTTTTTCCGTAGACATGATGTGTTTTTGTGTATAGGTTTATTGAAAGATAATAACTATAGTTATTGATAATTACTTCATATCAAATTAAAGACTAAGTACTACTGGTAACGTACTAAGCCTTTTAAAATAATTGACTTTATATTTATAATTTGCAAGTATTAATGTACAGTCTTTCGACTGTTACATCTTTTTTGAAAAGTAAAATGGACTTTATTATCTTCAAGGAGGAAGTCGAATGTCAACTATCGGTCATTCAGTCTTAAGCAAATCAGAAAGCCCAAATTCTAAGAAACTAAACACATCACTAAAAGTAGGTGTGGTCCTTATTTCGTCTGTAATTCTAGCCTCTTGTGGACTAGATAGTTCTTCTAGCTCATATTACTCTGCACCGACTACGAACCCAGATGATCCAGAAATAGATCCAGGTACCGGTGATGAAGGCACAGGCGATAATGGTACCGGTGACGAAGGTACAGGCGATAACGGTACCGGTGATGAAGGCACAGGCGATAATGGTACCGGTGATGAAGGCACAGGCGATAACGGTACTGGTGATGAAGGTACAGGCGATAACGGTACTGGTGATGAAGGTACAGGCGATAACGGTACTGGTGACGAAGGCACAGGCGATAACGGCACCGGTGATGAAGGCACAGGCGATAATGGTACTGGTGATGAAGGTACAGGCGATAATGGCACTGGTGACGAAGGCACAGATCCTGAAGGCACAGATCCAGTAGAGCCAAATGAGCCTGAAGCAGCCAAGTCAGGTGTACAGTCTTTAAACGTTAATGTTGCGCCATTAGGTAAAGTTTTCAAAACAACAACCAGCGACTTTGAAGCAGACGAAAACAGTGTTATTGCTCGTGCTGACTTAGCATCAGAATCAGAGCCAGGTGCTGGTGATGGTCTATTAGGTGAAGTTCCAGTCACTATTTCAAGTGATAACGATAGTGAAGTTGCTGGCTCTAATGGATTTAAATCTTATGATGGCGAGGCTGTTGTAGGTGCATTAGGTCAAGAGTTGCCGCTAACTTATAGTTCAGTTTATAAAGACTACGATGATGTTATGCGCACTGGTCATATTGACGGCAAAGCAGTATATAGTGGTATGGAGTTGCCAGTTGATGGTGTCGCTGTCGTAGGTAATGCCACTAAAGCTGAGAATGTACCTACTGAAGGTACTGCCAAATATACCGGTGATGCTACTCATCGTAAGCTAGGTATTGGTAATGATATTGAGTTTGGTACCTCTGAATTCACGGCCGACTTTGTTGGTAAGAAAGTTGAAAGTGATCTAAGCTTTGAAAAAGCTGGTAATATTTCATTAACAGCCGATATCGATGGTAATAAATTCTCTGGCACTGCTGACGCTAACAATGGTTATGCAACTGAAGGTGGTTTCTACGGCGGTGATGCTGACTATCTAGGAGGTGTATACGAAGGTAATGAAGCTCAAGGTACTTACGGTGCAGCGAAAGACGTGGCAGAAACACCTGAAGAGCCAAGTGAACCTGAGACTCCAATAGCACCTGTTAACCCAGACGTAGCACCTGATGCTGAAATGACCGGTTTCCAATCAACGGCATTAAGTAGTACTAAGCGCACACTGCCATTTGGTGCAGGTGAATTAGAGAATGCGATTGGTTATGTTGCTATCCGTAATGACAAATCAAACTGGTCAGGCAACCAAGATGACTTAGTTGATAAGGACGGAACATTAGTTCCTGTAGATACAGAAAATGGCGATAACTTTACTGCATTTAACAAGTTATCACTACGTGCTGATATGGTGAAGCCTGACACAGTACAAAAGCAAATAGATATTGCTTTAGATACACCTAAAAAAGTAGTAGTTGAAGCTGGTAAAGGCGGCTTAAATCCAGACTTTGTTTATAAGTCTGTGTATGAAAGCTTTGATACGCAAATGCAAGTTGGTCATGTGTATGGACATATCAACTCAGGATTTGTTGGTGATCTATCACGCGTTGCTAACGTGTACGTACAAGGTCACTTAACGGCTCAAGAAGACATCGACTACTTAAAAGAAGTTAACGATGGTAAAGCAACCTATGCAGGTAGTGCCACATACATCGAAAACATTCACTTAGGCGATGGTAATAACGATGCATTTGCACCAGTTAATGGGTCATCAAACTTTGATGTTGACTTTGTGAATAACTCAGTGAAAGGTGAGCTTGCCTTTGACGGTGACTTCAAATATATGCCAGAAGGCAACAAGATTGGTATTGAAGCAACTATCGATGGTAATACTTTTGCAGGTAACGTGAATGGTATTGATACTGCCGGTGGCTTCTATGGTGAAGATGCTCAGTTCTTAGGCGGTATTTACCAAGACGCTTCAGTTGAAGGCGGTAAAGGTGATGTCGCAGGTACTGGAACCAAGTTTCAAGGTACATTCGGAGCTGAGAAACAATAAGCCAAAACTAGAAGTAATTTTTATAAAAAAAGCGTCCCAATGGGGCGCTTTTTTTTAGCTGAAAAGATAATTTAACTTATATTTAAATTTTTATGGTTCATTCATGGTACTAAAAAAATTGTAAATAATTATGACCTGTTGAGTTCAGTTGTATATAAAAATTAAGTTATTGAACCTATTCAATTATAGGTAATAACTATATGGTTTTGATAGTTTCCGTCTATCATTTACAGTATGGGTTTAAATAATGTTAATGTTAGTTTCAATGTTTCTATGACCTTACTAACTATTTAAAAGGATTGACTTTATATAAAGAATTTGCAAGTATTAATGCACAGTATTTCAACTGTTTCATTTATAGTAAAGCTGAATGGATTTTTTATCTTCATGGAGGAAGTCGGATGTCACCTATTGGTCATTTAATCTTAGCGGATGCTACATCAAAGAAACTTAACACCCCCCTTAAAGCCAGCGTCGTGCTGATATCCTCTGTCATACTTGCTTCATGCGGGTCTGATGGCAGTTCATCTTATTATTCAAGCCCAACCCCTATTGTTGACGATGAAAAATCAGAAACAGGTAACGGCAATGAAGGTAATCAAGATACCGGTGACACCGATTCGTCGACTGATAATCAGGATGAATCTACAGATAATCAGGATGATACTAAAGGTGATACAACCGACCCTGAAGCCACCGATCCTAGCGATGAATCAACAGATGATGAAAAAGATGATGCGAGCGAAAGTGACGCACTAGAAAAAGCACAGGCTGAAGCTGAGAAAAGCAGACAAGAAGCCCAACAACTTAAAGAAGAGTTGGAAAAAGTAAAAGCCGAAGCAGAGCAAGCGAAGGCTGAAGCAGAACAAGCCAAAAAAGAATTAGAAGAGGCACTTAACTCAGGCAGCGGTAACTCAGAAGCACTTCAAGCAGCCGCTGAAGAAAAAGCCAAGCAAGCTGAAAAAGCATTGCAGGACTTACAAGCAGCAGAAGCCGCAGCTCAAGAGGCCATTGCAGCAGCAGAAGCTAAGGAAAAACAGGCTCAAGATGTCATCAATGCAGCCGCTGAGGCGCAAGATGCAGCTGAGATTAAGAATGCGCCTGAATCAGCGAAGAGCGGTGTACAGACACTAAATGTTGACGTTGCGCCACTAAGCAAAGTATTTAAAACAACTACACGTGACTTTAGCGCCGATGACAACAGCGTTGTTGCACGTGCTGACCTAGCATCACAAGATCCGACTACTCCTGATAAGCCTGGGTTATTAGGTGAACTAACCATCACCACATCAGGTGAAGGCGATACCGATGTTGCTGGTACAAATGGCTTTAAAGCACATGATGACAATGCAATTGTTGGTGCATTAGGTCAAGAGCTACCACTAAGCTACACCTCAACTTATAAAGACTTTGGCGATGACATGCGCATTGGCCACATTGATGGTAAAGCCGTCTTTAGTGGTATTGAGTTGCCAGTAAATGGTGCCGCTGTGATTGGTAACGCCACTCAAGCCCAGAATATGCCAACAGAAGGTACGGTTGGTTATACCGGTGATGCGACCCATCGCAAGCTGGGTCTTGGTAATGCCATTGAATTTGGTTCATCGGTATTTACTGCAGACTTTGTTAATAAAAACCTAGAAGGTAAATTAAGCTTTGACAAAGCAGGTGATATCGCGCTTAAAGCTGGCATTGATGGCAACCAATTCTCAGGTGCAGCAGCAGATAATGACGGTTATGCAACTGAAGGTGGTTTCTACGGCGGTGACGCACAATACCTAGGCGGTGTTTACGAAGGTAACGGAGCACAAGGTACTTATGGTGCTAAATCTGATGCACAAACTGCAGCAGAACAAGCAGCCGTAGACGCTCAAGCTAAAGCAGATGCAGCACAAGCAGCCATTGCAGAGCAACAAGCTAAAGCAGACGCAGCCAAAGCGGCCGCAGAGAAAGCTCAGGCTGATGCCCAGAAAGCTCAAGCGGCGTTAGAAAAAGCACAAGAGAACCTAGCCAACGCTGGTGAAGGCGGAGACGGCGGTTTAGCTAACGCCCTAGCACGTGCAGAAGCCGCAGAAGCTGCACAAGCCGCAGCTGAAGAGCTAGCAGCCAAAGCTCAAGCAGCACAAAAAGCCGCTGAACAAGCCAAAGCTGCTGCAGAAAGTGCACAAGCAGCCGCTGAACAAGCAGCCGACAAAGCAGTGGGTGAAGCTAAAGCTGAAGCGGACAAGTTAGTTGCTGCAGCCAAAGCAGAAGCAGAAGCTGCCAACGAAGCTGCTCAGACAGCCAAAGCCGAAGCAGATGCAGCCAATGCTGCCGCTGACAAAGCGAAGACAGATGCAGAGGCTTTAGTTGCTGAAGCGAACAAACAGAAAGAACAAGCAGAAGCAGATGCGCTACAAGCGCAGAAAGAGGCAGACGCTGCTAATAAGCTAGCTGCAGCAGAGAAAGCCAAAGCAGAAGCTGCTCAAAAAGAAGCAGAGACGGCTAAATCAGAATTAGCAGACGCACAAAAAGCTTTAGAAGAAGCAGAACAAGCCTTGGCTGATGCCTTAGCAAGTGGCGGCGGTAACACAGAAGCGCTACAAGCAGAAGTAGATCGTAGACAAGCAGCGCTTGATGCAGCCAATGAGGAAGCGGCAGCAGCCCAACAAGCCGCAGCAGACGCTATTGCAGCGGCACAGAAGCAAGTTGAAGATGCTCAAGCAGCACTACAAGCAGCGACTGATGCAGCGGCAGCAGCTGAGATTAAGAATGCGCCTGAATCAGCGAAGAGCGGTGTACAGACACTAAATGTTGACGTTGCGCCACTAAGCAAAGTATTTAAAACAACTACACGTGACTTTAGCGCCGATGACAACAGCGTTGTTGCACGTGCTGACCTAGCATCACAAGATCCGACTACTCCTGATAAGCCTGGGTTATTAGGTGAACTAACCATCACCACATCAGGTGAAGGCGATACCGATGTTGCTGGTACAAATGGCTTTAAAGCACATGATGACAATGCAATTGTTGGTGCATTAGGTCAAGAGCTACCACTAAGCTACACCTCAACTTATAAAGACTTTGGCGATGACATGCGCATTGGCCACATTGATGGTAAAGCCGTCTTTAGTGGTATTGAGTTGCCAGTAAATGGTGCCGCTGTGATTGGTAACGCCACTCAAGCCCAGAATATGCCAACAGAAGGTACGGTTGGTTATACCGGTGATGCGACCCATCGCAAGCTGGGTCTTGGTAATGCCATTGAATTTGGTTCATCGGTATTTACTGCAGACTTTGTTAATAAAAACCTAGAAGGTAAATTAAGCTTTGACAAAGCAGGTGATATCGCGCTTAAAGCTGGCATTGATGGCAACCAATTCTCAGGTGCAGCAGCAGATAATGACGGTTATGCAACTGAAGGTGGTTTCTACGGCGGTGACGCACAATACCTAGGCGGTGTTTACGAAGGTAACGGAGCACAAGGTACTTATGGTGCTAAATCTGATGCACAAACTGCAGCAGAACAAGCAGCCGTAGACGCTCAAGCTAAAGCAGATGCAGCGCAAGCAGCGATTGCAGAGCAACAAGCTAAAGCAGACGCAGCCAAAGCGGCCGCAGAGAAAGCTCAGGCTGATGCCCAGAAAGCTCAAGCGGCGTTAGAAAAAGCACAAGAGAACCTAGCCAACGCTGGTGAAGGCGGAGACGGCGGTTTAGCTAACGCCCTAGCACGTGCAGAAGCCGCAGAAGCTGCACAAGCCGCAGCTGAAGAGCTAGCAGCCAAAGCTCAAGCAGCACAAAAAGCCGCTGAACAAGCCAAAGCTGCTGCAGAAAGTGCACAAGCAGCCGCTGAACAAGCAGCCGACAAAGCAGTGGGTGAAGCTAAAGCTGAAGCGGACAAGTTAGTTGCTGCAGCCAAAGCAGAAGCAGAAGCTGCCAACGAAGCTGCTCAGACAGCCAAAGCCGAAGCAGATGCAGCCAATGCTGCCGCTGACAAAGCGAAGACAGATGCAGAGGCTTTAGTTGCTGAAGCGAACAAACAGAAAGAACAAGCAGAAGCAGATGCGCTACAAGCGCAGAAAGAGGCAGACGCTGCTAATAAGCTAGCTGCAGCAGAGAAAGCCAAAGCAGAAGCTGCTCAAAAAGAAGCAGAGACGGCTAAATCAGAATTAGCAGACGCACAAAAAGCTTTAGAAGAAGCAGAACAAGCCTTGGCTGATGCCTTAGCAAGTGGCGGCGGTAACACAGAAGCGCTACAAGCAGAAGTAGATCGTAGACAAGCAGCGCTTGATGCAGCCAATGAGGAAGCGGCAGCAGCCCAACAAGCCGCAGCAGACGCTATTGCAGCGGCACAGAAGCAAGTTGAAGATGCTCAAGCAGCACTACAAGCAGCGACTGATGCAGCGGCAGCAGCTGAGATTAAGAATGCGCCTGAATCAGCGAAGAGCGGTGTACAGACACTAAATGTTGACGTTGCGCCACTAAGCAAAGTATTTAAAACAACTACACGTGACTTTAGCGCCGATGACAACAGCGTTGTTGCACGTGCTGACCTAGCATCACAAGATCCGACTACTCCTGATAAGCCTGGGTTATTAGGTGAACTAACCATCACCACATCAGGTGAAGGCGATACCGATGTTGCTGGTACAAATGGCTTTAAAGCACATGATGACAATGCAATTGTTGGTGCATTAGGTCAAGAGCTACCACTAAGCTACACCTCAACTTATAAAGACTTTGGCGATGACATGCGCATTGGCCACATTGATGGTAAAGCCGTCTTTAGTGGTATTGAGTTGCCAGTAAATGGTGCCGCTGTGATTGGTAACGCCACTCAAGCCCAGAATATGCCAACAGAAGGTACGGTTGGTTATACCGGTGATGCGACCCATCGCAAGCTGGGTCTTGGTAATGCCATTGAATTTGGTTCATCGGTATTTACTGCAGACTTTGTTAATAAAAACCTAGAAGGTAAATTAAGCTTTGACAAAGCAGGTGATATCGCGCTTAAAGCTGGCATTGATGGCAACCAATTCTCAGGTGCAGCAGCAGATAATGCAGGTTATGCAACCGAAGGTGGTTTCTATGGCGGTGACGCACAATACCTAGGCGGTGTTTACGAAGGTAACGGAGCACAAGGTACTTATGGTGCTAAATCTGATGCACAGACTGCAGCAGAACAAGCAGCCGTAGATGCTCAAGCCAAAGCAGAAGCAGCACAAGCAGCCATTGCAGAGCAGCAAGCTAAAGCAGACGCAGCCAAAGCGGCCGCAGAGAAAGCTCAGGCTGATGCCCAGAAAGCTCAAGCGGCGTTAGAAAAAGCACAAGAGAACCTAGCCAACGCTGGTGATGGTGAAAGTGCATTAGAGTCTGCGTTAGAGCGTGCGCGCTTAGCAGAAGAAGCACAGCAAGCTGCTGAAGAAGTTGCGACTAAGGCACAAGCTGCTGAAGCTGCAGCTAAAGAAGCACAAGCTACAGCCGAAAAAGCACAACAAACTGCTGAACAAGCAGCCCTAGATGCCAAGGCAGCTGCAGATAAAGCCATCGGTGATGCCAAAGCCGAAGCAGACAAGTTAGTTGCTGAAGCCAATACAGCAGCGGATGCGGCTAAAGCGGAAGCAGATCAAGCGAGAGTAGCTGCTGAGAAGGCTAAGGATGATGTAATTAAGGCTAATACTGCTAGAGATGAAGCACTGGCTGCTAAGGCGGAAGCAGAAAAGAGAGCTAAAGAAGCAGAAGATGCTTTAGCGGCTTCAAAAGAGTTACCGCCTGCTCCAGAGAATCCAGAAGTAGCTGCTTCTAGCACTATTACTGGTGTGCAGAGCAACAACTTAGATGGTCATAGAGAAACTAAGCGTGGTGATATTGTAGATAATAATACAAGCAGCTTCGATATTTTAAGTAGTAGAGTTAATGAGCTTGACACACGCTATGCTTCAGAGGCAATTAATCTGACTCTTAGAGATAAAGCATCTGACCAAGCATATAATGGTAATAAGGATGGATTTAAAGTTCATACTGGTAAAGTTATTGTGCCAGGTGTAGGCCAGGTTAACGAGTCTAAGTCACGTGATTTAAACTACACTTCTGTATACAACAATTTCAATGAAGACATGCAAATTGGTCACGTTTACGGGGTAATCGATAGAACATTATATGCTGATGGCAAACTATCAACTGTCTATGCACAAGGTAAGTCAACCAGTGCTGAAGACATGAAATACATGAAAGAGTTATCACAGTACAATATTGATAACAAACTCAATGATGGTAAAGTCAACTATGAAGGTGTCGCCACCTACATGGAAAACGGTAATGTTGAAGGCCCAGTACTGGGTAGCTCTAAGTTTAATGTCGACTTTGTTGATCAGCAAGTAGATGGTTCGTTATCATTTGCTGGTATGTCTGACAAGAAGCTGAAAGCTGAGATTACTGGTAATAAATTTGCAGGTAACTGGAATGGCTTAGATACCCAAGGTGGTTTCTATGGTAATGATGCTGATTTATTAGGCGGCGTTTATAGTGATAGCAAAGGTAAAGGTACTTATGGTGCGGAAAAAGTAGCTCCGCCTGCACCTGTAGATCCTGTAGACCCAACAGAGCCTACTGAACCAACAGGCCCTGTTAACCCAGACGTAGCACCTGATGCTGAAATGACCGGTTTCCAATCAACGGCATTAAGTAGTACTAAGCGCACACTGCCATTTGGTGCAGGTGAATTAGAGAATGCGATTGGTTATGTTGCTATCCGTAATGACAAATCAAACTGGTCAGGCAACCAAGATGACTTAGTTGATAAGGACGGAACATTAGTTCCTGTAGATACAGAAAATGGCGATAACTTTACTGCATTTAACAAGTTATCACTACGTGCTGATATGGTGAAGCCTGACACAGTACAAAAGCAAATAGATATTGCTTTAGATACACCTAAAAAAGTAGTAGTTGAAGCTGGTAAAGGCGGCTTAAATCCAGACTTTGTTTATAAGTCTGTGTATGAAAGCTTTGATACGCAAATGCAAGTTGGTCATGTGTATGGACATATCAACTCAGGATTTGTTGGTGATCTATCACGCGTTGCTAACGTGTACGTACAAGGTCACTTAACGGCTCAAGAAGACATCGACTACTTAAAAGAAGTTAACGATGGTAAAGCAACCTATGCAGGTAGTGCCACATACATCGAAAACATTCACTTAGGCGATGGTAATAACGATGCATTTGCACCAGTTAATGGGTCATCAAACTTTGATGTTGACTTTGTGAATAACTCAGTGAAAGGTGAGCTTGCCTTTGACGGTGACTTCAAATATATGCCAGAAGGCAACAAGATTGGCATTGAAGCAACAATCGATGGTAATACCTTCGCAGGTAACGTGAATGGTATTGATACTGCCGGCGGCTTCTATGGTGAAGATGCTCAGTTCTTAGGCGGTATCTACCAAGACGCTTCAGTTGAAGGCGGTAAAGGTGATGTTGCAGGTACAGGAACCAAGTTCCAAGGTACATTCGGAGCTGAGAAACAGTAGTAATCAGTTCCTCTTATGTTTATTTTAAGGAGTAATGCTATGATTGTTAGCCGTGGTTAGGTTTAATAATCATATTGTCCAAGCAATATAAACTTCCATTTAAAGCAAAGCAGTAAGAAAAAAAGCGCCTTAATGGCGCTTTTTTTCTCGCAAAATTATCAATATTATCTTATAGTTAAGGGTAGAGCCTGTGAAAGTAACTTTTTTAGGTTATGCTAGTACGACTGGCCTGCTTAAGTTTTAATATAACTTGACCATAAGTTACTGAAACAGTAGATTGCATGTTGCAAAACATACTATTTTAATGTTTTCATAGGGCAGAAGATTTTAATCCAATTACGTATTCTATTTATGGAAAGACGTGCTGAGCTATCTTAACGCTTAGCGAACATGTTAGGGATAACTATGACACAATCGCATTTTTTAAAGAATGTTACCGCCACTGCGCTTTTATTAAGCATGGTATATACACCACTGGCTTATGCGGCAGACGACACCAGTAATGATTTTGCTGGTATTGGAGAGGGCGCAACTGACCAAGCATCAGAGCTTGAACGTCTAGAAAGACAAAACGCAGTACTTGATAAAACAGTACCGACTGCCAAAGTCACCACCTCTGAGCTGAAAAGTGCACTGGAACAGCGTCGACCACAGCAGGTAGCACAAAGCTATGACTTAGAAGCGCTAAAAGCGGATCCCGTTGCTTTCACTAAGTACTTAAATGCCGCTTTAGCTGCACAAGATATGGCCACTGTTAAAGCGCTACTCCCTCATTATAAAGGACTACAAGTCAACGACCCGATGTTGATTAATTTTGCCGATGCCTTGGTATATCGCAGTGAGGGTCAGAATAAAAAAGCCATTGCCATCTATAAAGATATGTTGGCTGAAAACCCAGACTTCCATCCAGTACGATTGAACATGGCACAAGCCTTATATGCAGATAAGCAATATGCTGCTGCACAAGACCAGTTGCAAAAGTTAAGAGGTGCAGACATTCCTGAGCCAGTTATGGCACGAGTGACTGGCTTGATAGAGCGTATTGAGCAGCAAGAAGAGTGGCGATTCAATGCATCGGTTAGTTATGTAGAAGACGATAACTTAAATGATGTGCCTGAAAAGCAAATGACCGGCAAGTTGGGTACAACGCCGAAGCCGGAATCAGGCAATGGCTTACAAGTATCTGCCAGTGCTAGCAAACGTATTAATTTACCTAAAAACTACTATGCAGAGCTTGGCGGTAATGCTTTTGTTAAAGGTTATTGGAATGCCAGTGAGTATAACGATTATCTATTAACCGCTTCTGCGGGTGTCGGCTATGATGATGCCAAAAATGACTTCTCTGTAACGCCATTTGTGACCAAGCGTTATTATGGTGAAGACCCATACAGCTGGCGTAAAGGGGTGACTTTAAAAGCATCAAGATGGGTTCAGCCTAAGTTCAAACTAACCGCAACCGGTATCTTCTCTAACGAAACCTTTGATGACAATAACAATAAAAACCGTGAAACCGATGGTCGTTTTTATGGTTTAAATGGCTTATATATTCAAGATGCGAATCAGTACTTTTATGGTGGTATTGGCCATTATGAAAATGATGTGCCAAAAGCCAGCATTATTAGTTATGACCGAAATTCAGTCAATATTGGTTGGGGGCGTGAATGGGGTCAAGGCGTATCAACCTTAGCTACTGTCGGCTATGGGGTTAAAAAATATGACGACCCTGCTGAGGATCTTTCAGAAGGCGCCTTAGTTAACTATTACAGTACCTTTGGTGGCGAGCCGGGTAGCCGACGTGAAGATAAGACCAAGTCGATCGGTTTACAAATCTGGAAGCGTGACTTGACACTTCTGGGTCTAACGCCACGCTTGGTGCTTGATTATGATAAGACCAGCAGTAACTTTGCTTATTATGATGACAGAGATGATAAAACAGCAACGGTTATGTTAACTAAAACCTTCTAATTTTATCTTCATCTTAGTTAACACATAAAAAAACCTCGCTATTTAGCGAGGTTTTTTGTACATAGCGTTATTTATGCTTAATTTAACACACTACATGATGGTGTGGCTTAAAGCATATCTTCCATCTCTTCATATTTGGCTCTGATATGCGCGCTTGGTTCAGCCGTTGCAAGACTACCAATAACGATCGCAATTGAGCTTAAGATAAAGCCTGGGATAATGGCATATAACCAGTCATTTAACGCCGTACCATCTGCGGTTTGAAAGCCGCCATATACCCAAATGATAACGGTTACTGCACCGACAATCATACCCGCTAGGGCACCATTACGGTTCATACGCTTCCACATTAAGCTGATTACAACCAGTGGACCAAAGGCAGCACCGAAGCCAGCCCAAGCGTTAGAAACCAATGATAGTACAGAGCTGTCTGGATCTGAGGCTAAGAAGATAGCAACCACAGCGACCAGTACGACTGAAATACGGCCAACCAATACTTGACGTGCTTCTGGTGCATCTCTATCAAAAAATAGCTTATAAACGTCACGGGTTAACGAGCTTGATACCACCAATAACTGTGAAGAAATGGTACTCATAATGGCCGCTAAAATAGCCGCTAATAAGAAACCAGATACCAGTGGGTGGAATAAGAAGTTAGTGAATACTAAGAAAATAGTCTCAGGGTCATCCAAGGTCATGGCTGTCTTTTGCACATAAGCACGACCAGCGAAACCTGTCATTAATGCACCAATAAGGCTGACAATCATCCAGCTCATACCAATGTTACGCGCTTTTGGCACATCTTTTACTGAGCGAATGGCCATAAAGCGAACAATAATGTGTGGTTGACCGAAGTAACCTAGACCCCAAGCCAACAGTGACAAGATACCAAAGAATGTCATGCCACTAAAAATATTTAGTATTTCAGGATCGATGTTACGGATAGCAGTCGTAGTTGCACCAACGCCGCCCAAATCAGTAAAGGCAACAATAGGTACGATGATCATGGCAAATAACATGATCACACCCTGCACAAAGTCAGTGGTTGATACGGCCAAGAAGCCGCCAAATAAGGTGTAAGCCACAACCACACCAGCAGTGACCCATAAGCCTGTGCTATAAGTCATGCCCAATGCGCTATCGAATAGCTTGCCGCCACCGGCCAAACTGGCTGCGGTATAAACCGTAAAGAATAAGATAATAACGATGGCTGAGATGACTCTAAGCAGATGCGATTTGTCTTCAAATCGGTTAGCAAAGTAATCGGGAAGGGTGATGGCGTTGTCTGCAATTTCGGTATAAACACGCAGTCTCGGTGCCACTAAGATGTAGTTTGCGAAGGCACCCATTGTCAAACCTAGGGCAATCCAAATACTGACCACACCTGAGCTATACATATAGCCGGGTAGACCCAGTAATAACCAACCTGACATGTCTGATGCCCCTGCTGAAAGCGCAGCAACACCTGGACTTAGGTTACGACCACCCAGCATGTAGCCTGCTGAGTCGTTCTCGGCCTTGAAGTAGGCCCAAATACCAATGCCAATCATTAATAAGAAATATAGGCCGAGCGATATAAGCACGCCTGAAGATATTCCATTCATAAAAAACATCCTTAAGTAATTAATTTTTTAAGCACAAAAAAACCATTATGTAGCAAGTATCATAATGGTTTTTTTAACTAAATTAAAAGAGTATCAACAAAAGTTAATAGAATTGATATATAGAACAGTACGATGAACGTTTTGTATAACTTGCTGGTATAGTATTTTGCTCAAATCGCATTGTTAAAAGTCCCATACACAGACAGTTAAAATACTTGATGTTAACGCAAGATTTTAAAAAGTATATTGTTAGAACTTGGGGCTTAAGTTATAAACGTCATTTTAAAAATTAAGCCTCAAACGATGACTTTGCTATTAAGTTACATACTATTAACTTTTGGCAATATGTGGGCATTATAAAGCAAAAATTAATCAATTACGAATGCAATTGTTATGAGTCAATTGCCGCTAGCTAAATAGTGACTATGGCAGTAGCTATGCAATTGACTCATTAGAGGCGGGATGTGTGAAGTAAAGGTAGGCTGTTGATTGAGTTGGTGTTAGTCAATCGGAGCCAACATTTGCATCAAGGCATCGACACTGGCAGAGCGGGTTAGGCTTGGGTTAATGACCACACCAAGATAGCGCTGTAGCTCCAAATCATGAGCCATGTCGATATATTCTAGCTCTTGATTGATAAGGGTCTGCGGCAATACCGACCAACCTAAACCAACAGAGACCAACATACGAATCGACTCAAGTGGGTTAGTGGTCATCGTGGCATAAGGCTTAAGGTTTTGCTTGGCGAACTCTGCCAATGTAATCTGGCTAGTAAAGGTATTGGCCGCCGGTAAAATAGCCGAATAGTGTGCCAACTGCTCTAAGGTGACATTGGTCTTTTTCGCTAGCGGTGATAAGGTGCCAGTCACGAAAAATAGCGGATCAGACCACAGCGTATGGTATGTCAAACGCTTGTCATACACAGGCGGCAAGGTCAAAAAGGCCAAAGACAGCTCGCCATCTAGCACCGCTTTGTGCGCCGCTTCCGAGTCAACAAAGTGAACTTCTAGTTGAACCGATGGGTAAGCTTGAATGAACTGCTTAAGTACAGGCGGCAGATGATGCAGGCCAATATGGTGACTGGTACCGATGACCAATTTGCCTGAAATGGTTTGCTGTGAGTTTTGGATGTTGATCTTAAAATTATCATAATCATCCAACCAGCGCTTGGCATGTGGCAATAACTCGTTGGCTGCTGCAGTCGGTACAATGCCACGGCCTAGGGTGTCGAATAAAGTGACCTTGAACTCGTCTTCAAGATTCTTGATACGCTTACTCACGGCTGGCTGAGTAATAAAAAGTTTTTCAGCTGCCCCTGAGATACTGCCCGTTTGCATTACAGTGATAAACGTTGTTAAATTTGTGGTATTCATGGTTAGCCTAAAACTTCAGTTGCGGTGTAAGTAAATTTTATTATAACTTAAAGTTCTCTTTATAATAAAAATCATCAATTATTATTATATAACTTAGCTGTTATAATCTCAATAGTAATGGATCAGTTTTAGCGACTGATCGAAGTTAACTGCTTATTATATATAATATAGGGGCTATTAATATATAGCCGATGCCCATTGATTGATAGATATTCATCTGATTGATAGATATTGATGAATTTTTGCTATTGTTGTCGTTTATTTTGAGCGTTTAAACGCTTACTTTTCATTATTTATTATATAACGCTTTTTAGAACATTATTTTTTAGACAATTATTTATCAAACAATTTTAGCCAGCAAGGAAGTATTTCATGTCAGCCAACCCAGAAAATACCAACACCAATACCGCAAAAACGCTTTATGACAAATTGTGGGATGCCCATTTGGTCAGTCAGCGTGATGATGGCTCAAGTCTAATTTATATCGACCGTCATTTATTACATGAAGTGACCAGTCCACAGGCGTTTGAAGGTTTGGCATTGGCCAACCGTGAGCCTTGGCGCTTATCAGCCAACATTGCCACGCCTGATCATAACGTACCGACAGTGCGCAAAGAACGCCTTGAAGGGGTGAGTGGTATTGAAGATAAAGTGTCACGCTTACAGGTGAAGACTTTAGATGATAACTGTGCCAAATTTAATATTGCTGAGTTCACTATTAATGATGAACGTCAAGGTATTGTACACGTGGTTGGTCCTGAGCAAGGCTTGGTATTGCCAGGTATGACCGTGGTGTGCGGTGACTCACATACCGCAACACATGGCGCCTTAGGCTGCTTAGCACATGGTATCGGTACATCAGAAGTAGAGCATGTGTTGGCCACTCAGTGCTTGGTACAGAAAAAGTCAAAAAACATGCTTATCCGCGTTGACGGTGAGCTTGGTGAAGGCATCACTGCCAAAGATGTGGTGCTAGCGATTATCGCTAAGATAGGTACTGCAGGCGGTACAGGCTATGCGATTGAGTTTGCCGGTGATGTGTTCAAAAACATGAGCATGGAAGGCCGTATGACCGTCTGTAATATGGCAATTGAAGCCGGTGCGCGTGTGGGTATGGTTGGCGTTGATGACACGACCATTGAGTATGTTAAAGGCCGTCCATTTTCACCAACAGGTGAGCAGTGGGAGCAAGCGGTTGCGTATTGGAATACCTTGCATTCAGACGAAGGCGCACACTTTGATGCTGTAGTTGAGCTGGATGCCAGTGATATTGCGCCACAAGTGTCTTGGGGGACGTCACCTGAGATGGTTGTCGATGTTACCCAGCATGTACCTACGCTAAAACAAGCAAGAGATGAAGTACAAGCAGAAGCCTGGGAACGTGCTTATGAGTATATGGGCTTAACCGAAGGCCAGCCGATTACCGATATCAAATTAGACCGTATCTTTATTGGTTCTTGTACCAACTCACGTATTGAAGATTTGCGCTCTGCAGCGGCAGTGATTAAAGGCCGCAAAGTGGCAGATAATGTGAAAGAAGCGATTGTGGTTGCCGGTTCTGGACAGGTTAAAAAGCAAGCAGAACAAGAAGGTCTAGATAAAGTATTTACCGAAGCAGGCTTTGAGTGGCGTGAGCCGGGATGCTCAATGTGCTTAGCGATGAATGCTGACAAGCTTGAGCCAGGTGAGCATTGTGCTTCAACTTCGAACCGTAACTTCGAGGGTCGTCAAGGTCATGGCGGACGTACGCACTTAGTGAGTCCTGCGATGGCAGCAGCAGCAGCGTTAGCCGGTCACTTCGTCGATGTACGCAGTTTTTAATAGTTAAATGATGATAGCTATTAAGCTTAAGTGTATTTAGCGCTATGACAGTCACTGAGGATGCTATGAAAAAGACAGTTGCATTTGCTTGTTTAGTGGGATTATCACAGTTAGCCGTATCACAAACGGCGCTAGCCAAAGAGTATTGTAATTCTCGGTTTGACTACTGTGTCGATGTGCCCAGTCAATTAAAATGGATGCCTGAATCGACCAATGGTGATGGCAGACATTTTAAACTGGCCAATTCGCCTGCTGAAATTCTGATTTATGGCAGTCATGGGCCCAGTGTACTTGATTATACCGACCAACAATACTTAGCTGCTCAGAAGCGTGACTATCATGCCAATACAGTGGTTACTTACGAGCGCAAGAAGGGCAGTACTTACACAGTCAGTGGTTATGATGAAAATGGTCGCATTTATTACCATGTGATTAAAGTTAAGAATGGCACACAAGCGCAGCTGGCGTTTAATTATCCTAAGAGTGAAAAGCAAAAAATGGATCGCATAGTGGGCCAGATGGCACGCTCATTTAAACTGTACTAGTCGCTTAATCAATAGCTTAATAGCGCACAATCATACTTATATTATTGAACATACTTACATTAAAGAATTACTCTATTTAAAGGAACTATCATGCAAGCTTATAACACTCAAACCGGCATCGTTTGCCCATTGGATCGCTCGAATGTCGATACCGATCAGATTATTGCCAAACAGTTTTTAAAATCAATCAAACGTACTGGTTTTGGCGTCAACCTATTTGATGATTGGCGCTACAAAGATGAAGGCTATCCAGGTCAAGACCCATCGACTCGTGTGATTAACCCTGACTTTGTACTTAACAAGCCACGTTATAAAGGCGCCACAATTTTGCTGGCACGTGATAACTTTGGCTGTGGTTCTAGCCGTGAGCATGCGCCATGGGCATTATCAGAGTATGGATTCCGTACTATTATTGCGCCAAGTTTTGCGGATATTTTTTATAACAACTGCTTTAAAAATGGCATGTTGCCAATCGTCTTAACTGAAGCACAGGTTGATGAGCTATTTGAGCAGTGCTTTGACAATGAAGGCTATGAGCTAACTGCTGACCTTGAGCGTCAAGTTGTTGTCACCCCAGATGGTACAGAGTATCCGTTTGAGGTCGATGAGTTCCGTAAGCACTGCTTGTTAAATGGCTTGGATGATATTGGTCTAACCCTGCAACAAAGCGATGCGATCAAGGATTATGAAGCCAAGATGCAGCAAAAAACACCTTGGATCTTTAATGATGTTCGCGCATAACCGTACAAAAAACGATGTCGGTTAATTAACCCAAAAATTTAAAATAAATCACATAAATTAGGAACAACGCATATGGCAACCGTATTAACCCTAGCAGGTGATGGCATTGGCCCTGAGATTATGACTCAGGCTGTAGACGTGTTAAAAGCTGTTAATGAGAAGTTTGATTTAGGCATCACGCTGGAAGCGGCGGACATTGGCGGTGTCGCCATTGATAACTATGGTGTGCCTCTACCAGATGAGACTTTAGAAAAAGCACGTCAAGCGGATGCGGTATTATTGGGTGCGGTTGGCGGTCCTAAATGGGACGGTATCGAGCGCAGTATCCGTCCTGAGCGTGGCTTATTGAAAATTCGCAGCGAGCTGGGTTTATTCGCTAATCTACGTGTGGCCAAGCTATATCCACAGCTTGCCAATGCTTCAAGTCTTAAGCCAGAAATTATCTCAGGGTTGGATTTGTTGATTGTACGTGAGCTGACAGGCGGTATTTATTTTGGTGAGCCGCGCGGTATTCGCACTTTAGATAATGGTGAGCAGCAAGGTTATAACACCATGGTGTATAAAACCTCAGAGATTGAGCGTATCGGTAAAGTGGCGTTTGATTTAGCGCAAGTACGTGCCAAAGCGAATGGGACACCAGCTAAGATTTGTTCAGTAGATAAAGCCAACGTATTAGAGGTCACTGAGCTGTGGAAGCAGACCATGATTAAGTTGCAGCAGTCTGATTATCCTGATGTGGCCTTAAGCCATATGTATGCGGATAATGCGTGTATGCAGTTGGTACGTGATCCTAAGCAGTTTGATGTGATGGTCACCGGTAATATGTTTGGTGATATCTTATCGGATGAAGCGGCGATGCTAACCGGTTCTATCGGTATGCTGCCATCTGCCAGCTTGGATGAGCATGGCAAAGGTATGTACGAGCCGTGTCACGGTAGTGCACCAGATATCGCTGGTCAAGATAAGGCCAACCCATTAGCAACTATCTTGTCAGTGGCGATGATGCTGCGTTATACCTTTAAGCATGAAGAGTCTGCAGCCGCTATCGAACAGGCAGTGAGTGACGTGCTTGATGATGGTCTACGCACTGGCGATATTATGGACAGCAGTGAATCAGGTCTACGCTTGGTTGGCTGTCAAGAGATTGGTCAGGCAGTATTGGCCAAATTAGGCTAAGCTGATTTAGCTTTAATTAAGCCAACAAAAAGCCGCTCATCTAAATAGAGAGCGGCTTTTTTAATAAGCTGTTTTTAGTGTTTTTGCATATTTAAACACAACTGCTTTTAAATAGCATTATTATTAAATACCAATGTTTTTAACGACTAAGGTATTTAGAGCGTTGATAATCGCACTAACGACAGCTATTGTTAGGCGTTATTAGTTCTTACCACGGTAAGTAATACGACCTTTGGTTAAGTCGTAAGGTGTCATTTCAACCTTTACTTTATCGCCAGTTAAAATGCGGATGTAGTGCTTGCGCATTTTGCCTGAAATATGGGCGATGATTTCGTGGCCATTTTCTAGGCGCACTTTAAAAAGAGTGTTTGGAAGGGTATCAATCACTTCACCTTCAAATTCGATAATATCGTCTTTTTTTGCCATAATTATTTGGGTTTACCCGTTTCAATGTAAGTTAAATTTCAGATTTAGTTAAAATATGAAATAAAATTGTAGGCAGACATTATACTTAACTGCTGATGTTTTAGCAAACAATAGCACTGTGGCGGTTACAGCTACTTACACAAGTGCTAAACAAAGCAAACCTCATTCTAGATAAATGAGCTTTATTTAAGCGCTTGATTACTTTCGAACGTTGCGGGTTAAGCTTATGCTGCGGCTAGTCAGAAATGGTATCAGGCAGATTTAGCCACTGCGGGGTCAACGGCAGCTGCGGGAATAATGATTGATAAGGTTCAGTATAATAGGCATTAATAAAATATAGCCCATCCGGCGCGGCTGTTGGCGGTGCTAAAGTGCGATCTTTGGCCTGTAATAAGCGCAAATAATCATCCGGTTGCAGCTCGCCACGACCAATGGCAAACAAGGTTCCCATCAAGTTGCGCACCATGTGATGCAAAAAGCCATCGGCTTTGATATCAAACACAATAAACTGGCCATGCTCGAATAACTCAGCGTGATGGATATTTCTAACTGGCTGATTAGACTGGCAAGCGGCAGCTCGGAAGCTACTAAAATCATGGGTGCCGACAATATGCGCCGCGGCTTGTTGCATGCGTGCCAAATTAAGCGGCTCGTGAATATGGGTCACCAGATGCTTAAGCATGGCCGGACGCTGTGGCTGATTTAGGGTGATATAACGGTAGCGACGCGCAATGGCTCCAAACCGAGCATGAAAATCAGCCGGCATTGGCTGAATCCAACGCACAGCAATATCATCTGGAAGCAGGCTGTTGGCTCCTCGTAGCCAATTATAGACACCGCGCTTGGCCGTGGTGTTAAAGTGCGCCATCATATTGCCGGCATGTACCCCAGCATCAGTACGGCCCGCGGCAATCACTTCAATCGGCTCATTGGCAATTTTGCTGAGCGCTTCTTCAACCACTTGTTGCACACACAATACTTCTTGTTGTCGCTGCCAGCCTCGATAATTAGCCCCATTGAACTCAATGCCTAGTGCATAGGTTTGGATGTCCGTATTTGGCGTAGATGCTGTTTTTACTGTTACTGTTGCTGTTTCTTTTGTTGAGTCGGGTGTTGAGACAGCTATTGAGTCTGGTGCTGAATCAGTTGCGTTGTTATTGGAGATTGCAGAAGTCATGATAGGGCCAAATATGGGGGTAACTATGGGAATAATTATATTGAAAACGAATGGGGTAGTGCCGCGTTGAGCATGCGCTAAACTTTCTGTACATTATGGCGCCAACGCTGGCGACGACGCGCAGGGGTGTCATAAGCTAAGTGCAGCCACAGCAGACGTGCATAGACTGCCGGTATGGTTAACCGACCCGCTGACAGCACGTGATGTTGATATTGCCAACTGCCAGCCGCATACGCTTCACTAACCCCGCCAAAGGGACACTGAGTGCTACATACCAGCATATGCCCTTGTTTGTGTAGGGCATCCATAGTCGATTCTAGCGCCTCACTGTGAGGAATGTTGCCAGCGCCAAAGCCGATAAGTATTACCCCCATTGGTGGTTGCTCTAACAGTGCCGCCAATTGCATAGCGAGCCAACCGTTATTATTGGGCACACAGTAAATAGTGGCAATATTGACGCTTTGTGCGTTGTGTTTAATGTCACTGAGTTTGGCACGGCTGTCTTCAATCCAGTTTTGGCGTCTTGCTGGTGGCAGTCGTTTGTCATAACTGTTGGCAGGGTAGCCGGCACGATGATGACCGGTAAACGCCATTAAGTCATGGCTATGAATTTTTTGCACCGTTTGCGCCGGCCAAGACTCTTCAGCGATGGCGATATATACCCCAGGTTCGCCATGACTGGCCAACCCAACCGCCTGTGCTAGGTTGCCCCAGGCATCACTGTTTGCATCAACTTGATAAGAATGTAACTGCTCAGCATCGAATAAAGGACGCATACTGGCAGTCAGTACGATACAGACATCAGAGCTAGCAAAGGCCTCTGCCAAAAATGATCCCAAGTAGCTTAAGGTATCTGTACCAGTAATCAGTACAAACTGACGATGTCCTTGAGCATAGCTGTCCAAAATTAGGCTAAAAAAGTGAGTCAAATCAGTAGGGGTAAGTTGACTGCTGTCTTTAACAACAGGATTTGGCAGAACTTGTATGTGCGGCGTCAGCTGTTGTTGCACTTGCTCTAACAACACCGGCAAGAATACATCGGCAGGCAATGCAGATAACGGCTTACCATAGCTGCCAAAAGTACCGCCGGCATAGATCAGCTGTAGCGGTTGATTGACCGCCGGCTCTATTGATTTCTCTGATCTAGCGCGCCCTTTTTTCGTATCATCTAAGTTTGATGGCGTGTCTGATAGTGAGTGTGCTGTCGCTGATTGTGATTGGCTCATAACAATGATCTTTTGGGTTATCTGTGATAAAAGGTGCAGCTGATTTGTTAATTAATTGAAGCGCTGCAATTTTTAGTACGAGTATTAGCGCTATTAATACAAGCGCTGCAATAAGGCACGAGCAACAGACTGTTGTTGCTCACTGGCTTGCTTACCTAAGCTATCGGTCTGCAACACTTCTTGTAATAGACGCTTGGCGCTGTCGTATTCACCGACTTCTAAGTATTGTTGTGCCAAGTCGAGCGTCAATTGCGCACTGTCTAAGTCTTTGACAAATTCAAAGGCCTGCATATCAGTTGCTTCTACATCTGCTTCGCTATGCTGAGGTGAGCTGTCTTTATCAGTGTTGGCTTCAACAGTAGTGCTCGCTGCAGCGATTGGTTTTGAAACACTTGGCGTTGCTGCTTTTGTTTCAGCACCAGTATCTGTAGATGGTTGAGTTTCAGGCTGTAATTGAGCGTGTGGTTTGGTTTTTGCTTCGGGCTTTGATTCGGCTTCTGTCTGAGTGCTGGCTTTCGCTTGTTCTTTTTGGGTAGCAGTGGCTTGACGCTCATCATGACCTTGAATCTTAATGGTCGCTGATTTGCTTGGTGTCTGTTTATTTGGTTCAGACGGCTGCGTAGTTGCCGCTGCTTTATCAACGGTCTTTGCCTGCGCTGTTGTTTGTTGCACGCTGGCTTTATTAACCGTCATTTCAGTTGCCGGCTTAATAACGGTTGTGTTTGATTTAGCGGTAGTGGTTTTTTCAGCAGGCTTGTTATTAACAGGTGAATTGTCGGCTGTATGAGTAGCAACAGTATTAGTAGCGGCAGGGCTTGGTACCGGCACAGTAGCAGGGGTTGACGAGGTTTTGCCCAATATGTCTTCTACTTCTGCTTCATCAAGCAAAGGCGCATCCATCTTGTCTGCAGGTGCTGCCACTTTTTTATTTTCAGCAAGATTAGGCTTATCAGAATCAACAGCCTTGTCAGCAGCAGGTGCAATTGGTTGCTGCTCTTTAGTAGTAGAGCTGGCTGTTTTATTGGTGCTTCTTTGAAGCGGTCTATATATGGCTGTGCTGGCTGGCGTGTTTTTCTCTGCAGCTGAAGTGTTAGGTTTTACTGGATTTTCAGATTCAACAGGTTCTACTGAGCCATCAGCTTTAACAGGCGTTTCTGATTTAGCTGCTGATTTCTTTTCTTGCTCAACAACCGGTTTCGGCTGTTGTTGCGGTTCTGGTTTCGACTCAGGTTTTGATTCGGGCTTAGCTTCAGATTTTGACTCAGTTTTTAATTCAGTTTTAGGCTCTGGTTTTGGCGCTACTGGTTGTTGGGCTTTAGTTTGAGAACTGGATTGAGTATTAGTTTGAGTTTGAGCGTCCTGATTGGCTGAGTCTTTATTATCGCTAAGACTGCTGTCATAAAGCGTTTTACGCTTTGCTGAGGTATTGTCGGCTGGGTCCGGCTGTTGACCTGATTTTAATGCAGGACGTTTTGGTGTTGCTTGACTGCGATAGACGATAAACAGTAAAACAAGAAGCAGGGCAATAAAAACAAGGGCGACAATAATTCTCAAACTCATAACAGGTTCCCCGTCATTAGCACCGCAATTACGCTAGCTCTAACAGACGATGTAATAAAATAATGAAGTGGCAATATTTACTAATTTCTATAACAACACAGTGTAGTATAGAGCTCAAGTATAGCTAATAACAGCAGTACAACAAAACAAAAAAGCAATGTATTTCATAAGTGACTAAAAACAAAACCCAGTAGCCACCCGTAATTATCTCAGCAATGGTATAATTTGACTTAATATTCAGCTGCTATGCTGATTTTATATTGTAACCAGTGATCTGTTCAAACCAGTCGTTCTATAAGCGATAGCCTTTTAATCGATGCCTGCAACCCTATATATCTGTTAATCCTCTATCTTTTGAAGTGAATGGCTTTTATTGTTAATCGCTATTATTACCCTACTGTTTAAAGCAAACTGACTTTAATCGAAACACTTTAACCTAAATATTTTGAGTTAATCTTATGCAATTTACCTTACACAAAACCGCCAGCGGTGAATCACGCGCGCGCCGAGGCACTGTCCAGACAGCCCATGGTGAGATTCGCACTCCAGCCTTTATGCCAGTCGGTACTTATGGCACGGTTAAAGGCATGCTGCCACGTGACATCGAAGCGATTGGCGCTGATATTATCTTGGGCAATACCTTCCATTTGTGGTTACGTCCAGGTACTGAGATTATCGATAAATTTGGCGGCTTGCACCAGTTTATGAAGTGGGATAAGCCTATTTTGACCGACTCAGGCGGCTTCCAGGTATTCAGTCTTGGTGCCATGCGCAAAATTACCGAAGAGGGTGTGGCATTCAAATCACCAATTGATGGTGCTAAAGTGTTCTTATCGCCTGAAAAATCAATGCAAATCCAATACTCATTAAACTCAGACATCGTGATGCAGTTTGACGAGTGTACGCCATATCCGGCGACTTACTCTGAAGCGCAAAAGTCGCTTGAGTTGTCATTACGCTGGGGTCAGCGCTGTGTCGATGAGCACAAAAAGCTGGGCAACCCCAATGCGCTATTTGGCATTGTGCAAGGCAGTATGTATAAAGAGTTGCGCCGTCAGTCGATGCAAGGTCTGCTAGAGATTGGCTTTGATGGCTATGCTATTGGCGGTCTGTCTGTGGGTGAGCCTAAAGATGAAATGATTGGCGTGTTAAATTATATGCCAGAGTTGATGCCTGCGGACAAACCACGCTACTTGATGGGTGTGGGCAAGCCAGAAGATATCCTAGAAGCGGTGCGCCGCGGGGTAGATATGTTCGACTGCGTGATGCCAACCCGTAACGCCCGTAACGGCCATTACTTCGTGACCGGCAATGAAGAAAACCAAGGCGTGGTGCGCATTCGCAACAGTCAATACCGTGATGACACCGGTCCACTTGACCCAGAATGTGATTGCTACTGCTGCCAGAACTTCAGCCGCGCTTATCTGTATCATCTCAACAAATGCAAAGAGATGCTGGGTGCCCAATTAGCCACCATCCACAATCTGCGCTACTATCAACGCTTGATGCAAGGCATCCGTGATGCGATTGATGAAGACAGATTTGATGAGTTTGTGGCAGACTTTTATCACAAGCGTGGTCAGGATGTGCCGGCCTTAGAGCTTGAGTAGCTTGAGTAGCTTAATTAATTAGCCTTATTGTTAAACGTTGACGTACGCAAAAGCGAGGTTGGTATTGCTGCCAATCTCGCTTTTTTATTTGACGACTACTAACCCTGTGAATTATCAGACGTTTATCGGCGATACAGAAATATGGTTGCAGTCGCTGCTAATAGATAGTAATTTAGAATAACTACACAGCTCATGTTGTTTTACTCAAGGCATGCGTTGCTTTCCTGTTTTGCTTTATTTAACTGACTGAAAAATTTGAGGAAATGTTATGACACTGCGTTACCTACCTTTGGCCGCTACAATACTGTTATCAATGACTGCATGTAGTGAGTTAAATACATTAACCAATGATGTGGGCTCAGCGATCAACAAAGTTATGACCCCTCAGAGTCAGCAAGCGCAATCTCAAACCAAAGTTAATAACAATGCAGCGACTAAAAAACCTGATGATGTCACCAAATTGTTTGACTGGATGGAGAATGGTTGTCAAGGATGGGGAACTGGGTCTTCCGGATTATTAAGTTCAATCATAGATCAAGAAAGTAGAAATCGTATTGGAGGCACACCTAAAGTAACGCCTAGATCCAGTTGGGCACAGCCTTATGCCAATATGGTTGAGAATGCGACTGTTGCAACGAAAGTTTTTGATAGTACTGAAGGCTATGCTTACGTCATTACCTTTAACAATGCTACTTATCGAGGTATGCCTTTAAAATCATATGAATTTTGGAATGCACATGAATCTGATTACGTGATTCAAAATCTATATTTCAAAGATGATAGTTTTATGGCTTTAAAGCCTAGATTTAAATCTGCTTATGATGAGATGTATGATGATTACGAGCAAGCGCAATTTAATGCTGCTGAAAAAAGTATCACATGTTATTAGCCATCGCTTAACCCATCAGATTTGAGGCTTTTTTAATCATATTGGTTTGTTGTAGAAGCAGAGTCAAATGACTCTGCCTTTTTTATTTTAGTTATATTTTGGAATTTTTATGTCTTTTCAGCTCAAACAAAGCCCTCAGTTTAAACAAGGCCTTATCTTAAGCCTAACCGTGTTATCACTGTTAGCAGCCCAACAAGCATCAGCCAGTAGTTATCAACAAGTCCATGACGTGGTGTTCAATCAAGCGTTAACCCCTGACATCAGCGATGACCAGCTTGATGCTCAAATACAACAAGAATTGGCGGTTTATCAGGCGGGTAAGATGCCTGCTTATAAAGTCACATCAGCTCAATTTACCAAAAAAGTGCGAGAGCGATTGGCCATTCGTTCTGAGCAAACATTAAGTGATGATGTCGACTATTATGAGCGATTAGAGAAGCTGGTACACAGTAATGGCATCTGTATGGCGGGGACCTGGCAAATTACCGAAGATGTGAAAAATAGTGACGGTCAGCGTTACACGGGTATGTTTGCCAAAGACGCACAGTCGCTGTTTATTGGGCGTCTGTCAGTCGCTTTGTCAGATACCAAACAAGGTGATTATCAAGCATTTGGCATGGCTGGCAAGATATTTGGTACGACCGATGCCGATAAAGAAGTGCGTACAGAGAATTTCTTTGTCGCTGATGTATTGACCGGTGCTCGAAGAGAAAGTGTTTTTGAAGCGCCGATGACCAATAAGCCCAAAGTCGGATTCCGATTTAGCGTACTCAGTTTGGGGTTAAAGATTGGTCCGATATTTACTAAAGCAGATGAAGATGCCGGTATGCGACCGGTGACTAGCATTGCTAAGATGGGTGTCGCTGCTGAGTCAAATGCAGTGTCACCAAAATATATGATGTTGTCTCCGGTACAGCCGGTAAATTATCAACCTAATCCAGGCATAGACTTTCGCCAGGAGTTTGCTTTATCACCGCAAGAGACTGCAAGAGAGGCAACCCGAGACTTTACGATATATGTTTCAGATACAGCGACTAAGGCAGAAGATAATGGTTGGCAACGTATTGGTCTGATTAAAGCTGACGAGACCAAAGTGTCGTATGGGTGTGATAGGCAGTTGCACTTTGCACATCCGAAAGTATAGCTAGCGAACTGCTAAACGGTGACAGCGTTAACCTCGCTAAGCCTACAGTTGTCGTACTTGTACTCGGTTGCCTTGTCACCATTTTAGACTTCACTGGCTATATCTTGAATGTCTAAACATAAAATAAGTTTTCAGATATAAAAAAAAGCAGGGTCAAATGACTCTGCTTTTTTTGTGTCTATTGAATGGTCTATGTTCGATTGAATAAAGGCTAATTAAACCTACTTCAACAACTCAACCAACTGCTCCAAATACTCAGCATCGACTTCATCAAAAGTCGCCAGTTTATCTGAGTCGATATCCAATACAGCGATAATCTCATCATCTTTATTTTTCACCGGCACCACAATTTCTGACTGTGATAACGAAGAGCAAGCAATGTGATTGGGATGTGCATTCACATCATCGACGATTTGGGTCTCGCCGGACTGCCAAACCTCACCACAGACGCCTTTGCCATAGTTAATACGAGTACAAGCTAGAGGGCCTTGGAATGGTGCAAGAATAAGCTGATTAGACTCAGTATCAACGCGATAAAAACCAATCCAAAACCAATTAAACGTATCTTTAAGTAGCGCCGTCAGGTTCGCCATATTGGCAATTAAATCACTTTCACTGCTGATTAAACCTTCAGCTTGTTTCAGCAAAAGTTTATATTTTTCAGCTTTATCAGTGTTTGGAACAATAGGGTTCATTGGTTGCATAGTCTTCTCTTATCTATTTTTATTAATGCTTATTATTGATGCTAATGACTTGTTGCTTACGATAAATTGCTTATCACTGGTTTCGCTCAAGCAGCATGGCATCACCATAGCTAAAGAAACGGTATTTTTGCTCGATAGCATGTTGATAGGCTTGCTCAATATTAGGCTTGCCGGCAAACGCAGAAACTAGCATTAGTAACGTTGATTTAGGCAAGTGAAAGTTGGTCAATAGCGTATCAATTACACCAAACTTAAAGCCAGGATAGATAAAGATATCAGTATCTCCCGACCATGCTGAAACTTCTCCCTTCTCATTGGCCGTCTTCTGATAAGCGGTTTCTAATACACGGGTAACTGTGGTGCCAATAGCGATGACTTTATTGCCGTTTTTATGGGTTTGATTAATCAAATCTGCGGTATCTTGCGGTAGATTGGCATACTCACTGTGCATGGTGTGATTAAGCAAATTATCGGTCTTGACTGGTGCAAAGGTGCCAGCGCCAACGTGCAAAGTAACGTAAGCAGTATTAATGCCTTTGTCAGCCAGTTGCTGCAACACTTTGTCATCAAAGTGAAGACTGGCGGTTGGTGCTGCCACGCTGGCTAGCTTGGCTGGGTCATGGAATACGGTTTGGTAACGGACATTATCAGTCTCATCGGCATGACGTTCAAAGTACGGTGGAATCGGCAATTCACCATATTGCTCTAAATCAGGCAAGATTGGATTTTTGAAACTTAAGATAAACAAGTTTTCATGACGACCTATCATCACACATTCGATATTACCATCACCGAGTAACAAGGTCTGCCCAAGTTTCGGTGCTTTGCTGGCACGCACATGACACAGTGCCACATTCTCAAAACTTTGACCATTCTCATCCGTCGTAAACTGCGTATCATCGGTTAAACGCTCAACCAATACCTCAACTTTACCGCCGGTGTCTTTTTGACCAAATAGACGTGCTTTCATGACCTTGGTGTCATTAAACACAATCAAGTCGCCAGCGTTTAGCAAGTCTGGTAAATCAGCGAATTGCTTATCTTGTACACCAACTGTCGAGCCAGTTTGCGCCGGCAAGTACATTAAGCGTGAGGCACTGCGCTCGGCCAGTGGATAACGGGCGATATACTCATCAGGCAGGTCGTAGTCATAATCGTTGACACTCAGATAGCTTTCGCTGTCTGCTGATTGGTCATTGTTTTGATGATTGTTTTGGTCAGTAGAGTGAGTCATATGTGGTCTTAAATCGGTTTGAAAGTATAAGAAACTTGGCCCAGAGTCAGGCTTTCGATAATGGCGGTTAGTTTAACAGAAACACAGCTTTTTTGAGTTAGGTTTTAGTGGCTATCGGTCATATATAGACGCTACAAACCGAATAAATCAGGCTGAACGCTGACATCTTCTAAAGTGGTTAGATTGGAGTAAGTGACACCGACCAGGCGAATGGGTAGATGACGTGGGGCATCGGCAAGCAGCTTTTGCAGCCAATAGTGTGCAGACTCAGCGCTTGGAAAAGGGGTGTGCAAAGTGTGCGAGCGTGTGATTTGGCTAAAGTCTGAATACTTAATTTTAAGGGTAATGGTGTGCGCTAAGCGCTCTTTTTTGGACAGCTGATAAAAGGCATCAGCGTTTTGCTCATATATTTGCGCCAACAAGCTATCGGTATCACTGATATTGTCTCGAAACGTAGTCTCGGAGCCGACCGATTTGTATTTACGTTCCGACTTGACCGGTCTGGTGTCATTGCCGTGGGCAATCTGTGAATAAAAGCGACCGCGTTTACCAAATTCAAATTCCAAGGTATCAACCGGCGTTGCTTTTAGATCAGCGCCAGTATAAATCCCCATTTCATGCAGACGTTTGGCAGTGGCTTTGCCGATACCATGAAAGCGCTCAATGGGTAGGCTGGCGATAAAGTCTGGCGCTTGTTCGGGGGTAATGACCGCAATGCCATTGGGCTTATTGATATCAGAGGCAATCTTGGCCAGCATTTTATTAAACGACACACCGGCGGATGCACGCAGCTGCGTCTTTTCATAAATTTGTGCGCGTAGCCAGTTCGCCATCAAGGTCGCTGAGCCGTGATGCTCTTGGATACCGGTGACATCAAGATAGGCCTCATCTAAAGATAGCGGCTCAACTTTGTCGGTTAAGCTCAGCATAATCTCACGAATCTGTTGACTGACACTGCGATAGACATCGAAGCGAGGGCGCACAAATATCGCCTCAGGACAGCGTCGCTTAGCCTCATAACAGGACATTGCTGAGCGCACACCAAACTTACGAATCTCATAACTGGCAGCCGCCACTACGCCACGACCATTCGGATCACCGCCGACTACCAAAGGCTTGCCGCGCAGCTGTGGATTATCACGCTGCTCAACACTGGCATAAAAGGCATCCATGTCGAGGTGAATAATCTTGCGCTGCGGCTTTGCTTCAGTCGTGTCAGTCACAGTCGGGTCTTTGTTTGAGGCAGTCATCGGGTTCTCGTGGTGTCAGTTACCGTCATCTAAGCTAGTGTCATAGGGGTGCGGCTGGCTTGAGCTTATTATTATAGCATTTCGCTTTATCCACAAAAATCACCCCCAATAGCATCGAAACTATCAGGGGCACACTGTACTTAAACCTATGGAGGAATTTATTAAGGTTAGTATTAAGGTCAATAGTTATTGGTTCTGCTCACTTATTAACTTACTAACTATTTAACCTACTAATTCATTAGCTCACTAACTATTTAACTCACTAACTATGAATCACGTTGTGACTTAACGACTTCGCCACTATTGGCATCAACGTTAATCTCGTGTTTTTCACCATTTTGTACCATTTTAATTTCATACACAGGGCGGTCATCTTCAATATCGAATTCAGCGTCGATCACTTGACCTTTGCTATCGCGTGCGGCAATCTGCATGGCTTCGGTCAGGTCGATTTTGGTCGAGTTTAAAGTCTGGTATTTTTCTTTATCATCAGCGTCTATGCGCTTTTCTTCGCTGCTGTTTACTTTGCCTGTGCGCGAATCAACTTTGACCTCATATTTGTTAGTGGGAGAGGCGAACACTACTTCGTATTCTGAATCATCTTGATCGTATTCAACGCTTTTTAATTTGCCTTGAGCATTTTTCTTAGCAATGGTGATGGCTTGGTTGATATCAATTTGAGTTGCGGCTTGAGTTTCAGCGGCTGCTTGTTTGGTTACAGCGGTCGCTTTAGTCTCAGCAGTAGCCGCTTTGGTCGCAGCAACACTAGGGGCAACGGCGCCAAAGGTTAGCAATAGTGATGTGGCTAATACAGGTAGAGTTTTCATAATGGTCTCCTTATATTATTAACGATTCTATTATTAACGACTTTTAAGATAATAATTGTCTTAACTTTACAGTCTTCATTTTTTAGTTAATTGGTTTATAAACACTATTGAATTCAACTAGATCAAATTTGGCTTTATTAAAATCAACCAGATTAAAACCAGCCAGTATTAAATCCAACAGGTGCTTCGTAATTGATGATTTTATTATTCCAAATCGATTGGCTGATTTCTCGGCAGTTTTTGTTAATACTGAATAAGTCATGTAATCAGATATTTACTAGCTCATGAGTCATTTGTGGTTATGTTATCTAAGTAATCGCCGCGCTAAATCAGCAAAGTTAAGTTGCTGGCTATTGGCTATACTGTGTTTTTTGTTATAAAAAGCGTTATCAATCACAGCGTTTGCAGCACTTATTAAATAAACAAAGAACAGACATTGAGCAGGGAGAAATTAATCAAATGACAACCAATGACATTCAACACGCCTTTCAAGATGATCCATTAATAACGCAGCTGCGTGATGCCAAGCCTGTGTTGTGGCGCAATGACAAGCTAACCACGTTTGAGCAAGCAGTATCCGATGTGGGCCTAACCTTGGCCGATGTCGAGGCGGCGCAGGCGAGATTACAACGCTTTGCGCCTTATATTGAGCAGGTATTTCCAGAGACAGCGGCTGCCAAAGGCATTATCGAAAGTGCGTTTTATCGTACCCCAAAGCTACAACAGGCGCTCAGTGAGTCGGGCACACCTATCAAAGGTGAGCTGTATCTTAAGGCGGACAATGAGCTGCCTATCTCAGGGTCAATTAAAGCGCGTGGCGGCATTTATGAAGTATTGCAATATGCCGAAGCGCTGGCACTTGAGCAGGGCTTAATCCGTGAGACAGATGATTATCGTCAGCTAGATTCTGAGGAATGTCGTCAGTTTTTCTCCCAATATTCGATAGCGGTGGGTTCAACCGGTAACCTTGGTTTATCAATCGGTATTATGTCCGCCAAGCTTGGCTTTCAGGCGCAAGTACACATGTCAGCGGATGCTAAGCAGTGGAAAAAGGACAAGCTAAGATCGCATGGGGTGCAGGTGTTCGAATATGAGGGCGACTATGGGCAAGCGGTCGAAAATGGTCGCAAACTTAGCGAAGCCGATCCGTATGGCTACTTTGTCGATGATGAAAACTCAAAGCATTTGTTCGTTGGTTATGCGGTCGCAGGCTTGCGCTTAAAGCAGCAGTTTGAGCAGGCCGGCATTGAGATTAGTGCCGATCGCCCATTATATGTGTATCTGCCTTGCGGTGTCGGCGGTGGTCCTGGCGGCGTGGCGTTTGGCTTAAAGCTGGCCTTTGGTGATGATGTGCACTGCATCTTTGCTGAGCCGGTGCAGTCGCCCTGTATGCTGCTCGGAGTATATACCGGTTTGCATGATCAAATCAGTGTGCAAGATATTGGGCTGAGCAATCACACCATCGCTGATGGCTTGGCGGTCGGTCGTGCTTCTGGCTTTGTCGGTCATGCGATGCAGCGCTCGTTAGAGGCCTTTTACACCGTAGAGGATGCCCTCTTAAATGAGCTGGTGCGTCAGGTATATCAGTTAGAAGGACTCAAGCTTGAGCCGTCTGCTTGCGCGGGTATCGCTGGGTTGCAGCATTTCGCTGAGGTGGATAATGCGCTACATCTGGTATGGGCTACTGGTGGCAATATGATGCCGGATGAGGTGTTTAAGGCGATATTGCAGGGGTGAGGTGTCGGTTGGAGTTAGGGGTTAATTATCATCGCTAAATAGCAACTTCCCTAAGATGGGATGTTAAAAACCATAAAAGTGTGTTTAAGTTTACACAGGCCATAAAATATTACATATACTGTAATATCGGTTGTGCAAAACAGTCTTATTCAATAGCGATTAGGATGAGACTGATTTATCCAATAATTGAGTATCAGCAGATGCTTAGCCACTGCCGTGTTTGGTGTTAAATAAACGGATTTATTCTTACATTAAGGGTGTGACATTGAGCGCATGGCATGAACCATATAGTTGGTATGTGCCTTGCCGAATCACCCCATAACCATCTGAAAGGAACTCATGATGAACAACACACTATTGTACGGCTTGGCGTTGAGCGGCAGCTTGATATTGGCAGGCTGTGGCGACAAACCACAAACCACTGAATCAAGCGCTGATGAGGTTATCACCCTCAGAATGTCACACTTTATGGCCCAAACCGATCCATTCAATAAGCAAGTATTTGAGCCCTGGGCAAAGAAGATAGAAGAAGACTCTAACGGTCGCTTAAAAATTGACATCTATCCGTCAGCATCGCTAAGTAAACCTGATAATACCTATGACGCGGTGGTTAAAGGCGTGGTCGATATTGGCGTGCAGCCACAAGGCTATTCGAGCGGTCGATTCCCTTTAAGTCAGATTGCTGAGCTGCCAGGTATCGCCAATACCGCTGAGCAATTGGCCTGTGTGTTGCATACCCTTTATGATAATGGGTCGATTTCTGGTGAGTATGAGGATACCCATGTTTTATACATGATGGCTTCTGGACTGCAAGTATTTCATACCAAGGGTAAGGCAATTAACAAGCCGAGCGATCTAAAAGGGATGCGTATTCGTCGTACCTCAACGGTTTCAGCCAGTCTGCTTGAGTCTCTCGGCGCGGTGCCAGTGGGTCTGCCGGTGACCGAAACCTATCCTTCCTTACAACGCGGTGTGATTGATGGTGTGACTCTACCTTGGCAGCCGATTCAGGCGTTTGGTCTTGATGAGCTGGTTGATACGCATAGCATTGTGCCGTTTTATAATGCTGAATTTGTGGTTAATATGAACCAAGAAAAATACAACAGCTTGCCAGACGATCTAAAGCAAGTGATAGACAGTAATTCAGGTATGCAGATGGGGGTTAAAGCGTCGCAAGCATTTGATCGCTTTAACCAAGAGGTGATGCAGGCCGCTATTGATAAAGGCGATACCATTATTGATATTGATCCGGCCAATGATCCGGATTGGCAGCAGCCGCTTGAAGATGGCAAGCAAGCCTATTTAAGTAGCCTTGAAGAGCAGGGGCTTGATGCACAAGCCATCTACGCCAAAGCACAGCAGGCGAGTACCAGTTGTCAAAGTTAGTGTCTGATTCATAGTGCATGTTTAGCCCGTCAAGTAACGGATGAGTGGATAGAGTCAGCCGAGAAAGATTACAGAATGACTTGTAGCCTAGAGCGATTAGACACTAAGGATATCGTCACGTTTAAACGCACTGGCGCTACCGGTCAATTTGTCAGTACGCCTGATAAATTTGAATTAGATGCCAAGCTTGGGTTTTTGTTCAAGAGTTTTCTGCCGAAGATAAAAGAGCAGATTGAACAGAATTTGGATAAGGTTATTGATGCGAAGGGTCTTGAGTAAGTGTTTTGGAGAATGTATTAAAAAGAGCAAAAGATAGCAATCAAGATGTTATCGTTAGCATTAAACCAATTTATGAAGAAGGTAGTAGACGTCTATCAGAGTTTTAGTTGAATAGGTCATAAACAACGGTGAAAAAGTCACAGTAATTCTCAAAAATACATCTACTGGAGAATAGCATGAAAACAGACGACCAAGAAATTTATCAACAATTAGGCGAATTATTATGGTCGGTTATGCCTTTTGAGTCTGAAGAGTTAATATTCAAAGGTCAGTTGTATGTCGAACATCAGGAATTCCAACTAATTAGCAAGACTAAGGACGAAGTCATATCTTTATCAATTCCAACCGATGTATTATTAAGTTCTAGAGATTTGATGAAGAAATTACAAAAGTGTGAAATATATGCCAATGAACCCTGGACACAATTTGAAGTCATTCTGAGTAATGAAGGTAATTTTAAGATTAATTTCGCTTATATACCTGAGAAAGATAGTTGGCCTAGAATTTACATGAAAGGGATAAGTGACTTTTCTGAAAAGGAGTGGCAGGAAACTTCAATACCAAAAGAGTTATGGGAAGAACGAGTTAGGCTAAAGAAACCATCTTAAATTGATATATGTCTCTATTATGGCATATTCCTATTTGGATTATGTGGTTAAAATGAAAGAGATTTTAATCAAAAAAAACTTTAATTAAGAGAGATAAATTGATATTTAATTATAATGATATTCAAGAAATGATTTTCTCATATGCAAGCAAAATAGGCCTGCATAATTCTGAGGTTTTTTTAAATACAAGTGCATCAGATTATGGATATCCGTATATAGAAATTAAAAACAATTTTTATCATTTAGTTGTAAGTGAAAGAGGAAAAGAAGTTTATAGATATACTACTAAAAATATAGATGAATTATTGTATGAGTTTTTCAGTATGAAAATATCAACTATGTCTATTAAATATGAACTAGAGCATAGAGTTGAGAATCAGGATTCAAGAAGAATTATTTTTAGTAGAAGGATATATTTAATGAGTGCTATGAATCCAGAGTGGGGTGAAAAAATGAAAAGAGAAGTTTCGTATATATTGTCAAAAAATCCTTACAATGATATTTCATAATTTAATTAATGATATTGAATATATATTGCAAAATAATTTGTCGCAAAAAGTTTTCGCAGATAATGACTTTGACCTTGTCCCATTGTTAGAGGATTATAAGAGTGAAAAAGAACGGCTTGAATATGCTTACATGATTTTATCGGGAAAAAACAATAGATTATGACGTATTAGGCCTATTAATAGTTGAACGAATCCAGAAACATATAAACCATCTGAAGAAATATATTTACTGTAGGATTTGTAATTATCACTTCATACCCTTCATTATCATTACGGGGAATATAATGCTTAAAACATTTATATACATTATGGAGTGTTATTTTTATCAGGATTGGCAGTCAGAATTCTCTCAAGCGAAAGATGTATTGCTTTATTTTGCTTCAAAAGAGAATCCAATGATATTACATAATTTAATTACTGATATTGAATATATATTGCAAAATAATTTGTCGCAAAAAGTTTTCGCAGATACTGACTTTAACCTTGACCCATTGTTAGAGGGTTATAATAGTAAAAAAGAATGGTTTGAAGATGCTTACATGATTTTATCGGAAAAAAACAATAAATTATGACCTATTAGGCCTGTTATTTGAATAAATATGAATCTAAAGAATCTGCAAACCAGAATGGCTGGGAGAGGTTGAAAGTAACTATTTACTACGTTAAAGATAGTGATTGTTTACGATAAATCTTTGCAAGCTTAAGCTAGAGTTGAAACCAGTGTACATCAGCGTGTACATCAAATATAAAAATTAACATCGCAAAACAAAAAAGCCCCTAAAATCATTTAGGGGCTTAATCATATATGGTACCGGTGGTCGGACTCGAACCGACACGCTTTTAAAGGCAACGGATTTTGAATCCGTCATGTCTACCAATTCCATCACACCGGCGTGTATGGTTAGCTTATCTTGCGTCAAGCTAGGTGACGTATTATAGCAACTTCTCAACCTGGGTCAAGAATTTTTATTGCTAAAGTATGCGCTAATAATTAGACGCGTCTCATCAAGAGCTTAACCACAGTTTTGACTGTTTAGCCAACGAATGCACGCTCAACCACATAATCGGCAGGCTCGCCCATACGTGGAGAGACAGTCAAGCCAAAGCCATCCATAATTTCAGAGATATCTGCGTTGAACGGCATGCTGCCACAGATCATAACGCGGTCATCTTCTTTATTAATAGGTGGTAAGCCGATGTCTTCAAATAGCTTGCCAGACTTCATTAAGTCAGTAATACGGCCAGTATTGCGGAAGTCTTCACGGGTTACCGTTGGGTAATAGATGAACTTCTCACGATACCATTCACCAAATAGCTCATCATTTGGCAGCTCTTCTTCGAACATCTCACGGTAAGCTAAGTCTTCAACCTTACGCACAGCGTGACATAAGATGATCTTATCGAATCTTTCGTAAACTTCAGGGTCACGAGACAGGGCTAAGAAAGGCGCAAGTCCAGTACCTGTTGCTAACATATATAGGTTTTTGCCAGGTAATAAGTCGTCGATGACTAATGTACCGGTTGGTTTTTTACTGATGATAAGCTCATCGCCCACTTGAATGTGCTGTAAGCGTGAGGTCAGAGGACCGTCTTGTACTTTAATTGACAAGAACTCAAGGTGCTCTTCATAGTTAGGGCTGGCGATAGAGTAGGCACGCATCAGTGGTTTACCATCTACCATAATGCCGATCATGGCAAACTCACCGTTGCGGAAACGTAAGCCTGCATCACGTGTGGTTTTGATGGTAAATAGTGAGTCATTCCAGTGATGTACGTAAGTCACTGTTTCGGTATGGAATTTTGACATAAAAGCCTCAGTTAATAATGAATAACAGTGGTTAAATTAAAATGTCTATCTCGGGGGTAAGTATCTTTTTAATTGATAAGTTTAAGTGATAAGTTAAAATTTTTAAGGTCAAAATCTTGTTTAGTGCAAAACTTGTTTATCTTAAAACTTATTTGTCTTAAAAATGGCAACTTATTATATGTAAAGCGTTACGTGTAAAGCGACTTAAAGTTTAGTGTGTGCTCTATCAAGAGGTTTGCTTTATAAATTAAATAAGGGCAAAACGTTTGGTTTACAATGCCATTGAATAAAGCGCGACGCTTTTTTTACGTGGCACATAATAACAAATTATTGTGTATCATAGCGGCTAATCGAGCAAAATTGGATGAAAGCATCATTATAAAATGGAATAACGGCTGTATAAAATATTATAAGCACCGTATTTCGTTTGCTTATGCACTGTGTTTTAATTTATTAATCACAGTGTTGAATGAATTAAATGGCTATTTTTGAGCGGTTTTGGCTTAGCAGTTTTGGCTAAATGAAGCTTATTTAGTGATTTGTTCTCGTTATTTCGATGCATCCTAATCGCAACCATACTGGCAAAACTAAGCCATCTACTGATTAAGGTTCTCAACACTCAATGCACTCAACGATGTCAGACGCCAACGCTTCACACTCATATCCGCAGATATCTGTGCCCATTATCGGTTATCATCGCTCCGCACTGACGCAAAAGTTTGGCATACCCAGACAGCCAAATCTCGTGGCTTTACCGAGTGTGATTGAGTTAATCGTCCCTTATAATACGCCAGAAGCCTTTGACGGTATAGAGCAATTTAGTCATTTGTGGATCAGTTGGCACACGCATCATAACAATAACCTTAAAAATCATAACAACCACTCAAAAAATAATAACAACTTTAAAACTCACACTGCTAATAATGACGAGCACAATAATAATCACAATCAGACCGAGCTAACTCAGCAGCCCTCGGCATTTAAGCCACCAGTATTTAAACCAAAGGTGCGTCCGCCAAGGCTGGGCGGTAATACCAAACTTGGCGTATTTGCGACGCGTAGTACGTTTCGACCCTCACAGCTTGGGCTATCTGTGGTCAAGCTAGAGCGAGTTGAGGTTGTGAATTCACAGGTTCGGCTACATATAAGTGGTGCGGATATGGTTGATGGCACGCCGATAGTAGATATTAAGCCTTATATTGCTTATAGTGATGCGCTCACTGATGCGGTCAGTGGCTTTGCGCCTGATAGGCCGCAGCTACAGCCGGTGTCAATTAATACGGCAGTGCAAGCTGAGCTTGAGCAGTTGTTATCGCCAGCTGATATAGAGATTATTTGCCAGCTCATTGCTCAAGATCCACGTCCTGCGTATCGTAAGGCTCATTCAAAAGCTAATGATGTAGACGGACAAGATCAGCAGCGGGTTTATTTTTTAAGATATAAGCAGTTTGATATTGGTTTTGTTTGGCAGTCAGCAGATGCAAAGTTTTGTATTGTGTCGCTGCGAGTGCTAGATTAGAGGCTGTTTTCACTCAAGCATTCGACTACCAACTTATCGTATTTTTTATTCACTTGTTTATTTAACGGGTAACAGTATTTATGTTTACAGACACTCATTGTCATCTCAATCGTTTGGATTTAACTCAGCATGATGGTCAGCTTGACGGCGTGATTGATGCCATGAAACAGGCTAAGGTCACCCGCGCAATGGCCATTATGTGCGACTTTGCAGAGTATGATGAGATTTATGACATTATCACTAAGTTTGGTGATGATGAGCTTAATCTGGGTATGAGTGTGGGCATTCATCCCTGTGAAGACTTGTCGGTGTTACAGTCTGCTACCACAGAGCGTTTAGTAGAGATGGCTGATGCTGATCATGTGTGGGCCATTGGTGAAACAGGACTAGATTATTACTGGAGTGATGAGAATAAAAAAGAGCAGCAGGCGAGCCTAGCCCGTCATATTCATGCTAGCCAAACCTTAAATAAGCCATTGGTAGTACACACCCGTGAAGCCAAACACGATACCATTGATATCCTAAAAGCAGAAAAAGCAGAGCATGGTATTATTCATTGCTTTACCGAAGATTGGGATACGGCCAAAAAAGCTTTAGACTTGGGCTTTTATATCTCTTTTTCAGGCATTGTTAGCTTCAAAAATGCCCAAAGCTTACGTGATGCCGCCTTAAAAGTACCTAAAGACAGACTGTTAATTGAAACCGACAGCCCTTATTTAGCACCTGTTCCTAAGCGTGGTAAGTCAAATGAGCCAGCTTACGTGGTTTATGTTGCTGAATGCTTGGGTGACCTATTTGGTGTCAGCAGTGAGGAAGTAGGGCGACTAACAACAAAAAATTTCGATGATTTACTAGCACAAAGGGCATAAAATGGGTATCCTATGCAAGGTATGACCAAGCAGTCATAACTCTTTTGTGCTGTAGAGCCAAGGAATCATCCTTTTTTCTATAGTAGATATTTTTGTCAAAGTAGATACAGGTTAGGAGTTTGCATGAGCAGGCAGCAGCAATTCAAGGACCGTGAAGAGAAGATTTTAGCTACAGCTGAGCAACTCTTACTTGAAGCAGGAAGTGGCGATATCACCTTGGATAGTTTGGCAGACCAGCTGGACTTGGCTAAAGGCACCTTATATAAGCACTTTTCAAGTAAAGATGAGCTATATTTACGTATTATTATCCGCTATGAAGAGCAGTTGTTTGATATTAACAAAATTGATGACAGTGTCGCCGCGGGTGTCTCGCGAATGATTTTGCAGCAGCTAATGAACCCTCAAAAAGCACTACTGTTTAATCAAATTGAAGAGCGACTGGCCGCATCAGCACAAGGGCTAAATAGAATGTTCGGCGAGCTATATGAGATACGCCGCGCACGTATGAAGCGCCTGATTGACATCTCTAGCCAGTATCTACAAAGTCAGAACAGTGGATTAAGCACCCGTGATTACTTGTCTACCATTTGGTCAATTGGTCAGGGCGGTGCAAGTCTATTAAACTCAAGCTTTTATCAGCGTTACTTAGGTCGCCGTGATACGCTACGGTTGGCATTGATTCAGCAGATGTTAGATTTACCAAAGCAGTATCCAAGTTTGCAGCAGACGGATGAAGATATGATGGAATTGGTGAATCAAATCGATTTAGAAAGTCAGGCACACCAGCAGTCGCAAGAATAGCGGATTGTTCTGCTTTGATTAAATAAAAACTTTGGTTGAATAAAAAATATAGCGTATAAAAAACGGTCATTTAAACTAATTTAAATGACCGTTTTTTATTTGTGAGTTCTATTTATGCTGATTTAATTTCTATTGAGTCAGTGCTTACTCAATAGAATGGATGATTTAAGGTTAATCATCCGGCATTAAGGTTTCTTCATTTGAGCGCCAGTTTTCGGCACCATAAAACAGCATCTGCGCTTGACGCGTACACTGTCTGAGCATTTGCTCTTTTTTGGCAGTGACATTGTCCGTATCACTGTCTTCATCATGTGCCTGAGAGTAGGTTAGGTCTAACCAGTCAATAATCCAAGTCAAAAATAAGTTCAATCCCGCCTCAGCAAGTAAGCGTCTGTCTTCAGCATTGATGTGTTTAAACGCAGGCTGGATGCCTAAATCTTCACCCATGATTCGGGCGAACAGTTTAATCTGAGCATCAATGGCATTGCGCACCGACTCTGAACCGCCAAAGCGCTCGCTGACCATAAACTGCCAGTAGCGTGGGTGCTCATCAATTGAGGCAAAGAACAGCTGAATACTTTTTGCAATTTGACGATCATAGCTGCGGGTACGTCCCATCTGTAAGCCACTACGTAAGGTCGATAAGGCCTCGCCAAGCTCTTCTTCTACCAAGCTGCGGCCTAAGCTTTCCATATCATCAAAATGGCGGTAAAAGGCCGTAGGCACCACGCCGACTTCACGCGTGACCTGACGCAAGCTGATAGACGCAAACTGTAACTATCCCCTAAAATAACACAGCTCAAACGTAGAATTTCTTATAAAATACCCATAAGGAGTTTTAATATGAGCAAACGAATGACTGAGACCCAAATAGTATCCATTTTAAAAGAAGCAGAAGCAGGAATACCTGCTAAAGAGCTGTGCCGTAAGTACGGAATTGCTAATTCGACTTTCTATAAATGGCGTTCCAAGTATGGAGGCATGGAAGCCTCTGATGTTAAGCGACTAAAAGAGCTTGAAGAAGAAAACCGTAGGCTTAAACAGATGTATGCTGATTTAAGCCTCAAAGCGCAAATGCAGGAAGATATCATAAAAAAGCTATAGCGCCTGCTTGTGAGCGCAAAGTCTGGGCTCAAGAATTGCAGGCGCAGTATGGTGTCAGTATTGCATCGAGCTGTCAGGTGGTCTGTATGAGTCGAACCGCTTATTACTATAAGCCTAAGCTATCTGATGATAGTGAGATTATTGATGTCTTAAATGAACTAACAGATAAGCACAATCGTTGGGGTTTCCCAAAGTGTTTTAAGCGTATACGCAAGCTTGGCTATTCATGGAATCATAAACGAGTACACCGTGTTTATAAAGCTTTAAACTTAAACCTACGCCGTAAGTCTAAAAGACGGCTACCAACACGTAACCCCCAGCCGTTAAGTGTGCCAAACGCATTGGGTCATACTTGGTCTATGGACTTTATGAGCGATAAGCTGCACAATAATATTCGCTTTCGAACCTTTAATGTGATTGATGATTACAACCGCGAAATACTCGGCATTGATATTGGTACCAGCATTCCCTCACTCCGAGTGATTCGCTACCTTGACCAGTTAGCCGAGTGGCATGGTTATCCTAAGCAAATTCGTGTGGATAATGGTAGTGAGTTCACCTCTAAAGTGTTTACTGATTGGGCAACGGCTCACGGTATCTATATTGACTATATTGAGCCTGGCTGTCCTTATCAGAATGCTTATATTGAACGGTTTAATCGTAGTTACCGCAATGAGGTTTTGGATTGTTATTTATTCAATGATTTAAATGAAGTCAGTCAACTGACTGAGGAGTGGATCACGGTTTATAACACCGAAAGACCCCATGATTCACTTAATGATATGACACCTGCCCAGTATAGACAGGTGGCTTAATTATTCTACGATGATGTTGTGTTAAGAATGGGGTATTTACAAAACGATTGCCCCATCATACATAGGTCTAACACCGCATTAAAAAAGGCTTGACGGGTCTGTCGTTTTTTTTGCTCACGACTGTTTAGCGGTGGATTCGATGTTGTACTTGGGTGTGATGTGTTACTCATGTTTAATTGTCTCAGACGAAAAATGAATGCCAGCTTTCGGCTCACGTTGCTTCTACTGATTATGCTTCTTTGCAGTGACTTATTCTACGTTAGTTTTTTTGTGGTCTATCCGTTTTTGTTGTATACCCCTTATTTCATTCTATTTTTATGACAATGTTGATTGCTATATTTTTTACTATAATTTTTTACTGTATTAAGTCAGCTACATAATCAGTGCTTTAAAGATAATATACTAAAACCACCCCATATATCAAAACTTACTGCACACGCACAATTGTATTCACTGCACGCGCATGAGTGTTAAATCATGGACAGTTTTATAGAGTGTGAATAGGCTGTCGGATAGCGATAGGTTATAGAGCAAAGGCCGTTCGTTTTTAAACTACCACACCTTATCACCAATGCCATTTAAATCCTGCGCCAGTCGGTAGGCTTCATGATCATTCATGCCAGTAATATAGTCCAAAATATTGAGCGCATTGGCATAGACATCGGTTCTAAGCTCACGGTGTAGCGTATGCAGATGCTGATTTAACAGTTGGATCAAATGCTTTTGCTCAAAGTGTAACGGCTGCTGCTCAATGGGCAGCAATGCCAGTGGCATAAAAGCATCCAAAAGGGTCTGCAAGCAGCGGTTGGCCATCAGCTCCATACGTATCTTGCTTGGATGAGCGAAGATTTGTGAAGAGGCCAGATGTTTGGCTTCTGCTATACCGTCTTTGACGCTGGGCTCACAGTGCTCAAATAGGCTGCCATGTAGCTCACCTGCTAATAGCGTATCCGAGTGGGTGGCGAAGGCTTGTGTCACCTTATCAACCAAGCGCATCATGGTGCGTCCACGTAACGCCGCTAGCTTTTGAACCACCGGCGCATTTTGAGTCACTTCTGGCGGTGCACCACGTGAGCCAATCAGCCGTAGCATTAACGGCTCAACCTGCTGATATTCCAGCATATTCAGATGAATACCATCTTCTAAGTCAATCAATGCATAGCAAATATCGTCGGCTGCTTCTAGCAGATAGGCTAGGGGGTGGCGGGCGTAGCCATCATGATCGAGTGCATAAGGCAGTCGCAGCTGTCCGGCCAGCTTGTCGAGGACATTGGCATCGTTATAAAAGCAGCCGTATTTTTTGATATTAAGCGCACTAAAGGCGTTGGGCTGTTGCTGAGGGTTTCTGATATTGGCGTTTGGCTCAAGATGGCTGGGATAGTCAGCGGTGATGTTGCTGTGTTTGGCCAGCCAAGGGTACTTCATAAACGCCCCTAAAGTAGCGCAGGTTAAGCGCATACCGCCACGATCGGGATGATGCTCGTTGCGAGTGAGCAGGCGAAAACCTTGAGCGTTGCCTTCATAGCCTTGTAAATCCAGACGCTGCTCTGGACTTAAATAACTCAAAAACGCTTGTTGTGAGGGCTGATTGAACCAGTCTCGTATCGCATATTCACCAGCGTGACCAAAAGGCGGATTGCCGATATCATGCGCCAAACAAGCCGCCTGCACAATCACCCCAACATCGCCAACAGTAATACCGCGTGGTAAACCTTCGGGCAAGATATCATGCAGCCTTTCAGCCGCCATCATGCCTAACGAGCGACCAATACAAGACACTTCAAGCGAGTGGGTCAGGCGGGTATGGATACCAAGCTGATTGGTCAAGGGGTGAACTTGGGTCTTTTGATTGAGCTGACGAAAAGACTGAGAAAAAATCAGACGATCATAGTCTTTATGGAAAGGCGTGCGCGATTTTTCAGAAGTGTTTTGCTTTTTGCGACTGCCCAAACGTCGGTCACTAAATAGGTATGACCAACGTTGGCTGGCACTCAAGCGATTTAAGCTAGATTCATTAAGATGGTTATTTAGATTAAGGCTGGGCTGGGTCATAAAGCATCCATAAAAGCTGTCACAGAAAAGGCGTTATTATTTGTCTTGTCTACTATAGTCATGAACTACTAAGCGGTTACGGTGTTAACCTCGCTAAGCCTACATTTGTAGTACCTGCGCTCAGTTGCCTTGTAACCACTTTAGACTTCTCTGACTATATTATTTTTAGCGCTCAATATTGTATTGTTGAGACAGATAATAGCGTAAAGGGCTTATGACTTAAGCCCTTTAACCCTTAGCATAACAGAAAATTATGAAGCATAAATGATTCAAGCGAGGCCTGATTAGCTTTGCTGCTGGCAGCTATACAGTTTATCGAATTGCTCAAGGTCATTTAGTGATGCTATGGTATCTACTTTTGCCATTGCTGTCGGTACTGAGTATAAGCTGGCAGCTTGTTGATCGACAGTCCATACCAAGCCATGATCGTCTTGCAGACCAAAGTCACTGATATAGGTCTTTTCTCCCAAGTTGCTATCTTGAACAAAGTCGTATTCGATACCGTCTATTAAGATATGCGCTGTACTTGGGGTCTCGTCTTCATGATAGAACACACCCAGTTGCTTTTCAGGTTGGCAATCAAAAACAATGCGGTTGTTGGCATGCTCGTGTCCCTCGTGTCCGGCGTGATCGTGGCCACTGTGGTCATGGTCAGCGTGTTCATCTTCTGCTGCATGCATTTTATCTGCGTGTTCTTCATGTTCTGCATGAGCCTCTTCATCGTGCTCATGTGTGATAGCACTGCTTTCTGATTCTGAGTGCGCTTGTGCATCAGACTCATCGGCAGGCTGACAGCCTGTTAATACAAGGCTTAAACTGCTGCCTAATAGGGCAGTGGTGATAAGTTTTGATAGGGCTGGCTTTGGCATAAAAGTCCTTAAGGTTAAACAGTAATCGTTAGCACAATGTTAATACAATACTTAGTGAAGTATTGTTATGTTATATAATAACATTATTTTGAGAAAATAAAACTGATAGTGACAAGTCAGCTATCAGTTTTATTGATATGAATGTATTAACGCTGTTTTATTTAAGCGCTTTGTTAACTATTAAACGTTAAATCTAAAGTGCATCACATCGCCATCTTGTACGATGTAAGTTTTACCTTCTAAGCGTGATTTACCGGCAGCTGCAGCACCTTTTTCACCGCCATACTCAATGAAGTCTTCATAGGCAATCACTTCTGCACGGATAAACCCACGCTCAAAGTCAGTATGAATCACACCGGCTGCTTCTGGCGCAGTAGCACCCACTTTAACGGTCCAAGCGCGTACTTCTTTAACACCAGCAGTGAAGTAAGTCTGCATATCTAGCAATTTATAGCCTAAGCGGATTACCTGATCTAAGCCTGCTTCTTCCATGCCCATGCCTTCAAGGAAGTCGACTTTATCATCCTCATCTAACTGTGAGATTTCGGCTTCGATTTGGTTACATAGTGGCAGCACAATAGAATCTTCTTTCGCTGCATATTCACGAACGGCATCTAAGTATGGGTTATTTTCAAAGCCATCTTCGCTAACGTTAGCAATGTACATGGTTGGCTTTAAGGTGATTAAACCATAGCTTTTGATCAGTTTTTTCTCGTCATCGTCTAGGTTGGCTAGACGTGCCGCTTTACCTTCGGCTAAGAAAGGTTCGATTTTTTTGAACACATCAAGCGCGGCTTGTGCGTCTTTATCGTTACCTTTGGCTTTTTTGGTTAAGTTGACGATAGCGCGTTCGACCGCTTCTAAGTCAGCCAGTGCCAACTCAGTGTTGATGGTTTCAATATCATCAATTGGGCTAACACGACCATCAACGTGAATCACGTTGTCATCATCAAAGCAGCGAACCACATGTGCGATGGCGTCGGTTTCACGGATGTTGGCCAAAAACTGGTTACCCATACCTTCACCTTGTGACGCACCAGCAACCAAACCTGCAATGTCCACAAATTCCATAGTGGTTGGTAGTACGCGCTCTGGATTCACAATCGCAGCCAGCTTTTGTAGGCGTGGATCAGGAACAGGCACGATACCAACGTTTGGATCTTTGGTACAAAATGGGAAGTTCTCAGCAGCAATACCTGCTTTGGTCAAGGCATTGAATAAAGTTGATTTTCCGACGTTCGGTAAGCCGACGATGCCACAGTTAAAGCCCATGTCTTGTCTCTCTTAATATAAAAGGTTGTAAAAGTAATTAATAAAACGGATAACTTAATAGAAAAAAGGTGTCGAAAATAGACGGTTATCACAAACCGTCTGCTGTCACACACTATCTGCTGTTATAAATTGCCGCTATTGTAGCAAAAACTGGTGATAAAGGGGTGCTATTGTCGCAGTAAATAGGGTAAATCCTACCTGAAACAGGTTGATGCCAGACTTTAATCACCCATTAAATATGGATCAGTATCATGCACTCAGTAATAAGTTAGTCTTTGTCTTCGATCAAGCCCAACATCACGCCCATATTTTTGTCATCTTTATGATCAGTATCAGGGGCATATAGTGCCGAGGCAATGCCGCCATCCAAAAATAGTGCATTGGGGCAGTGCAGCTGTTGCTTGAAGTAGTCTGCAAACTGATAGAAATTGACCGGCTCATGGCTGGTAACAAACTGAATCTGACCCTCAGCGCAAACACCGACACCGTTACGAATCTTTTTGGAAGTGCTGCTTTGATTAAACTTAGGATGGATACTGTCATCAATGACCAACATGGGCCCAGATTGGGTTGCGTACCAAGGGGTTATTTGCTTGTCGTTTAGCAGCTTAGAAAATTGCTGGCTTTCGGTGATCTGCACCTGATTATTGTTATCCCACCACAACACGCCATTGGGTAGCAAATGAAAGTTACCGGCACCTTCATTTAAATTTAACGACAAGATTTGCTTGCCTTGTATCACCGTATAGCCGATGGGCGCAAACTCTCGATCATACATGCCGGCATTAATCGCAAATTTAAGTTCACGGCTCTTAGGTAAATCGGCTAGCAATGCATCAAAGGTGTACAGCGGCGGCAACGCGCTATTCTGATCTGACTCAGCCCGATCATCTTGTCTAGACTTCCAAAACAACTGCAGCGATAGCGGACTATCCGCCTGTTGTAAGCTGTCCTGTGACACGCTACATAAAGTATGCGCAAACGGCGCAGCTTGAGCGCTACAAACCGATTGCCCAGAGGACTGATGAGTGGACTCAATCAAAGCATCCAGATCACCCTCGGTGCAGCCGCTGAGCATCAGCCCCGTTAGTAATGCAGCACCCGCAGAGCGTATCAAAGAGCGATTAGCCATAGTGTTAGCCTTCAGACCGCTTATAGTTTTGACAGCTTTGACAGCTTTGTGCAATGCATGCCCTAGTGAAGGTTGCACATACTGCGGCTGTTTATTTAATGGCTTCTTATTTAATAGCTTCGGATTTGGCTGCTGTGAGTGCTGTTGCATGGGCTGTCCTAGATAGAGTCGTCGCTGCCCATATTATTACTGGCGTAAATATGGCTGTTGTTATTAATACTACTGGTTTGTTTAGAAGGTTTTTTGACACTACGCGAGTCTCTGTTGTAGGCAATATAGGCTTCGTTATCTGCTTTAAAACTATCAGGATCAGCCATTACCCACATCTGGTTGTAGATATCAGAGCGTGCTTCGACGGTCAGTAGTGCGCCTTCATCGATGAAGTAGAAACATCTAGATAATAGCTTGATTGAACCATCATGCATGCGGCGTGCGATATGATATGGCTGCAAGTCATATGGGTGTGATAGTCCGACAGCGCCAACGAAGTTCGCCAATGATTTGATGGTGTTTTTGTGGAAGTTGGCCACGCGTGCAGACTTGCTGGGCACGTCTAACGCTTTTTCACGATATGGATCTTGGGTCGCAACACCGGTTGGGCAGGTATTGGTATGACAAGAGCGAGATTGGATACAACCCACGGCGAACATAAAGCCACGCGCTGAGTTACACCAGTCGGCACCTAGGGCCAACATTTTGGCAATATCAAAGGCAGAAACAATTTTGCCACTGACACCAATTTTGATTTTATCACGAATGCCGGCACCGACTAGGGTGTTGTGTACTAACATAAAGCCGTCAATTAATGGCATGCCCACATTATCCATAAACTCAACAGGCGCTGCACCCGTACCGCCTTCAGCACCATCGACCACAATAAAGTCCGGATAGTTGTTTTCTTCAATCATGGCTTTAACAATGGCCATAAACTCCCAAGGCTGACCAATACACAGCTTAAACCCGACTGGTTTGCCGCCTGATAGCTCACGCAGCTGCTGCCAAAAATGTACCAACTCACGTGGGGTGTTAAAGGCAGAGTGAGTCGATGGAGAGATACAGTCAACGCCCATAGGAATATGGCGGGTTTCAGCAACTTCTTCGGTAATTTTCTCAGCAGGTAATACCCCGCCTTTACCCGGTTTTGCACCTTGAGATAGTTTAATCTCGATCATTTTTACCTGATCTTCAGTGGCATTTTTTTGGAACAAATCAGGGTTAAAGTTACCTTCATCATCACGGCAACCAAAATAGCCGGTACCCAATTCCCAAATCAGGTCACCACCATATTTGCGGTGATAAGGGCTGATGGCACCTTCACCAGTATCGTGGGCAAAGCCGCCCATTTTTGCGCCATGGTTTAGTGCCATAATTGCGCGCCCAGATAAGCTACCAAAGCTCATGGCTGAGATGTTAAATACCGACATAGAGTAGGGCTGTTCGCAATGATCATTACCGACGATGATGCGAAAGTCTTCGACATCTAACGGATGACTGGTTTGAGATTGCAAAAACCACTCTTTATCTTGCGCATACAGATCATCTAAGGTACCAAAAGCGTTGGTATCACTGACGTTTTTTGCTCTTTGGTACACCAGTGCACGTTGCTGGCGTGAGAAGGGCACTTCTTCTTTATCGTTTTCAATGAAGTATTGACGAATCTCAGGACGATAGCTTTCTAAGAAGTAGCGGATATGACCGGCGATTGGGTAGTTATAGAGCACCGCATGTTTCGATTGTAATAGGTCATAGATACCAACCAACATCAAGGCCCCTGCGATAATGGCCAGCCACCATAGCGACAAAAATATGGACACAAAGGTCATGACGGTCACACCTATTAATAGACCGTATCTTTTGACAACACCAACTTGATATTGGCGTTCATTTTGTTCAACCATAGGGATTCTGTTAGGAGCCTTGCTTGGAGATTGTGACATGAAATATCCTCTGTCAAATTTTGGAGCCAGATGTTTAATCAGATGTTTAAAAATAGGATTTTAGTAATGTGGTGTGTTTTGCAATAAAACCTTTATATAATTATAGCCAATATTGACGATTAAGCCTAATGGTGACGTGTTATCAATTGTCGCTAAACCCCGATTTTTGTCGATTTGCACATTTTTTTAATCTGTTTGGTAATAACAAATAACCTATTGGTACAATCCATGTTAAAATCAGCCACAAAATTGGCAATGGGATAGCATAGGCTGCTAAAATTAATCACATCAATTAGTACCTGTCCCTGCATTTACCTTATTTAATAAACCATTACTTAATAAACCCCCACTTAATAAACCCCCACTTAATAAACCAAAGGAGCTTATCATGGCTATCGAACGTACTTTATCAATTATCAAACCTGACGCTGTTGGCGGCAATCACATCGGCGCTATCTACAGCCGTTTTGAAGAAGCCGGTCTTAAAATTGTTGGCGCAAAAATGCTACATCTTGATGATGAAAAAGCAGGCGGTTTCTACGCTGAGCACAAAGAGCGTCCATTCTACAACGACCTAGTATCTTTCATGACTTCAGGTCCTGTGGTTGTTTCAGTTCTAGAAGGCGAAAATGCAATTGCTAAGCACCGTGAAATCATGGGCGCAACCAACCCAGCTGAAGCTGCTGAAGGCACAATCCGTAAAGATTTCGCTTCAAGCATCGACGAAAACGCGGTACACGGTTCAGATTCTGCTGAATCAGCAAAACGCGAAATCGCTTATTTCTTCGCTGATAACGAAGTACTAGACCGTACTCGTTAATTCATGTTTTTAGCCCGTTTTTATTTACTTATCTTAGTTATCTAAAAACGTAAGGTTTTAAACGAAACGGCTGAGCACTTGCTCGGCCGTTTTCATTGTTATTTCACAGGCATCGTAAGATACGACAACATGCGATTAACAAAATTAAGTTATAATGTGTGTTTTAAAGGCAGCACATACCAAGATGCTATCTCAAACTTGTAAAAGCTATCTCAAGATTGTAGGTGTTGTAGACCAAGGTGTTTGCCACATCTTTAAACGTAAAACATATACGCTTACCACTCACACTCATATTAGGTTAGATAAGTTATCATGACCAAAATTCCTATGCAGCCTGCTGACAGCCAGCCGACCTCTTTTGACCCCTCTGATGCCAACGCGAATGACACCCGAACCAATATTTTGGGTATGAGTCAAGAAGAGCTTGGTGCCTATTTCAAAGAGATAGGCGAGAAGCCATTTCGTGCCACACAGGTGATGAAATGGATTTATCAACATGGCGTCACTGACTTTGATGAGATGACCAATCTATCAAAAGGGCTGCGCGAAAAGTTAAAGCAGCAAGCCTGCGTGCGTCCGCCAGAAGTGGTGCACAAAGAGTTTAGTAATGATGGCACGCGTAAGTGGGTGTTCAAAGTAGCAGGCGGCTCTTTGGTTGAAACCGTATTAATTCCAGCCGATGACAGTAAAGTCAATGGCCGTAAGACTCTGTGCGTGTCTTCACAAGTAGGTTGTGCGCTAGATTGCAGCTTCTGTAGTACCGGTAAGCAAGGCTTTGAGCGTGACTTGACCCCGGCAGAAATCATTGGCCAGCTTTGGGTTGCCAACGCCTCGTATATGGAAGGCGTGGACAATAGCGAATGGCATAATAACGTCACCAACGTAGTAATGATGGGTATGGGTGAGCCACTGCTCAACTACAAGCCTGTGGTGTCATCTATGAGCTTGATGCTATCAGACCACGCTTATGGCTTATCAAAACGCCGCGTGACCTTATCAACGTCAGGTGTTGTGCCTAAGATGTACGATTTATACAAAGACATCGATGTGGCACTGGCAATTTCATTACACGCGCCAAATGATGAGCTGCGCAATGAGTTGGTGCCTATTAATAAGAAGTATCCATTAAGTGAGCTGATTGCTGCGGCGAAAGCCTATGTGCATGACAATAATCCACGTCACAAAAAGCACGTTACCATTGAATATGTGATGCTGGCTGGCGTTAATGACAGCGATGAGCACGCGCATCAGTTGGTTGAACTGTTAGAAGGGTTACCTAGCAAAATTAACTTGATTCCATTTAACCCATTCCCGCATGCGCCATACGATCGCTCAAGTAACAACCGCATCCATGCGTTTAGTAATATCTTAAATAACGCCGGCTTTGTGTGTACTATTCGTCAGACCCGTGGTGATGATATTGATGCCGCTTGTGGTCAATTGGTTGGTCAAGTTGCTGATAGAACCCGCCGTTCAGCCAAATGGCAGCAAAGTATTAAAGATCGTGAGCAACAGGCCGCTGGTGAATAAGGTTAGATGAATGGATGGTTTTCTAACTGTATTTAACGCCACTATTTATTAACTATAAAATGTGATAAAAACAGTGCAAACCATTACAAATGGTTTAAGCTGATGTTAATATTATGTGTATTGCTTATGTCTGATTGAGACATGTTGCCAATCAATAAATCTTTATCGATCAATAAACTTAGGATAAGACATGAGCAAGGCTAGGATGGCCAATCAATGACTGTTAATAATGAGTATGACAGGCATGACAGCTGTCAGGAAGCCAGACGTTATCAGTATAATACGCTTGAGTTTAAACCGAGGCATAGTTTTAAACGATTAATATTAACAGCCAGTATCCTGTTGGGTGTTCCGTTATTAGGTTGCCAAACCAACTCATCTGTTAATGGCTTTGATTCTCAAGTAACGTCTCAGACAGCTGGGCAGCCGAATGCAAGCAGTCTGAATAACACAAACATAACGGCAAGCAATCGGTCTAAATCAGGGACTAAAAGCAATCAGCAACAAGCCGCTGAAATTAGAACCCAAATTGCAGCGCAATACCTGCGCGATCGCCAACTTGATGAGGCCAGTCGCCAATTGCAAATGGCCTTCAATGCGGATGCAGACTATGCACCGGCTTATGATATGATGGGCGTGTTGTTGCAGCAAGAAGGCAGCGCTGACAATTTGCTTAACGCTGAGGCTTACTTTTTAAAAGCCATTGCGCTTGATGCTCAGTTTATGCAGGCACATAACAACTATGGCGTTTATTTGTCAAAAGTTGGAAAACCGCAACAGGCGATAGAGCACTTTAAAATCGCGGGCTCAGCGCTAGGTTATTATGGCCGCATTGGTGCGCTAGAGAACTTAGGCTTAACCGCGTTAAAAGTAGGTGATCGCCAGTTGGCAACCGATACTTTTGTTCGAGTGCTTGGCAGTGAGCGTGGTAATATTACCGCTCATATAGAATTGATCGACATATTGATTGACAGTAAACAAGTCGAACAGGCAAAAAACTTGTATAATGAGCTGTTAATATTGTTAAATGATCAGCCTAACCGTCATCCTCGCATCGTCTCGCAAGGTATTCGACTGAGTCAATTAAGTGCGGACAGTTAAGCCTAGATTATGAAATATAGCAGCCAAATGCAGGCATTAAAGCGTGGCTTGCGGTATTTGCTCAGTCTAAGCATATGACACACAGTAAACTGATTGATTTATAATAAAACATAACTTTCTCGACAGCGGCTCGCTGACTCATGACTTAGCCGATTTAGCAGGGATGATATCTGTTGCTAGATCACTAACATGACCCAGCTAATCGTTTGGATTCGTAACCCAGAGGCATCATGGACATAGATAATAAAGAATCGTCAACCCCGAACTTCGACACATCTAATCAAAATTTCGGTTCATTCGGTAATCGACTAAAGCAAGCACGTATCAACAAAAACCTAACCTTAGATGACGTGGCAGGCGAGCTATTTATTTTGCGTCGTCACCTAGAAGCCATTGAAGCTGAAGACTTTAAAGAGCTGCCACAAATGGCGTTTGCGCGTGGTTTTGTCATCAACTATGCCAAGTTTTTGGGTTTAGATCCAGAGCAGGTCGCAGAGAGCTTTAATCGTAACTATCCTGATGAGCTAAAAAGAAAAAGCGTCGATGACATTGAGTCGCCATTGAAGCCAATGGGCACCTTGCAGCGTGAAGGTAGACGTTCTATCCGCATCAATCCATTATTGGTATTGGGTGTGATTGGTCTGATTATCTTAGCGGTATTTTTAATTCGTACCGTGTCTAATGCTCAAGATGCGTCTGCAACCAATGATCAACAAGACAACAGCAGCCTAGCCGATGAATTGTCAGATAGCGAACAATCAGCCGGTGCCGCAATTAATACCACGGGTGCGCTAAGTAATAGTGGTTCAGCGATTGGTGTTGGTGATGATGCCGCACAGTCAGCGACACTAGACTTTTGGATTCAAGGTGATACGCAGCTAAATGTGGTAGACGCTTCAGGCCAAACCTTGATTGCCGGCGAGCAACCTAGAGGCGGCTATAAGTTATCAGGTCAACCACCGTTTAATATTAAGATTAATCCAGCCTCTAGTGCGACCTTAAACTTAAATGGCACACCGGTACAATTAAACGATTATATCGAAAATGGTGCTGCCAACTTTACTTTAGCGCCGTAATCAGCTTAGCGTCATAATCCACTGCTATACTTATTGGCTGGCACAATCTTGTGCTGGCTAATAAACAAGCCGCTAACGAGTTAGTAAGACTCTTAATGGTTAGCCTGTTATGAGTCGACCCCTTTTAAATACATGTATCAGTTAACTGAGAAGCTTTATGTCAACTCCCTCTCCAATTAAACGTCGTGAAACCAAAAAAATATATGTCGGTGATGTGGCTGTCGGTGGTGATGCGCCTATAAGCGTCCAAAGTATGACCAACACAGATACGTGTGATGTGGATGCGACAGTCGCACAGATTGAGCGTTGTGTTGATGCAGGCGCCGATATGATGCGCGTATCGACCCCAACCATGGACACGGTCGCTGCCTTTGCTGAGATTAGAAAACGGGTTGATATCCCGCTGATTGCCGACGTTCACTTTGACTATAAAATTGCATTAGCGGTTGCAGAAGCCGGTGCTGACTGCTTACGTATTAACCCAGGTAATATTGGTAATGATGCCAAGGTGCGTGAAGTGGTTGCCAGTGCCCGTGACCACAATATTCCAATCCGTATTGGGGTAAACGCCGGTTCATTAGAAAAAGAGATTCAGCGTAAGTATAAAGAACCGACTGGGGCGGCAATGGTAGAGTCTGCCATGCGCCATATTGATATCTTAGATCGTTTAAGCTTTGATCAATATAAAGTATCGGTAAAAGCCAGTAATGTGTTTTTGACCTTAGATGCTTATCGTCTATTGTCACAACAAATCGATAACCCACTACATCTAGGGGTGACCGAAGCAGGTGTTTATCGCACAGGTACTGTTAAATCAGCGATCGCATTGGGCGGCTTATTACTAGATGGCATCGGCGATACCATTCGTATTTCGTTAGCCGCAGAGCCAGAAGATGAAATTAAAATTGGCTTTGATATCTTAAAATCATTGGGCATACGTGCCAACGGCATTAACTTTATTGCTTGTCCAAGCTGCTCACGTCAAGAATTTGATGTGATTGGGGTAATGAATGAGCTAGAAGCCCGCTTAGAAGATGTGCGCGTGCCGATGGATGTATCGGTCATTGGCTGTAAGGTCAATGGTCCTGGTGAAGCCAAAGAGAGTGATATCGGTGTGGTTGGTGCCTCTCCAAATTCACTGGTATATTTAGAAGGTCAAAAAAGCCACTTAATTGATACCACTACTTTGGTTGATAATATTGAAAAAATGGTACGTGAGCGTGTGGCGAAAGCAGAAGCACAAGCGGCCAATGAGATATTACGTGTGGATGGCGGTAAATAAGACAGTAGGGCAAAACCGTTTGCATAACTGAATAACAAATTGAAATACTAAAGATTATAAAAACTGGGCGATTATATGATTAAGTCAATCAAAGGGTTTAATGACATCCTGCACGTTGCAACGTCAAGCAGTCAGGCTAGTGGAATTTGGCGCCGTTTAGAAAGCACGCTGCGCAGCGTGTTGGATCAGTTTGGCTACGAAGAAATTCGTCTGCCTATTGTTGAAGAAACGCAGCTGTTTGCCCGTGCCATCGGTGATGCAACTGACATCGTTGAAAAAGAGATGTTTAGCTTTACCGATAAATCAGATCCTCCGACTCCGATTACCCTTCGCCCAGAAGGTACGGCGGGTGCAGTACGTGCAGTGATTGAGCACAACTTATTACGCGGTGATAACCCTAAACTGTGGTACATGGGCCCAATGTTCCGTTATGAGCAGCCACAAAAAGGCCGTTATCGTCAGTTCCATCAATTAGGTGTTGAAGCCTTTGGTAGCGAGCATGTCGATGTCGAAGCCGAGCTGATTGCGATGACCTATATGATGTGGCAGCGCTTGGGTATTGATCATGAATTAACCTTAGAGATTAACAGTCTCGGTGAGCTTGATGAGCGTCATGCTTATCGTGCCGCTTTGGTTGATTTCTTAACTGATAAAAAAGATCAGCTGGATGCCGACAGCCAGCGCCGATTGACAACCAATCCTTTACGTATCTTAGACAGTAAAGACCCAAATACGCAGGCATTATTAACTGATGCGCCACGTCTAGCAGACTTCTTGGGTGAACAAAGCCGTGCAGATTTTGAAAAACTGCAGCGTTATTTAACCGCGCTAGGCATTGAATTTGTCATCAATCCTAAGCTAGTACGTGGATTGGATTACTATAATAAGACAGTATTTGAGTGGGTTACTGACAAGTTAGGCTCACAAGCAACGGTATGTGCGGGTGGTCGCTATGACGGTCTTATCGGTCAGCTAAAGTCTATTGGCCAAGCCAAAAAGTCTGCGGATAATGCAAAACCGGTTAAATCAGATCCAGCAGTAGGGTTTGCAATGGGACTTGAGCGCTTGTTGTTATTAGTGCAAGCCGTTAACCCAATGCCAGAAGAGCCTGCCTGTGATATCTTTGTGGTGGTGCACCCCGATGTGTATGACCAAGGCTTGATTTATGCTCAGTCATTACGCACCGAGCGTCACGATTTGCGCGTTAAGATGGCCAGTGCCAGTAGCTTAAAAGCGCAAATGAAAAAGGCCGATAAGTCGGGCGCAAAACTGACGGTGATTTTGGCACAAGATGAAATTGATACCAATCGCATCAGCGTTAAAGATATGCAAACCGGTGAGCAAAGCAGTCAAGACAGACTGTGGCTACATGACGCGCAAAACTTTAGTGTATAACCGCTTGAGCAGATAGAGCTATTTAAACGTATAAGCATGACAATCACCATCAACGCATTGATGGGCTGCTTTTGAAACTAATTTTTTAATACACGCTCTTTTTTTAATACTCGCTTTTGATAATAGCCAATTAACATATATTAGGTAGATTTATGGCCAAACGTCCCAATCCCGCTACTCCAGAGCAGCATGATCCCAATGCAGACACTCAGTCAATTGAGAAATTAAAGAAGTCTGCTGGTTATATCATTGGCGCCATTTTGATTGCGTTAATCGGCTATTTTGGTTGGAACTATCTACAAAATTCTGGCATGAAGGCAGATACGGTAGCGGCTGATAAATATGCCGCCATTGAAACCGCGAATGATAACTTGCACAGTACGCCAGAAATTGATGCTGAAGCCTCTGCTAAATTAAATAAAGACATTGATGCTTTGGTTGCAGAGCATGGTAAGACGGTCTATGCCTGGCAGGCGCTAATGATCAAAGCACGTAATGCGGTTGATGCTAAAGATAATGACACCGCTTTGGCTGCGCTGAAAAAAGCATTAGAGATTGACCTGCAAGATGCCGGCCTACATTCTATTACTCAGCTGCGCTATGCCACTGTGTTACTGGCTAATGGTAATGTTGATGAAGCATTAACAGAAGCATCAAAAGATGTGCCTGTTGCCTTTGAAGGAACTCAGCAAGAGCTGCTAGGTGATATCTTCTTGGCTCAAAAAGAACAAGAAAAAGCGATACGTGCTTATCAAAATGCATGGAGCATCTTATCTAAGCGCAATGAAAATCGTCCATTTTTATACTTAAAACTGGAAAGCTTAGGTGTTGCGCCTGAGCCGATTGAGCCTGAAGCACAAGTGGTTAATCAAGCTGCGATGCAAGCCAATATGGAAGCTCAGCAAGCGCAAGCGGGTGCTGACTTAGATCAAATGGTTGTTGCGGCAACTGAAGAAGCGCCGGCAGCACAAGACACTCAAGCTACTCAAAATACTGAAGCACAAACTGCTGCTGAAGGTGACGAGGCGACTGAAGCTGCGCAATAAGTTGTCATCAGGCGTTACATGCATATGCGACATAACCTTGTAACGCCTTATGTGCGATTGAGATTGCTTTTAAAATAAATTAGATAACACAGATTAGACTTTTTGTTTACAACCAAATTTGCTATAAATACACAACGAGTTGATTAGCACCTCCGATACCAAATGATGAACGTGCTATGACTTTTAACCTGATTGAGCTGACCAAATTATGTATAACAACACTATCCAACCCTCACGAGCAAAAGCTGTTAACAGTTTGATGCAAGTATCCAAAATTGGTTTATTATGTGCGGCCGTTGCCTTGGTATCTGCTTGCGGTAAAACAATTAAGCCTGAAGTTCATAAGCCCACTAAATTGACTCAAATAGCTGAGTCAGTATCTATCGTTGAGCCTGTGTTCCAGACTTCAATTAACAACCGCTCAAAACTGGCAGAAGTGAATCGCTTCGAAGTCGGTTTTGACGGTCAGCAATTGGTTGTGGCAGGTAGCTCAGGCAATGTTGAAAGCTATAACATTGCTGGACAAAAGCTATGGGAAGCCGACTTAAAAGAAGACATCGTTGGTGGTGTTGCTTTTGATGGTGCCAGTCAGACAGCAGTCGTTACTACTAAGTCTGCACGCGTGATAGCCTTTAATAGCGCAGATGGCTCAATTAAATGGCAAAACAAGATTGATGGTACGGTGTTAGCCCCAGCGTTAATTCATAACAATAGAGTTATCTTGTCGGGCAATGATGGCATTATGTATGGCTTATCATTGCAGACAGGCGACACTATTTGGCAGTTTGCGACTCAGTCACCAAGCATCAGTGTGCGTGGTACTGCTAAGCCGACATTGCTGAATAACCAAACAGCCTTACTTGCCAGTGCTGATGGGCGCTTGCATGGTGTGGACATTGAGTCGGGTATTCCACAGTGGAACCGCCGTGTCGGTGTACCAACCGGTGCCAGTGAAATTCAGCGCATGACAGACATTGATGGCACGCCAACGGTCGATCAAGGTCAACTATTTGCTGTGAGCTACAGTGGTCAGCTATTAGCGGCAGACTTGGCCAGTGGTCAGGTTGGTTTTATTCAAGATGCAGCTAGCAGAAACCGTTTAGCAGTGACCAATGATGCCGTGATTACCACGACCTTAGATGGCGCAGTAAAAGCATTTAGCCGTCAGTCTGGTGATCTGCTTTGGGAAAACAACGATTTGGCATATCGTAAGCTAAGTAACCCTGAGCGTGTGGGCAACTATATCGCAATTGGTGATTTAGAGGGAGTGGTTCACTTCTTATCTCCACAAGATGGTCGTATTGTTAGCCGCACTCAATCAAAAGGTGCTATCAATAAATTAACCTTTGTTAACGGTTATCTATTAACCCAAACACAGTCTGGACAAGTATCGGTTTGGCGTCAACTTCGCTAATATTTGCCACTTAAATCCAAGCTTGTTTCAATAAAAAAGAACCGCTATCACTGATAGTGGTTCTTTTTTTAGGGCTAAATATTAAGCTTTTTCACGTAGATTAGTGATTAAGCTGTCTAATCAACTACCAATACTACTGGCTCAGCATGCTTCATATATAAATTGGTATCTATATCCTCAAACTCTAATGGCTGATAAGGCCAGTGTGCCAAACGATAGCGGCGCCGGCGCAACTCATCTTTATCTAAGCTAGGATCTAAAGGCAGCGGTCTGCTAGCCAGAAAGCTGGCATCATAGAAGTGGCGCTGAGTAAACCATTCAATATAATGCGCTGGGCGTAGCGCCTCTTTATCCAGTGTATCTTGATGTAAGGCCTCCCAGTCACTTCGATTATGCAGACGATGCCAGCGGTGCATAGGGAAGCTGTCATTTAGCCACTCAGGTCGGACAAACGCTCGATCAGTTGCTTGATCACTTGATTGATGAGCGGGCTGAAAAAAGCGACCTTTAAGTACCACATAGCGCTTATCAATCTTAATCTTATGGTAGCCGTCTAAGTCCACCCAGACACTACGAAACGGCTTGCTTTGCATATGTATCAGCTTGCGCTCTAAATTATCACGCGAGTTAATACCCACCCAATTCACATAGTCATAAGGCGCTGAGCCTAAATAAAACTTAATTGCCAGCTCCCAATGCTCGATTTGATCGGTGTCATGATTGCGCAAAATAAAATCTAACTCACCTGTGGTCTGCATACCGTTATACAGCTGCACATTGTGTGCCACCACTTCATAGGGATGTAGCCCAAGTCGGTAGCCATCTTCAAGCCAAAAATGGATCAGCCCTTCAAAGTGGAAACCCAATCGGTACGGGCTAGGTCGGGACATCAAGTAACGGGTTAGATCCTGATAGGCATTAGTATTATCAAGCTGCTGCAAACGCTGCGCATAACGCTGAAACTGACTTTGCCAAAAGCTTGGCTCATGCACAAAAATAGGCGGCGACGCCAAATTAGGCTCGGGCGACTGCCAACGCTTTAGCGCATCGGGACAGGCCAGTGCAAACGCCAAGTCACGTACAAATGGACGTCGATAGGCTTCCCAAGGGGTATCATTATCTGTATTCATAGAAAAACAAATTTGTTAGAGTGGTAGTTGCTGATAAGCGTTAACTGAGTATAACAACTTATAACCCCCAACAATAACCCTTCAAGAACTACGTTAACCAAAAACAATCATTAACCAAGCATAATAATCAGCGACAAGTAACTATCGATGACAAGCTCTAATCAATGAAAAGTAATAATCAACCAAGAAGACCAATATGAAGTCAATCGCATCAAATAATGCTGAACAGCTGTCTGCAACCGGCTTAGTTATAGATACTGAAACCGATCAGGGTCGTGATCCAAGGCCAGTGCAAGTTGCGACCATAGATGTGCTGACCGGGCAAGAGTGGATGTCGTATTTTAATAGTGGGCGTCCAATCTCTGCTTTTGTGACTAAGATTCATGGCATCACCGATGCCGATGTCGCAGGATGTCCTCGATTTCAACTAGAGAAGTTTCAATTAAGCGACTATCTTATTGGGCACAATGTACGTTTTGACTGGGGTGTTATCGGCCGTCCGTCAGTGAAGCTGATATGTACAGTGCGTATGGCACGCGCTGCGTTTCCAGAGTGGCAGGGCTATTCACAGTCTCGATGTATCGAGCAGCTGATTGGGAAGCAACAGGCGGCCAGTATGACCGCATTGGCGCATGATGCACTGGGCGATGCACGTATGTGCTATTTGTTATACCAAGCCTGTTGCGAGCGTTTGAATATTGAACCAACAGATTTTGAGGCAGCGCACCGTATTTCTAATACTGCTAAGCCGCTGGCAAAAATGCCCTTTGGCAAATATAAAGGGCAGCTTATCAGTAGTGTGCCTATTGGCTATATTAAATGGATGCTGGGCAATATAGACAGCTTAACACCAGCGCTTTATTCGGCATTACAGCAGCGCCTGCGTCAGCAAGATGCTGCATTAAAACAAGACGATGTATTAAATGAAAATGAAGTACGAGATGAATAAGCTGTAATGGATTATATAAGCAGTCTTTCTATTCGCAATGTACCTCTATTTGCTATGCGCCTGAATCCAATCGGTAGCCATTTGCCATAGCTCCGGCGCTTTAGCATGGGTTTTACTGCTAAAGAACTTCATATGCCCGATATGCTTTAAGCCAAACTGCTGTGGTGTCATCATGCGTTTTTCGGCCGGCATGGCGGTAAATACAGCCAACATATCATCTACATTTTTAGCATTGGCGATGTCGTCATCTGTGAAGTTTAACCACAGTGATGGTGCCGCAAATTCATCATAATAATGGGTGAATACGGTTTTGCCAAAAGCGGTCTTGATATAGCCTTTGCCATTACACCAATCACGCCATTGTTTGGCCACGCCGCGCGGCAGTGGCTCACCCATATCAAATTTATCAGAAGGGGTGTAGCCCAATAGTAGATTGCCTAAGGTAATCGCGCCATCCATAAATACCATGGCTTGGGCTTTAAATGGCATGTCCATATTCTTAATACGACCAGAAGAGCAGGCCACATTTACTACCGAGCTTAATGCTTGATAGTTTGGCATCAGACCAATGAGCTGTCCGCCGGCACTGTGACCGACTAAATGATAGTTGGCATTGGGGAACTCATCTTGTAGTGCTTCAAGTACCGCCGTAGCATCGTGACGACCCCAACTGATTAACGACGCATCGCATTTGGGCAACGGGCAGGTCAATGAGTCGCCTATACCTTCATTATCATAGGTAATGACCCCAAAGCCTTGGCTGGCCAAATAGCTGGCAAAGCTTTTATAAAACAGACGTTTGATACCGGTTGCGGGGGCAATCATAATGGCGTCTTTTATGTCATCATGGCCTTTGCCGGTAGGGGTGTAGATGCTAGCTGTGAGTGGCTGATTGCGCTCGGTGATAATGGTCAATGTGCTGGTATTGTGAGTCATATAAACTACCCTGTAAATGTGTATGACAAGTCAAAGTGCAACAGTTATGGGCTATCCTAATAAACAGCTAAAATTAAACCGTCTTATTAAAAAGGGCTGCTAAACAGTTTTAGCAAACGGCTGTTTGGTTTTGTTAGGATTAATAGGGGCTGTAAGCGGTTACAGACGCTTGATATCATAAGAGATTTAAACAGTCATTTATAGTAGCAATTAGAAACCCACTGTTCATTATTGTTTGATAATCATCGATTGATAATGGATGGGTTTAGTGTAGGTCGATGTATAACAATAACAGACTAGGTGATAATGATTAATGACCAGCAAATTGATTGAATGCAAATTGCTTGATATATCTTGCGATAGAGTGATTAAAAGGGCAAAAAAAGTTAATAACAAATCAACGTGGTGATAATTAAAAAATACATAGTGATAAATGCCAATCTTTTTGGGTATGTTATTATAATGAGTCTCTATCTATTTATTATAAACACACACTATTTAATCCATACCTATCTTACTTAGGTAACCCATTTACCCTTAAAGGGGGCAGAACTTTATGACACAAGCGGCAAAACCAAGCTATAAAACCATCACCAGTAAAGATGTGGTCAACGTTAGCGATGCAGTGGATAAATCAGATATCACTCAGCCTTTAGTGGCGGTCTACTGCGGATCGCGTACTGGCAACAATCCTGTTTATGAACAAGCAGCCAAAGAGCTGGGTGCTGCACTGGCCAAAAATGATATGGGATTGGTTTATGGCGGTGCCAGTATTGGTTTGATGGGTGCAGTAGCCGATGCTGTGGTGAAAGGCGGTGCACAAGCGGTCGGTGTGATTCCAACCTTCATGCTAGATCACGAAATTGCACACGATGGGCTGACCAGCTTGCATCTGACCGATACCATGCACACCCGTAAGGCCATCATGGCAGAATATGCAGATGCCTTTATCACTCTACCAGGCGGGCTGGGTACGCTTGAAGAGATTATGGAAATTGCCACTTGGCGTCAGTTGTATCAACACGAAAAGCCAATGATTATTTTAAATATCAATGGCTTCTATGATCCGTTAATCGCGCACTTAAAGCACACCACCGAAGAAGGCTTTATGAAGCAACAAGATCTAGACAGATTGGTGGTGTGCAATGACATCGACTCAGCAATCGAGTTGTTAAATAAATACGTGCATATTCATGACCCGATAGCAACCCACAAAATCTAGGGCTGGTAAGGGGTTACTACACCTGCCATTGGCAGTGGGAATGCGCGCTGCTTCGTTAACTGCTCAGCCAGTTGGTCAATAATGGCTTTATCTACCTGTTGTAGATAGTGCCATTGATGCTGATGGCGGGCCTTGTTTTGTGACTCAACAGCACCAATCAATTGTTGCTGCTGCAACTGTCGTACCAAATCATCAGAGGCCTCTAAAGCAGAAGAGGCCTTTACGTTTTCTGCACGCGCGTAATGCTGTTCTGGGTAAAGACTGATATCAGCGACGCGCAACGTATCATTGTCACCAGGAATTTGTTGACCGCCATAGAGTGCATTTTGAGTCGGTTTGGCTGAAGCAAAACGCGGCACAAATTCACTGACCTGTTCTATGGCACGTTGGCTGCGCTGCTGTAAGGTTTTTGGATTCCAACCCTCGTCAATAAAGTCTATATACTTATCTTTCAGCTCAGGCTGAGCATCATCCTTGGTGGCAGCAACCAGACCATCATCAAACAGGGTCACCTTTTTGTTCATGCTATGAATTTGATAGTAGCCATCAGGGTAGGGTGTCAGTTGCACCATGCCCTGCGGCGTACCGCGTGTGCCATGAATAATAATCTCAGGTAATTTGCGGTGATTGCTGTTACTGGTTTGAGTATCCGTGCTTGAGTTTGAGCTTATATCGTTGCCTGAGTTGTCATTACGATCCCAATGGGTAACATAAGAGGCTTTAAACTCAACCATGCGCTCAGCGGAGACACCGACCATATTATCGATCACACCGGTACGAAAACCACAAGCGTTGATTAAATAATCCACTTCTAACAGTTGTGGTTGTGAGGCGCTAGTTGACTCTGTATCAGCTACTGTTTTAGAAGCGTCTGTTTGATTGGTTCGATAGTGCAGCTGCCATTTTTTATGGTTGTCGTTGCTGCTGTCTGTTTGAGTGACATCAACCACTTGGGTGTTTAACAATAAATGAGCATTAGGATAAGACTTAAGTGCCAGCTGCGCCGAAGCCGCTAAGCGGAAGATATTCCAACCATATTCTTGCGCCACGATAAGTGGGAATTTTAATTTATCCAAATCTAATTGCTGTGCAGCCGCTGTCACCCAATCATCCATTTTATCTTTAGGGTTAGCGTGCTCAACCGACTTATTATCACTGTCTGAATTAGACTCAGCGATAAGCGCTTCAAGCTGGTCACGCTGGTACAAACGATAATAGTCTTCTGGCTCACCCAATACCTTATTGGCTGGGTCATCATCGATCATCTGCTGATATTCTTGAGTAAGCAGTTCTAACCGAGGCAATAGGTCTTGTGGGTCACCGTCATCACGGGTAGGAACTGCAAATACCGTAGGGCGTACATCAATACTATAAGGATATAGGCGCAGCATATCGATGGATTGCTTTAATAGCTCAACACAGTCACTGTCTGGAATTTCACGATACAGATTGCCGCCAGCGTGCAAGTGACACATGGGCGGACCATCGATTAAGCTGGCTTTGCTTTCGAGCAAATAAGTGTCTATGCCTAATGCAGCTAGACGAATGGCAATAGTCGATCCGGCAACACCGCCGCCGATAATCCCCACTTTAATAGGTGAGTGAGCGTGGTCGGGTGCGTCAGTCTGTGTTAACTTGGTGTGTACATCAGCATCCATGATTGAGGCCTTAGGGGTTGTATTTATCATTATATTTAACGCAGTTATTATTTGGTTTTTGCACAATAGAGTGAATCGTGTGTTATGTTCTAAAGTTGTGTTTTAACAACAAAAATAATTTAATAAAAATAGGATAAAGCCAGTGCGGCTATGACTAGTTTATGGTGATGATTGCGCTAAGTTGCAAGATTCAAAGTGAGTACGGCTAACAAACCGCTACACTGGCAGAGTATAATAAATATTTAGATGCTAATGAGAAAATAATGACCAAACGCAACAAATCAAAACAACAACACTCAAAAAGATCACGCCGCCAAAAAAGCTTTTCACAACAGCAAAAACAGCAGCTGTTAGTGACGATCGGGTTTTATGTGGTACTGGCTATCTTGGTAATTTCTGGCAGTATTAGCCTATTGGTCGCCGGTTGGTATGTGGCTTTGGGTGTGGTGACTTATGCTGTCTATGCCAAAGACAAAAAGGCAGCGCAGCAAGGGCGCTGGCGTACACCGGAAGCAACTTTGCATCTGCTCAGTGTCCTTGGAGGTTGGGTTGGGGCGATGTTGGCGCAAAATAGATTACGTCATAAAACCCAAAAGCCAGAGTTTCGTATGACCTATTATCTGACCGTTATTATTAATTTGGCAGGATTGTTTTATATCATTACAGGCGGTGATATTTCTCAGCTTTAAATTAGCAGTTTTAAATTCGGCAGTTTTAAATTCGGCAGCTTTAAATTTCTCAGCTTTAATTAATAACCGATTTATATTCGCCATAAAAAATACCGTCTATATTAGCCCAGTGAAACGGGTGATAGACGGTATTTTAGTTTGTTGCAAGTTGGTTTGTCGCTAGGTAGCTATTAACCACTAAGGTTGAACGGCTAATTTGCTTTCTGATACTGGATATTGCGCTTGTTTTCAAAAAACAGCATGTCAATAATGACCAAGGCAACCCCAGTACAAATAGCGATATCTGCCACGTTAAAAATAGGGTAATGCCAGACATCAGCATAATGTACATGGATAAAGTCGATCACTTTACCAATGCGCACGCGGTCAATTAAATTACCAACAGCACCGCCTAAAATCAGCGCTAAGCCCACATTAAGCAGCTTAGCTTGACGAGGCGCGCGGGTTAGATAAACCAGCAAGAATAATGACATTACAAATGACAGACTGGCAAAAAACCACTTCTGCCAGCCGCCTTGATCTGCCAAAAAGCTAAACGCAGCGCCATAGTTATATGCCAATGTCCAGTTCAAATAAGGCTCAATCACAGGTATCGGGTCATGGAAGTTAAGCCGAGTATCTGCCAGCCATTTTGTCCATTGATCGAGACCAATTGCAATTAAAGACAGCACATACCACAACAGCGCTTGTCTGCCGTTGGGTATCAGCTTCGGCCGCTTATTGGGGCTAGGCTCTGGCGTAACATAGGCCGGCTTGGTTGTGCTTGGGTCTGGCTGTCTAGACTCAGGATTTGCGGGGTTAGGCATAGTGGCGAACCTCACCTGAGCCTGCAATGTTGCTTACGCAGCGAGTACAAATGCCAGGGTGTGCTGGGTCAGCATTGACATCTTGACGCACATGCCAGCAGCGAACACATTTCTCGCCTTCAGCAGAGCCGACACTAACACGTAAGTTGTCTAGCTCAGTGGCTTCGCCTTGTTCATCCTCTAACGCTTGCAAGCTAGCGGCACTGGTAATCAACACAAAGCGCAGCTCATCTTCGAGCTTCGCTAAGCTGTTATAAATGTCACCAGCAGCATAAATAGTCACAGCCGCTGATAAGTTGGCATTGATAATCTTTTGCTCACGTGCGTGCTCGATGACCTTGTTAATCGCATCTTTGGCTTCCAAAATCAGGGTCCAATCGGCTTCGCTGATTTTGTCCATTTTGAACTCAGGCAGTACATACCAATCTTGAGTAAACACATAAGCGTTATCGCCTGTGGCACGCTCTTTTAATAACGCTTCCCATGCCTCTTGAGCGGTGAAGCTTAAGATAGGCGCAATCCAGCGCAGTAGGGCATGTGCGATATGATACATGGCTGTCTGTGCTGAGCGACGTGGCTCACCGTCTGCCTTAGTGGTGTACTGACGGTCTTTAATGATGTCTAAGTAGAAACCGCCTAGATCCTGCGAGCAGAATGCAGTGACTTGCTGTGTAACTTGGTGGAAGTCCATCGCATCATACGCACTGATGATCGCTTGTTGTATCGTATGCGCTCTGTGCATGATGTACTTATCTAAGCTCACTAGCTCATCCATTGGCAGCGCATCGCTTTCTGGATTAAAGTCATCGGTGTTGGCCAATAAGAAGCGAATGGTGTTACGAATACGGCGGTACATGTCGGTTGCGCCTTTAAAGGCTTGTTTACCGGCATTCATCTCGTAACGATAATCACTGGCAGCAATCCACATACGCAGCATATCGGCGCCAGTTTTGTTAATTTCATCTTGTGGGTTAATGATATTGCCCAAAGACTTACTCATCTTACGGCCATTTTCATCAACCACGAAGCCGTGGGTCAACACTTGCTTGTAAGGTGCGCGACCATACATGGCTTCTGACGTTAATAGTGAGGTCTGGAACCAACCACGATGCTGATCCGAGCCTTCAAGGTACATGTCAGCTGGATTGGTTAAGCTGTCATCTTGCTCAAGTACCGCAAAGTGAGTGGTCCCTGAGTCAAACCAAACATCTAGAGTATCGGTTGACTTCACGTAAGATTCGGCATCATCACCGATAAATTGAGCAGCATCGGCTTCAAACCATGCCTCAACGCCGCCTTTTTCGATCAATTGAGCGATATCTTCCATCAGCTCAAGGGTATTTGGGTGTAGCTCGTCGGTATCTTTATGAATAAAGAAAGGAATCGGCACGCCCCAAGTACGCTGACGTGAGATACACCAGTCAGGACGACCGGCAACCATCGCTTCAATACGGTTTTGGCCCCAAGCTGGCGTCCAAGTCACATTTGGAATATCATGCATGGTTTGCTGACGTAAAGTGTTATGACGACCTTCTACCTGATGGTCCATACGAATAAACCACTGAGGCGTCGCACGGAAGATAATAGGGCTCTTATGGCGCCAGCAATGCGGATAGCTGTGCTCCATTTTGTAATGCTTTAACAGATGGCCGGTCTCATTTAGAGCGGCGATAATTTTTGGTTGTGCTTTATAGATGTGCTCACCAACAAATACTTCTGCGGTATCCAAATAAACACCGTTACCGGCCACTGGGTTAAACACAGGCAGGTCGTAACGCAGGCTTACCACATAGTCATCGGCACCATGGGCTGGGGCTGTGTGAACTAAGCCAGTACCACTTTCGGTGGTCACATGGTCACCTAGAATGATAGGCACTTGGCGATCAGCAATCAGTGGGTGCTGAGCTTTGATTAGCTCTAATTTGTCACCAGTTAAGGTATTAACCAAACCTTCATTTTCTAAGCCCAAAGCGTTTAGTGCGTCTTCAACTAGGTCGCTGGCAAGTAGTAGGTTGCCTTTACTGGTTTTGACAACGCTGTATTCATAATCAGCACTCACCGCAATCGCTTGGTTGGCTGGCAATGTCCAAGGGGTTGTGGTCCAGATAACCGCTGATGTTTTGTCAGCTGCATCACTTGTGCTGCCTTCAGGCAATACTTGTGAAGGATCGACTAGGTCAAAGGCCACATAGATAGCATCTGAGGTCTTGTCTTCGTATTCGACTTCTGCTTCTGCCAATGAAGAGCCACAATCTAGACACCAGTTGACCGGCTTCATACCACGGGTCACATAACCGTTGGCATAGATTTTTGACAAGGCACGAACGATGTTGGCTTCTTGATGGAAGTTCATGGTCAGATAAGGGTTGTCCCAATCACCGAATACGCCCAAACGTTTAAAGTCTGCCATTTGCATGTCAATCTGACTGCGTGCATATTCACGGCACAGACCACGAAATTCAGTCGCAGAAACTTTTTGACCGACTTTACCGACTTTGGCTTCTACTTTTTGCTCAATTGGCAAACCATGACAGTCCCAACCTGGTACGTAAGGTGCATCGTAGCCTGATAAGGTTTTTGACTTAACAATAATGTCTTTTAGTACCTTGTTTACCGCATGGCCTAAGTGAATTTGACCGTTTGCATACGGAGGGCCATCGTGCAAAATATATTTTTCACGGCCCGCTTTTGCTTGGCGAATCTTGCCATACACATCATCCGCTTCCCACGCCTTTAACCACTCAGGCTCACGCTTAGCTAAATTGCCTCGCATTGGAAATGCGGTATCTGCAAGGTTGAGGGTATCTTTATAGTCAGGGTAATCTGGAGTTGTCTTAGTAGAATCAGTCATAGAAGCCGTCTTATCAAAAGTTAGTCAGTTAAATTAATGGGTTGAATTAGGGTAAAAAGTTCAATACTTACAGTCTATTGTTAGGTTAGCGTAACGCTTGTCGCAAGTTATTATAAAATAAAAACGCAAGCAATTATAAGATAAAAGCTACGTTAAGGGTAATCAGCGTTATTGGTGCTTAAAGCTAGCATAAATTTATTCAGCTGAGCCTGTATCCGTATCTTTATTTGAGTCTGTAGGCTCTTCAATATGTAACCAGCGCCCCATAACCTCAGCCAGCTCATCGACACCTTCTTTTTTCAATGCCGAAAACAGTTGGATACTAAAGGGTAGGTCCAGTTTTTCTAACTCACGTTTGGTCTTTAGCAAAATATTTTTGGCTGGTCCGTATTTGAATTTATCCGCTTTGGTCAATAGCACGTGAACCGGTAGCTCACCATCTTTTGCCCATAATAGCATCTGCTCGTCAAAGAACTTTAACGGATGGCGACTGTCCATTAATAGCACCAAGCCCGATAGACTTTCACGCGACACCAAGTATTCTTCTAACTCAGTTTGCCAAACCAGTTTCATTTTTTCTGGCACTGCCGCATAGCCATAACCAGGTAAATCGACCAAACGGGTCTGTTCATTACCAATGGTAAAAAAGTTGATCATTTGCGTGCGCCCTGGTGTCTTCGACGAGCGTGCCAGTTGACGTTGATTGGTCAATACATTAATAGCAGAAGACTTACCGGCATTAGAACGTCCAGCAAAGGCCACTTCATATCCCACGTCTGGCGGGCACAGTTTAAAGGTCGGAGCAGACATCAAAAACTCAGTTTGCTCTAAGCGTTTTCTAGCAGACAGATGCGATAAATCTGTAGCTGACTCTGGCGCAACATACTCTGGTGCTTTGGCTTTTTTCTTCGATTTTGGTGCGGTACTCATAGGGTGTCTCAGGATGTTAACTTAATTAAGAGTCCCATTATAACGACTCTTAGCTATTATTGATAATTATTGGTAATAAAGTCGGCTACTGCTTAGATAAACTGGCTTTCTAGCAATAAAAAGTGCGCTATTTCTCAGATTTAAGTGCGCTATTAAAGGTGCTATGTAGTGATTGAGATTTGTAATTAACATGCTAAACAATGCAGCCGCCGGGTAAGCACACGTAAAAAATAGTAACCGATACTAGGCTTTTTTCAAATAATTATTTAAAATAGACACTATTAATTAATATTTAAATAATATATCCATATGTTTAGTAATATTTAATTTATTTAAATATAAACTTTGGGTGATAATAACGGATATTAATTAGCTACTAGTGACTCACAACAGTGACTCATAAATAGCGACTAAATTAATATTAATAATGACTTACGCTGTACTGATGTTGATTAGCTTATGACATTAATTGTTGCCTAACAGATTAATTACAGCAATATCTTTTAATGTTAATTGTATTGAAATTTGAGCAAATAGCATCATAATAATAGTTAGTGAATGAGTGTTAACTGAGTTTTTGTGCGTTCTTGTGCGCTTGTACTGAAATATAAGAGATATAAGAAGTGTAGCAAGAGAGCACGAGTGAAGTGACATAGCCAGCTGCTTAGTTAACGATTAAACCCATTATTAAATAAATTCAACTGATTACTATAGTTAAAGATAAATAATCACCTTGGTTGATGTTGCTAGATAGCCTAAACAACGGGCCTAATCGCAACACATCAAAGGCAAGGAGAATACAAATGACACTGAAGCAAGCAATAGCACCGCTATTTTTCGGACTACTGGTCAGTAGTGCCCCTGTGCTAGCGACTGCAAATGTCGCGCAGCAATATGAAGACAGTTGTGCCGCTTGTCATGCTACAGGTGCCTTAAACGCCCCAAAAACAGGCGATAGCGCAACGTGGAAAAAATTAACCGCTCAAAAAGGCATGCCAGCATTGGTCGACTCTGTCAAAGAGGGTATGTCACAAATGCCAGCGGGTGGACTGTGCAGCAGCTGTAGTGATGCTGACTACAAAGCGTTAATCGAATATATGTCTAAGTAGCGGTTATATCTAAATAGTGGTTTATAAGCTAAATTTATTTGAAAAAATATAAACCCTTAAGTCATTAGTAACAAAAAGCCTTGATTAAATCAGGGCTTTTTTGCTGTGTAAGTGACTGATAGCAATATATTTACACAGGCTTTGACTAATATGTCACTCATGGCTAGCTATTTTTACAAAACTATTGATATAATAATGGCATTAAATATTCTCAGTGAGTAGTTATAGCTTACCGCTTAGTGTTATATTATTCTTAACAATTGTTATTTTTAATTATCAATGTTAACAATTGCCACATAATAGGCACTTATTGAAGTTATAAGTACTTAGCTACCGCCTGAAAGACTTAGTAGGATTAGACTACAATGAAAAAATTGCTCGTTGCCACCAGCCTATGTATTGCCAGTCTCAGCGCCCATGCAGTTATTACTGTGCCAAAATATGATGTTGAGGCAGGACAAAAGATAGTTGAAAATAACTGTGCTGCCTGTCATGGCGCTACAGGGGTGAGTGTTATTCCAACACAGCCTAACCTAGCCGGTCAAAACATCCGTTATTTATTCAAACAGTTGAGAGACTTTAAAACAGGATATCGTGTCAACGGTATCATGCAAGGTCAGATTGCTACCTTATCAGAGCAAGACTTAGCGAACGTTGCTGGTTACTACTCTCAACAAAAGCCATGGGGCGCCTTCGCAGGTAACCCAGCGACCACAGACGCAGCGACCAAGCTATTCTTAGGTGGTGATAAAACACGTGGCGTTATCTCATGTGCAGGCTGTCATGATCCAAAAGGTGCTGGTAACGCCTATGCCGCGTTCCCTCGTATCGGTGGTCAACACGCTGAGTACATTGGCCTACAACTTAAGATGTTCCGTGCTGCTGGTCGTGAAGACGATGTTGGTAAAGACCAAATGCGTGTGAACGATGCTCAAAAAGCAGGCGATAAAGGCATGATGCAGATTGTTGCTTCAAAACTTTCTGATAAAGACATCAAAATGTTATCGCAGTACGTGAGTGCACTTCACTAAGCCGACTGACACTATTATTGAGTCAGATCATCGCTTATATGTATCGCATATAATGAAAACCCCGTTCATCGGGGTTTTTTGCTATGAGAGCTTGTTGAAATGGTCACAACACCCCATTAATAATCACGACCAACAATCACTATCAACAATCAAATACGAATACAGTCGTAAAACAGTTGGCTGAATGAGAGCCATAACCTATGCGTTTTATTGTTTACAGACTTTATTTGATTTCATGCTCAATTTGATTTCATGCTCAATTTGATTTAATGCTCTAAAATCGGTTAGATTGTCATCATAAAAACATTAACCCATGGATATTCGCATGCAAAATCGTTCTGCTTCTTTGTTTATTGCTGCACTATTGCCTTTACTGCTGTTTAGATGGTTTTTACCCACGCCAAGTGGTCAGATAGACTTTTGGTTGATGTGGTTGGCTGCCATGTTGGTGGTGGGTTTGCCACTGCTGTATGCTGAGATTGGACTGGCGCATCGCAGTCAAAAGACCCCAGCACGAGGCATCCAGGAATTAACCAGGCAAGCCGACACCAGTACTATTTGGCGTAGCTTTGTGTGGTTGACGGTTGTTTTATCATTAGTTATTGCCAGCTTAAGCATCGATGCGGTCAGCGAAAACTTACTTGATGCCATCAGCAGACTGGGCATGGATCTTCAAGTGCCGTCTTTTGCCTTGGCAGCAGTGATGATGGTGATTGCGGGCTTATTGAGCTTACTAGGTGGTAGTACCTTAATTATCTCTTTGGTACTGATTGCGATTGCCTTTGTGATGGGCGCGGTATCGCAAGCCTCTTCACTAGCACTGGTAATGACAGAGCCAAGTTTGGGTGAGTGGGCAAGAGCCGTCACCTTAGCCTTGGTGAGTGTTGGTGTCGGTACTGGCTTATATTGGTTTAACAATCCGCTGGTCAGTCCTGATCCGAATCACAGTGCTGAGGTGGGACGTAATACCCGTGAGATAGCAACCAAAACAGTATTACCGATTTGGCTAACTCAGCTTTTCATTGGTAGTGTGGCGTTAATCTTTAGCACTGGTGCGCTTACACCGGTAGCTACCTTAGTTTATGCTATTGGTGTTCTGGTGGCCGCTGCCTTCTTTATGCATTACGCCAGCACCCAAATTGCGACCCGTTTCCAACGTTTTGGTATTTGGATTGCCACGTTGATAACCATTATTATTGGCGTATTGATGGTGTTATTGGCAACGCCAAGCGTGTTGTCGGTGTTATTGGTAGTACTGAGCGTGATAAGCGCATTGATACTGGCTATTTTCTCAGGGTGGCAGATGAAGATCAGTCACATGCGTAAATCGTTAAACTTTAAGTCAGAAGCCATTTATAACGTGTGGCGTGTTGCTATTCGTATCTTAGCGCCGCTATTGATTATTGTGGCCGTTGTTGGTTGGTTGTCATCATGAGTCATCTTGATAGTATGCAGCAAGCCAGTCATAGCAATAGCTCGCAGCAGCAAAGCAGTGGTGAAACGCTACCAATCAGCTTGGCCTACGCACCAAGTGCAAATGAGCAGCTTTATCTAGAGATGCAAGTTGCTCCAGGCACACAGTTGTATCAAGCACTGCAGCAGTCAGGCTGGCTTGAGCAATATCCTGAGCTGCAGCAGTGGTGTGCAGCGCAACGCGATGCCACAGAGATAAACAACAAGCAGTGGTTTGTGGGTGTGTTTTCACAAAAGAAGCTACTTAGCTATCCATTGCAAGCGCATGATAGAATTGAGGTATATAGACCGCTAACCATCGACCCGATGCGTAAGCGCAAGCGCAGAGCCAATAAGCAGTAAGTTTATCGGGCATAAACCAACAAGGCGTATTGACTGCTGCCATACGCCTTGTTATTTAAGAGAGTAGATTCTTTAAGCTGCTTAAGATATTAAGCTAAGAGCGACACACAGTAGCGAGGTGTCATTTGATAGATGTCACTGACGCTACAATGCGTAATAAAGCTACTGGTTTTTAACCGGAAGCGTTTCAACCCCTTCAACGCGTGTCACAATATCTGATTCGTCAAAGTAGATAATCAGGTGCTGGCTGGCATTGTGAATGATTTCTTTGCCTTCACGCTTTCCATAAGTTCCTGGTGTATAATCATAGATATAGTCCCAGCGATTTGGTGCAAGCGTATCACGTACCGCAGGGCTACCAATTAAATAAATCACTTGGTTCTTATTCATTCCAGGCTGAATTTGCTGAGCTTGCTGCTGAGTGATGGGCGTGCCCTGTGGTAAATCAATGGTATAAACACCAAAAATTGAACAAGCAGAAAGTGACAGCGTGGCTGTTATGGCGATAGGGTAAAGTAAGGTTTTTAATGGTTTCATAATTTCACGTTTCAATAATCTATTAATATCGCTAAAAAAGTGATTATAGCGAAAGAAGACAGTGACTGGGCTTATCAAGGCTCTGATAAGAAAAATATAAAATGACACTGATTAGGTTTTAATGATTTTGATAGATATTTTAAAGATTCTGATGGATAAATGATACGTCAATTACTTGCAATTGCCTACCACTTACGAGATTATTTAACTAAATTTTGCAATTAAGCTCAATACGCTATTTTTTAGGCCATAAATCAATCATTTAATTCATTACTATACTCATTACAGCAACCGCTTATAGCGAAAAACACATAAAACCAATTATAACGTCTAAGGATCGCAATGAAAATTACCAATCAAGATTTACGTAAAGCTGGATTAAAAATTACCTTACCGAGGGTAAAAATCCTTGAGCTTTTAGAAAATGCAGAAGATCATCACATGAGCGCCGAAGAAGTGTATAAAGCACTGATTGAGCAGGGTGAAGATGTGGGTTTGGCCACGGTTTATCGAGTACTAACTCAGTTTGAGCAAGCCGGCATTGTTGAACGTCACAACTTTGAGAATAATCTATCTGTGTTTGAGATTACCCAAGAAGAGCATCACGACCATATGGTTTGTGATATTTGCGGTAAAATCATTGAGTTTCATAACGAAATCATCGAAGAGCAACAAGAAAAAGTGGCCAAAGAATATGGCTTTACCTTGTCTGGACACTCTCTAGTGTTGTACGGTCTATGTGATAACGAAGAGTGTCATGATGCAGCCAAATAGTCCAAGTAGGGGCTCACTAGGCGTTTAGCCTTGTATTAGAATGCTATCCGTTTTAAACAACTGATAACAAAGCCTGCTCGTGCAGGCTTTTTTTATAGGCTAGGGTTAACGGTTATAATTTAGCCTAAGCAAAGCCATCACTGTGCTTTGCATACTGCTGAGCAGTCGCTGCACTGATAATATTTTGTTGCTGCAGTTTTTTGAGACTGTCATCTAAAGTGACCATGCCTAATTGGGAGCCAGTTTGGATAGCAGAATACAGCTGCGCCAGCTTATTTTGACG